>JBKSMP010000001.1:0-12020 GCA_046881885.1 Opitutales bacterium
TCTATAAACCATAAGAAATACTTTTTTCAACACTGTCAATATCCTTTTTTACTTTTTTGATTTTTTTCACATCTTTATTTTTTCCCTATAACTTTTTTAATTTTGCCCCCTTTATCCCTAATCTTGGCACGATCATTGCCCCTCCTACTAACCCATAAACAAAAACCACCTTAACTTTTTAATTGAAATCTTTTATAAAAACAATAAATAAAGCTTGACTTTTTAAAATAAATAAAAAGACTTCACCGCTATATATGAAAATTACTAAGTTTAAATCATCGTTACTAACAACCACACTCATAAGCACTTCTTTATTTGGAAGTAAGCCAAATCCAGGAACGTTGCGGTTACCTCAAGAAACGACCCAAGAAGTGATACAAATTTCCTCTAAAATAAAGATACCACCTTCTGTTGACAAATTGATGCAAGGTTTTAACGCACTTCCAAACACACAAGCAATAAAACAAGAATATGAGAATCTGCTAAAAGAAATCCGTAATAAACAACAGAATCAGCAAAAAGGTTATACAATTACAAACATTCAGGCTATTCTAAATAAACATATAATTGAGTACTGTGAAGCTTGGCGTAAAAAATCCATTGAAGATTTCAAAGCATTAACTTCGAGTGACACACACTATTGTTTTAAACTTTTTTTACCATACTTAAAGTATTATTTTTTTCAGCTAATAGATGGATTTGAAAGCATTTTCGCAATAGACACATTTATTGAAACACAAGAGTTTATTCTTATGGATTTAAATGAAAAATCTATCAACTCAATCATCAATCTCATAAAAAAGGCTGAAAACACTGAAATAATTGAATGCATCAAGGATATAGTAAATATCTTATTGAAAGATAATAGCTCTAAATTTATCTCAAAAGCCTACTTGCGATCGTACGATCTTTTTATATCAAACCTACTAGAAGGTTTAAAAGAAATCGGTGCAGAAAACACCCTACAAATGTTTGCCGATACCTTTAACTCTAAACCAACACAATTTTTGTGCAACATTTGGAATAATCTTTTAGAAAAAAACATTACTTCAGAACAAGAACAAAAAAAATTTTTCGAATGGATAAATAAAAACAAAAAAAATTTATACACTCAAAATCCATTATTTCAAGAAGAAATAGATCTCTTGTGCAATAAGGTTTCCATGGAATTCTTCAAACCATTAAAACAAGAACATTTTACAAAAAAACCAATACAGCTACTAAATATCTGGGAACAATTTTTTAAACAATACCAAGAAAAACAAGAAGTTTTCTTACTACAAAACCATGTATATTTAGGAAACACTTTTGTAGAATGTATGACGGAATTGCAAACAACTTTTAATGAAATCAACATTGCAGATATAGATCTTGACGAATTAAAACTATTTTCTCCTCTAAAAGACATCTTATCGATATTCACAAATAACTATAATGAGATAATGAAAATAGCTTCATTATACAAAAATCCCATTTATGCATGGAACTCAACCCAAAAAACTATTCCACATATATTGGAAGATATTAATATAATAAAAGAAGATACGCTTAAACTTAAAATCTTTTCAAAGGAAAACACACAAGAAGAATCTTGTACTCAAAAAGAAAGTAAGCAAAAACAAGTTTCCAAAAAGAACCTAAAAAGCAAAAGAAAGAAAACTAAACAACAAAAACAAGCACCCCAAAATGGTCGAAAGGCAGCTCGCTTCACTCAAGAGATCCCAACACAACCATCCCAAAAGCAAATGAAACAAGCACCCACACCTATAACCCTAAAGGATTTGGATGCTAAATTTGGAGAAGATATGGAAAAGGATTTTGATGAACTAGAAGTAATTACTATCGATTTTGAGTCGGAAAAAGATTGGAATGGCTTTGTTAAAGAGAATAATGTCGAAATATCAGGAACCCCTTATCAACACGGTTCTCACGAATCTCAAGAAATTTTCTTCGATTTTGAGGGTCAAAAAACTAAAGGACAATTATTGACTTACCATGTTCACGGTAAAGATACACCAGAAAAAATAACACGTCAAATAAGAGTAACACGTCGTACACAAAAATAAGCAAACTTCATGGATTATATCAAAGGGAAGCTATTAGCTTCCCTTTGTATTCACAATTAAATTGCAACTAAAAGAATAATTCGAGAAAAACAATCACCCAAATCCTCGCAAGTCATCTAACTCTACGATACCCTCTCATTCCAAAAACTTATCTACAGCTTTATCCAAAACGTCTTCATCTGAACATCTTCCAATAAAAAACAATCACAAATACAGCTACACCCTACCATCTAAAAAATCCTGCAAAATAATTGCGGCTGCTTGGGCATCAATAATACCTTTTTGCTTTGCTTTTTTTGTTTTTTGAGCAGTTTTTTTCGCAGAAAAGCCCATTAGACCTTCAGCAGATTGGGTTGAAAAACGTTCATCTTGGAAGTAAATAGGTAATTGAAAAAAGTTTCTTAATTTTTCAGCAAAAACGTTAACTTCTTGGGCGCGTTTACCGATAGTTCCGTCTAAATGCAGTGGAAAACCAATCACAAAACCTTGGCAGCCTTTCTCGAAAACAATTTGTTTTAATTGTGCAAAAAATTGATCAATAGGTTCTAGAGATAGGGATTTTAATGGAACTGCGATCTGCAAATCATCCGAGCCCCAGCTTAATCCCACGCTTTTACTACCGTAATCGATACCGATAAAATCCATCGCCAAGTTTCAAGATTTAAAAGAAATTAATCCTCCAAATCTTTTCCGCAGCATTTTTTGAATTTTTTACCACTGCCACACGGACAAACATCATTACGACCTACCTTCGGCAAATCGCGCTTAACAGGCTTCGGCAATTCTACAGGTTTGGGCTTAGCTGTACCAATATCCGTCACCTCTTCAGAACTCGAAAAATGGATACGCTGACTAATTTTTTGGATAAGCGCATCTATATTTTCTGGCTGCGTCGAAGAACGGAACAATTGAAAACAAACGTCTTGTCGCATTTGAGCTACCATCGACTCAAAGAAATGATACGCTTCGGTCTTGTACTCAATCAACGGATCTTTTTGCCCATAACCACGCAAACCGATACTTTGACGCAAATCCTCCATCTCAGTCAATTGGTTTTGCCAATTCCGATCGATAGCGCGCAAAAGTACCCAACGCGCAATTTGCTGCGAAATTTCTTCACCCTCTATCGATTGCTTAGCTTCATAATAGGAATGCAATTTTTCTAAAATCTCGGCTTTCAGATCTTGCTTAGACTTGTTTTTCAAAGCCTCAACCTCCAAAAAAAGTGGAAATTGTAAATTAAGCCAACTGACGAGATTAATAAGCACATCATTACGATTAATGATATTTTTTCCATCATCCAATGCCGTCAATCGATTATCAATTTCCTCCTCGATAAGGTCCCAAACAAGCTCAATAGGCTTTTCTGTTCTCAAGGTCTCATTGCGCAAACTATAAATAATTTCACGCTGACGATTAAGCACATCATCATATTGCAATAAGCGCTTACGAATCGAATAATTACGTTGCTCAACCTTTTTCTGGGCCGATTGAATTGAATGATTCAAAAATGGATGCGTTAACTCTTCATCTTCTGCCATAGAACGCTCCAAAAATGCTCCAATACGTCCCGATGTTGCAAATAAACGCATCAAATCGTCTTCCAAAGAAATAAAGAATTTGGAATGTCCAGGATCACCTTGACGTGAACAACGACCACGTAACTGACGATCAATACGACGTGATTCATGGCGTTCTGTACCCAATACGAGCAATCCACCTAAATCCGCAACACCTTCACCAAGCTTAATATCGGTACCACGCCCCGCCATATTTGTTGCAATCGTAACAGCCTTTTCCTGACCTGCTTGCGCAACAATTTCGGCTTCCTGCTGGTGATACTTCGCATTTAGAACATTATGTGGAACTTTAGCTCCTTTTAGCATTTTGCTCAAAATCTCAGAAGCTTCAACGGAAGTCGTTCCAACCAAAACCGGCTGACCTTTCTTATAAGCCTCCTCAATATCCTTGATGACAGCTTTATATTTTGCGCGACGCGTTTTATAAATAACGTCATTATCGTCAATACGAATGCAAGGACGATGCGTCGGAATCGCCATAACTTTTAAGCGATAAATATCGAAAAATTCCTGTGCTTCCGTCTCTGCTGTACCGGTCATACCAGCCAACTTCTCGTACATACGGAAATAATTTTGCAAGGTAATGGTAGCATAAGTCTTGGATTCTTTTTCTGGCATAATACCTTCTTTAGCCTCGACTGCTTGATGCAGACCATCACTCCAACGTCTTCCTGGCATTGCACGTCCCGTATTTTCGTCAATAATGATCACCTTACCGTCCATGACCACATACTGATCATCTCTTTGGTAAAGCGTATAAGCACGTAATAATTGACTCAAACAATGAATCGTTGAACTACGGGCATTAAACAAATTCTCTGCCTCTTGGCGCCTACCTTGCTTTTGTTGAGGCGACAACTCTGCATCTCCTTCAATTTCACTGAAAATCGTTGGCAAATCCGGCAAAGTAAACGCATCAGGCTCATTGGGCTTCAAGGTATTACGACCTTTTTCGGTAAGGTCGGCCTGATGGTGTTGCTCTTCAATAGTATAATAAAGCTCTTCCTTAAGCTTATAGGCACGATCGCGATTAAAATCTGCCGCCATCTGCGTTTCAAATTTATCAAACGCTCTACGGACACGACCTTCTTCTAAAACATGCATTAATAAGCGGTTTTTAGGATTCCCTAACTTAATTTGATAGAGTTTCTCCAAACCTTTTTCTAAATCCTCAGCTTTTGATTCAGGAGCCAACAAAGGTTTTGCTTGTTCCATCAATTCTGCACACAAATTGTTCTGCAAGCGATAAATACGTTGAACTCCCATTTTTAATTGCAGGAATAATGCGCCGGAATCATCGTCTTCCTCAACCCCCGAAATAATAAGCGGCGTACGCGCTTCATCGATAAGGATAGAGTCTACTTCATCGACGATGCAATAATAATGGTCACGTTGCACCTGATCTTCGGCGCGCAAAGCCATGCCATTGTCTCTTAAATAATCGAAACCAAACTCAGAAGCTGTTCCATAAGTAATATCCTTACGATAAGCTTCCTGGCGCTCGCTTGGATCCATATCGTGTTGAATACAACCCACTGTAAGTCCAAGGAAATTAAATAAATGCCCCATCCAAGTAGAGTCACGCCGTGCCAAATAATCATTAACGGTAACCAATTGACAGTTTTTACCGGAAAGTGCATTTAAATAAAGTGGCAAAGTAGCAACCAGGGTTTTACCTTCACCAGTAGCCATTTCAGCAATATAGCCGCGATGTAAAGCAATACCGCCAATCAACTGAACATCGTAGTGGATCATATCCCAAGTAAGCACATGCCCACAAACTTCTGCCTGAGTACCCACTAAACGCCGTGCAGCATTTTTAACAGTTGCAAACGCTTCTGGTAATAATGCATCCAACGACTCCCCTTGAGCATAGCGCTGCTTAAATTGTTCTGTTTTAGCCTGCAACTCCTCATTGGACAAAGTCTTAAATTGTTCTTCAATCGCGTTGATTTTTTCTACAATAGGCAAACATTCCTTATAAAATTTTTTATAATGACGACCTACAAAACGTTTTAATAAATTACGAAACATACAAATACTTTACTATTTATTCTGACGACTTTTTTAAATAAGGCTACACTTTTTAACAAGAATTTTAAACACCTTTTTACCCCATTTCTATTAAAAATGGCTGCCCGACAAGGATTCGAACCTCGACAAAAAGAGCCAGAATCTTTCGTGCTACCGTTACACCATCGGGCAAATGCCAATTATCATGCGCATTCCACCTAAAAACGTCAAGCGGAAAGTTATTATTATGATTGCCATTTTTAACGCATGGACTTTGAAAAAACTTTTTTAAGGATGGTTTCAACAGTATCATCTGGGTTCAAATGAGGCTTTATCGCATCAATAAGGTTTTCAGCTTGCTTACGCGCATATCCCAACACAGAAAGAGCTTCTACAGCATCCATATGGGCTGAAGAAACAACCGTCTTTACAGGGTTTACAGAAACACCCTTTTTTAAATGATCTTGTAACTCCAAAATAAGCCGCTGAGCTGTTTTCTTGCCAATCCCTGGACATTTTGCCAAAGCATCTGCATCGTTCATTAAAACGATCGTACACAAATCTTGCATAGAAAAAAAGCCTAACATCGTAAGGGCCAATTTAGGTCCCACGCCATTGACTTTTTCAACCAACAATTTAAAGAAATTACGCTGTTCAAGTTCTTTAAACCCATAGAGTTGTTGATTATCTTCACGATAAACCGCATATGTGTATAAACGATACGATTGTGCAAATTCAAACCGCTCTGGATGTGCTGTAAAAACTTCGTAGCCAATACCGTTAACATTAACGATAAGCTCACTCGTACCTATTTCTTCTACAATCCCTTCAATAAAAGCAATCATGACTGTAAAACTGAATTAAAATTAAAAAATCCATGCGATTGTTGCAACAACCATTGAGCTGCTTTGAGTGCACCTTCTGCAAAAACTGAACGATCCCATACTTCATGTTTTAAGGTAATTTGTTCATTATTGCCAGCCAAAACAATCGTATGTTCTCCTCGAATACCTCCTGCTCGTACAGATGAAATCGGAACGCTTTGTTGCGTCTTATCACTTAAATCCTTCATCAATACGTTTGCCGTACCACTAGGACTGTCTTTTTTGCTCTTGTGATGCACTTCTAAGATCTGGCAATCAAAGGCCGAAACATCCGGCAAGCTTTTAAGGATCTGACGCACAATATGGATACCTTCAGAAAAATTAGCATCATAAAGCACAGCTTGACCTTGCGACAAATCCCGTAATTGCCGCAACTGTTGCTCATTCAATCCTGTTGTCCCCATCACAAGCGGACATTGCTGTTGTGCAATAAGAGCAATCCATTTGTCAAAAGCAGACGCATGTGAAAAATCGATCCAAACCTTAGATGAACTTAGAGAATAGCGATCTAACTCATTTGCATCAACGACTTTTCCTGAAAAATGCTGAGGAAGCAAGGCTCGCAAGGCTTGCCCCATTTTTCCACTCCAGCCAGAAATAATAACATCTGCCTTAACAATCTCCATGCAATGATTCAAACACCTTGTTGACAACTGTCAAGCTCTTGTCAGACAAGGGACATAATGGCAAACGTACTTCTGGACTTCGAATAATACCCGCTTGATACAAAAATTGCTTGATCGGAACTGGATTGGTTTCAATAGTAAGCGCACGGAATAGTGGATAAAACTTACGATTAATATTCGAAGCTTCTTCTAGATCATTTTGTGCAGCTGCTTGATACATTTTAACCAAAGGCTTAACAATCCAATTAGAAGCAACACTGATTAGGCCTTGAGCACCTAATGCGAAAAATGGGAGCGCTAAGGCATCATCACCACCTAGAATCTTAAATTCACTATCACTATCCTTCAGCAACTGCGAAACGCGATTACAGGATCCTCCAGCTTCTTTAATCCCAACAATATGCTTATATTCACGACGCAATCTACATACTGTATCCACATCTATTTCCACACCACAACGCGTCGGAATAGAATACAAACAAATCGACAAATTTGTCGCTTGTGCAATCGCTTCATAATGTAAATAAAGCCCATTTTGTGTCGGACGATTGTAATAAGGAGTTACAATCAAAGCTCCATCAGCACCTAAATCAGCCGCTTCCTGCGTCATTTGTATGGCTTTTTGCGTACAATTAGATCCCGTACCAATCCATACCGGAATACGATGATTAATTTGCTTTATAAGAAATTCCAAAAGCTGCTTACGTTCTTCATCCGTTAAGGTAGAATTTTCACCGGTCGTTCCTAAAAGAACAAGCCCTTGAATACCTTCGTTCAACTGATATTCGACCAATTTCTCTAACGATGTATAATCAACTTTTCCCTCAAAAAATGGTGTTACGAGCGCGGTAAGCACTCCTTGTAGATTTTTTTGTAAATGGCTCATAATAATTTAAATCGGACGATTTGTTAATAATTAAAGGTTTTAAATTCGCATACCTGAAAATACTGGATTTTCTTGTCTAGAAGAACCTTCTTGAAGCTCTTTCAGTTTTTTGATCCAATACTCGATTGTATTTACAAAATTTTCCAAAGCTTGGTAAAACAAATGGTAATCACAGGATTCAGTAGGCATGTTTTGCGTTAATAATACCTTCTCACTGTATTGTTGAAGCCCTAAGGTAGCACCATTTGTCTCCTGCCATTGAGCATTGGCCTCCAATAACTTAGGATAAATTTTCTTTACTTTTGCTTCGTTTATATTCCCCAAATTCGATTTAAGACTAAACGTTTTTTCATTCGTTCTAAATTCCATTTCAACGAGCATATTCTCATCAAACATCAAAAAACACTGATTCTTATCATCCAAAACCAAAGCTTCACCCAAATTAAGCTCTTTGGCTAATTGATTTAACCACTCTTGAACGTCTTGCATGTAAATATTATATCTAAAAATAAAAAAAAGGTCAAATGTTTTTATAAAAAACGATGATATTTTATTAAGTAGCTAATACCTGAATAAGCTGTGAGCACTGTTGTTAAAATAAAATTAGCATAATTGATATAGGTTAAAGCCATAATAAGGCCATTCGGACACCAACTTTGCCCATCAATCCGCAACATTTCTATCAAAAAAAACGAACCTAAAAGAACGATTTGCAAAACCGTTTTGACCTTACCAAGCCTTTCGGCAGCCATTACAGTACCCGAAGTTGCAATAAGTGTACGTAAACCTGTAATAAAAAACTCTCGACACACAATAACGATCGCGCAAAAAATCCCCCAAGTTGGAATTAGATTTTTTCCAGCAAGAATAAGAAAAATACTAACGGTAAAAATTTTATCATTCAGGGCATCCATCAATTTGCCAAAATCTGAAATTTGATGATATTTTCGAGCTAAATACCCATCTAGCCAGTCTGTTATACCCGCCAAAACATATAAGATAAATGCCAAAGTCTTCGCTCCCGGCCATGACGCATAAAACACTCCTCCTATGAGGAATAACATGGGTATGCGCGACATGGTAATTATATTCGGTAAACTCACACTTACCATTTTTGCAACAATTTTTACTTTTGCAAGAATTTTATTACAAGACCTAAATTTCTTGCTCAATTTTAAATATTTCAACAAATATTATAATTATTAAATTGAAAGATTTGCTTAAATGGTTTTTAAGTAAGAAATTGCTTATTTATGGCTTATAATGACAATTTAAAATAATTATTTTCAGCTATGAAACCTACTGAACCTTGGCAGCAAGCCTTACAAGTTTTAATCAAGCTAGAACATGCGGATAAGAAGCTCAATGAATATTTAAAAGCATTTGAAAAAAAAGGAAATAATTATGCGGCTTGTCGGGCTTATAGTTTGAATGTTGTTAAGCATAAATATCTATTAAATTACTTTTTAGAGAAAAATTTGCGAAAGGCAACTAAACCATTTTTAAAAGCTTTTTTGCGTTTAGTTGCAGGAGATTTGTGGCAAAGGCATTTAGAAAATCGCCTTGAAACAATGGCACCATTAATAAACGGCTGGGTGGAGCGTTCGAAAGTCGTTTTTTCAAAGTCGGAAGTTAAGTTTGTCAATGCGGTTTTGCGAAAATTGCCTTCTTTTTTTGCAGAAGCCCAGAATTTACCTTTGTCGATTCGTTACAACATGCCCAATTGGTTGATTGAACGGTATCAGGCCTTTTATGGAGAAGCAAATACGCAACAGTATTTAGAGTGGAACCAAACACCTGCACGCGTTTATGTAAGAACGTTGCAACCATTTGAAGGCTTGATTCCTTCGCAATGGCCACAATTTTATTGTGTGAAAGATACAAATATTTGGCCAAAAGTTTTTAAGCAAGTCCAGCAAGGTCGTGCGTATATTCAAGACCCTATGACGCGCATTCCTATTGAACAACTTGAATTGAGAGAGGGGGTGCGAGTATTGGATCTGTGTGCGGCACCTGGTGGAAAAACTATTCAGATTGCACAGATCTTAAAACAAACAGGATGTATTGTTTCTGTTGATCTTTCGGAACATATGAAACGATTTTTAGAAAATATTCGTACGTATCCGCAGGTTCATTGGTTGGCAAAAGACATCCTAGAATTAACCAAAAGCGATTTTGAGGGTCAAAAGCTTCCGGTTGTATATGATTGTGTTCTCATTGATGTTCCATGCTCCAATACTGGTGTTATTCAAAGAAAGCCAGATGTTATTCATCGCCTGACGCCTAAAGACTTTTCTTTTTTGCCGGAACTTCAACTCAAACTGTTAACGCAAGCAAGTACATTTGTAAAACCGCAAGGCTTGCTTGTTTACAGTACATGTTCGATAGATCCTGAGGAAAATGAACGCCTTATTGCAAGTTTTTTGAAGAAAAACCCCAATTTTAGCTTGCAAAAATCTCAAATCAGTCTTCCTTGGGAAGTGCAACATGACGGTGGTGCATCTTTTTGTTTAAGGCGTGAATAGATATTCCCCACAATATTAAATCGTTTTTAAAAATTTAAGTTTTGAGGCTTTTTAATTTGTACCTTCAATTTTTGGCACTTCTATACTTTCAGACTGAATTTTCTTAATAAGTTCTTTAAATTCTTGTTTTAAAACCAGTACCTGATCCCATTCTTCATTGGAAAGTTCCTCGGGTTTATTTTTTACATTTACGTAACCAACTATAGGCTGGATATCCTGGCCATTTATGTATTGTGCATAATCATTTAATTTTTCTCTATCATAAAAGCGCAAGGAGATATTTTTCTTTGCTAATCGTTTCGAGAATTGTTCTAATGATTCCGCACTGTATTTAGTAAACCCCTTGCCTTTTTTGATTTCATCAAAATCCCTTGAATAAACCCCCAAATAAATAGTTTCCAAATTTCTTATTTTATCTAAATGTTTAATAAAATCAAATTTTCCCATATTTATATGAAGAAGTCGACCATCATACATCAAAACACCTTGATAAATAAAAGTTTTACAAGAGACGTTTTCGCCAATATCATCCCTTCCTGGACTAACATAAAACAAGGTATTGCAAGTTGCATTTTTTATATAAGTAGTATCAATGGTTGTGATAAACAAAGTATCTTCAAGGTCTTGAGAATCAAAAACAGGCATAAGCCTACCATTTTCTCTAATGAAATATCGAGAGTTTAATCTAATGTAATGTGAATATTCAATTGGGATTTTTGCTTCAAAAATACCTTCACTATCACTGTTGCTACGCATAAGTAAACCCTGCACTTGTTTATCACGTATATATAGATATAATTGCTTTCTAAGTTCTTTTGCAGGAACTGAATCATAATTAATAGCTGTAATGTTAATTTTTAGATTTTCAATACCTAACTTTTTAAGTTTCAAATAGTCATCAAAAGACTTAATATCTGTACAATAATCATTTACTTTGCAGTTAGCTAGATCATAGTTTTTTTCAATTTCATCTTTAAGGTCTAAAGGTACTTCTTTAAAAACAATAGGCTTGTTGTTTTTAATTGATAGGTTATAAAGTTTTTCAAACATATCTGTATCTCGACAATATGAAACATGAAGACTTTCAACAGAAAATTCATCTGTTTCTTCTATAGGTACTTCATCCAAAGATTCAAGATGTTGATATTTAAAAACAATAGGCTTTTTACCTAGTTTTTTAGCTTTGTCCGTATGTAATGGCCTTAGTTTTGCAAGAATTCGATTAAGCTCTTTCTTAGAATTTTTATTTACATCTCCTAGAAAAGAAACATACATTAAACGAATAGGATATTCTATAACATACTGATCCATACCTTTTTGAATCACAAAACCATTTCTTTCGTAAAAAGCATCCCAATCAGGAATCACTTGTACTTTTAATTCTTCGTTTGCTATTGTAGGTTTCTCTTTTACTTCATTGTTAGTTGTTGCCGTTTCTTG
>JBKSMP010000002.1:0-13983 GCA_046881885.1 Opitutales bacterium
GGGGCGACTCGAAGCCTCCCTAGTTTTTAGTGTTTTTCGCACCTTCATTTTGAGTGTCATCACTATTTTAATTCTATTAAAATTAAAATTGCTTGTAAAGAAATTTTCCATGCAAGAACGCAATTATTTTATGCAAAAGAATTCCTAGACTATCTATTTTGCGTTTCAATCTTTAACTAACCTTATGTCGGTCTTCAGCTTTTGGCAGTAAAAGAGAATTTTCGGACAAGAGCAAAAAGACGTTTTTACTCCAAATTTAACGAATAATCACATTTAGAAAGAACTTGGTAACCGTTAGGCGTAACTAAAACATCGTCTTCTATGCGGATGCTACCAAGCTCTTTAAAATACAAACCGGGTTCAATGGTGATAACCATACCGGATTGCAGTTTTACAGGCGTGTGCGAAACAGATGGATATTCATGCAAATCCAAGCCAAGACCATGTCCAAGACTATGAATAAATCCTTCACAAGCATTTGGAGATGTTTTTAGGCCATAGCCTGCTTTTTCAAAGAAATCTAGCGCAAACTGCATCAAATCATTCGTATAAACGCCTGGACAGATTTTAGTAATAATTTCCTGCTGGCATTCAAGCACACAATTATACAAATGTTCTTGTTGAGCGTTTGCCTTTCCTTTAAGGACAGTACGCGTCATATCTCCGTAAAAATGTGAAGCTTGTAACCTTGGAAAAAAGTCAATAACAATAAGCTCATTTGCATGTAAAGGGCCCTTACCTCTTGCATGCGGATTGCTGGCGTCCAAACCACCACAAATAATCGTATCCGTAGCATATCCTCCAAGCGACAAACAGTAAGCTTCAAGTCTACTACGTAACGATTCTGAAGTCAAAATTTGGCCTTCATAGTACAAAAGCTGATCCTTAATCTGGCTTTGACGAAGAATATTTTTTGCAAAATCGATTCCTTTAGCCGTTAATTCACAAGCTTTCTGTATCTCAGCAATTTCCGAATTTGTCTTTATCGCACGTTGCGTCTCAAAGAAGTCTTTATTAAAATTTATCGAAACCTCTGAGGCAATTTGCGCATAAATAAAAGCCGGAAAATCATTAGGAACAACAAATTGATCCACCTTATATTTTTTCTGTAAAAACTGAAAAAAAGCTGGCCAATAAGCTTTTTCTGGGCACAAGGTTCGTAATTCTTTTCGAATTTCAGACAATAAATAAACTTCATTAAAGCAGCTCGTTTGTTGGCAGCGGCTGTATTCTAATTCGGAAACAAAAGCAATTGTTCTATCGGCTAATTTTAGCGCAAAAAACGCATCTGGAGCGGAAAAATTCCCCCAGTATAACAAATTCAAGTCACCTTCTGTCGTATTGTAAATACAATAAGCTTTAGTAGACATCTTTCTGGTAACGGCCTGCTAATCGTAAATCCTTCAAATATTGCTGAGCATCCTCTAAAGACAGTTGTCCTTCTTTTTGGATAATATCTAAAAGTGCTGCTTCTACATCTTTTGCCATATGTTTCGCATCCCCACAAATATAGAAATAAGCCCCTTGCTGAAACCATTCCCAAAGAAGCTTACTATTTTCTCGCATGCGATCTTGTACGTAAATTTTGTAGTCTTGATCGCGCGAAAAAGCCGTATCTATACGCGTTAATACCTTCCGTTCTTGGAGCTCTTCTAGAAAAGTTTTCAAAACAAAGTCATTGGCTCGATGGCGTCCTCCACAAAACAACCAATTAGCCCCTGTCGCCTTTGTCATGGCTCTATACTCCAAAAAGGCTTTAAATGGAGCAATTCCTGTTCCTGGCCCTACCATAATAACGGGAAGATCTGAATCTTCGGGCAAACGGAATTTAGAAGGTTTTATGTAAATATTTAGAGCTTGTCCTGCTTGAAGTCTACGACAAAGGAATCCACTCGATAAACCTTCGCAAATTTCACCATCAGAACCTGAAAAACTTGCTAAACCTACAACCAATTCTACAGCGTTTGGCAATTGAACTTTCGCAGATGCAATCGAATAAGCTCTTGGACGCATCGGCCTTAACCAAGAAAGCACATCTTTTGCTTCAAAACTGGCTCCTTTTTGTGTGCGTAACCCCTCCAAACAAAACCAAAAATCGTCACATTTCTCTTCTGGAAACTGCTCCAAAAGGCTCGATTTTAGACGTAATTCGTAATGTTTTGAAAGCGCTTCTTCTAGGGAATACCTTTGCCCATCTGCATCCTCAATATTTGCATCTGCTTGTACCTGAAGTAGCGATAAGGTACGCGCAACTAAGTCAGGATTATTTTCTGGATAAACAAAGACGATATCACCCGGTTCAAAGTGGTATTGAACATCCTCAGGCAAGGACAATTTTATAAGATAAACACTACGTTCATCTTCGTTAGCTGACAATAAGGTCCGACTAATAAAAGTTGAGTGTATTATAGTTTCAGGTAATTTCATGGTTTACCACTCCTTAAACGTTAAAATAAAGCGTATCTGCCAATGTTCTTTAGGGCTCGTAACAGGCCGCTGACGTTTGCACCACTTAAATTCTACATCAAAATTCCATGTTTTTGCAACAATTGTAGACCACGTGTAGGTTTGACGAATGAGATCTGGCTTATGTGCATCAATCGAAAGCGCTGCAGAAATGACATTCGTAGAATTTATACGATACGAAACCTTTACCGAATGCTGATTGTCTGGATTCGTATGACTTTGAGTATAAGAATGACTCAATATAATTTTCCACAAGTCATTTTCAGAAAAAGAAACAGAGGTATTGGATTCTCGAAGACGTTTTTCGTTAGGATCCATCCGCAAAAACTGATTAAATGAAAAGAAAGAAGCTGGACTCCATTCAAAATCAAAAAACGTATCTGCCAATTTACGCTGGTTTTGTTCTTTATCTAAACGCACATCTTGATAAAGATTGCAATGTAGCCATTGTTTGGCTTGCCCAGTTGCATAATTCGTATACAAGAAATTTTCGAGCCCTAAACGCACTAAATGCATATCGTTTAAATCATCAATATCGCGACGATTTAAAAGGTCTATTTCATGCAAAGAAACTTTATTTCCATCTTGAGCTTCTCGATCAATTGCAGGAATAGCTTCTTGTCCACGATGCCCATGCGGCAAATAACGATATTGAATAACAGGCTGTAATAAATGCCTAAAATTGTGAATGTTCCAATACTCGTTTTCGTAAATATAGTCACCATAGGCTCTAAATCTTAAGTCAAATCCAAATTGCCATAAAGCTTTTGTATAATCGCTATAATGAGGCGATTGATTAAGTCCCCAATAATGTGCCATACGTGCATTTACAACAGGCGTAAATGTGCACCACGAGGCTAAATCCAAAGGAACTGTCAAGCCTGCATAGGCATCCAAACGCTTCAATTCTTTCTCTGAAATGGTTGCATCCAAAGGTTTTTCTCTAAGATGACTCATTCCCAAGCCGTATTGATAGTAAAACGGCGTATCGAATAAAGGAGATGGCAAATAGCTAAAATGCAATTCAGGTAAACGCTCTTGAATATGTTGAAAATGATTAAAACGGTAACGCATCAAACCACTCGTAACGGTATTGTCCGTACGATGAGAAATTTCAGCAAAATTGTCTGGATGTTGACGTGTCGCATCATTTTCATCGGGACGAAAATGCTTAATCACATCCTTATCCTTCATCCATTCCATTTGCACTAAAAGATCTGTAGCTTCGCTCAATTGGCCTTGATGGCGCCATTCCGCAAAAAAACGATTATTTTTGGCATTAGGATTACTCCTCTTATAGGTATCTAAATCTCCATCATGGATTCGAGCAGCCTTAAAATAACCTTTGCCAGAAGGTTTGTTATACTCAAGTATACCCCCCACCAAAAAATCACGCTTTCGATAATAGTCGAACATAATTCCAGGTTTAATGGGCCATCCTAAATTAAACATTAAATCATTTCGTAAGTAACGCCCCATTTCTTTATCACGATGAATCAATCCACAATCGGCTTTCCAGCGTAAGACAGATTCATTGAAATCATGACGATAATAAGGCGTATAATAAAGAGGAACAGCTCCTACATGAAAAACCGCATCCCACAATTCAAAATATTTACCAGTATGAAGTTCGCCTTTACGAGCTGTAATATGAACACCCGCTATATCATTTTGAACTCCATTGTAATGAATAGCAACCTTATCGGCGGTTAAATGGTCTGTAGTACCTTTTAGATTTTGTCCTTCAACACCATGTCCCAAAATCTCCAAGCGAAACGTATCTGATTCCAAACGTTTATCGGTGTTCCAATAAGCTCCAGAGGGTGTTAGCAAGCGCAAAGACTCTGTCGTTACCCGTACATTACCTTCCGCTAAAGCTTTCGCGTTTTCTGAAAAAAAGTAGATACGATCAGCCTGTAAACATAAAGAATCATTTAAAAATTCGGCATTACCAGAAGCCAACGAACAATTGCGCTTTGTATCGTATTCTATTGGCAAATCCGAAGAAAGTGAAGGTACGCTTCGGACAAGCGCAGGTGTAAGCATACACAACAACCAGAAGCCAACACACCTTGAAATCGTTTTTAACATAAGTATAAATTAACTATGCAACGTATCCAACATTTCGACAAGCCTAAACTTAAAAAACATCAATAAATTCTCAAGCTCTACGACGCTTTTTGTTGGAGGCGGTAAGTGCGAAGAAAAATCCTCCGATAAAGGAAGCAAAGACGAAAGACAAAAGAACGGCATTCCAACCCCACAATTTATTGATGAAGGTAATGCCAATTCCGCCGAAACTTCCAGCCATATATCCTACCGTTCCAGTAAGGCCTGTGGCCGCTGCTGCCGCTTTTTTGGAGCCAAATTCGGCACCTGAAAGCCCTCCCAAGGTTTGTGGTCCATAAAGCAAGAATCCAATTATGCACCAAAAAGTATAATCAACAACAGGATGATTAATGAGGGCTAACAAAAATGGATCTTGTATTAATGAGGAGTGGAAGAGCCAATAGAATGAGAAAACAATACCTAAAAGGATCATCATATAAGCTCCACAAATACCGCGACGTTTTGGCATAAAGCGATCTGTAAACCAGCCAACAAAAAGTCCACCAAGCAGTCCACCTGCTTCCATCATAGAAGTTTTACAGCCTGCTGTGACAACCCCACAGTTTTGACTTTGTGCGATCATAACGGGTGCCCAACAAAACAATCCCAAACGCACGAAATAAACAAAGAAATTCGCAATACATACCATCCATAGACGATAATTAAAGAGGATATGTTGGCGCATCATTTGCATAAAAGATTCTTTATTATCCTCAACAGGCAAGGCTTCTGTTTTTTGAGGCGTAATGCCTTCAAATTCTTCAACAGAAGGCAAGCCAATCGATTCGGGCGTATCACGTAAACGATCCCACAACCAAATTGAAAGTAATAAACAAATGCAACCTGGGACAATGAATAAATAACGCCAATTATAATGTGCTAAAAGCCAAGCACCACCCATTAAGATAATAATAGCACCGATTTGGTGAGAAGCATTGACGATTCCCCAGCGCGTACCGAGCTGTCTTGGCCCAAACCACTGTGTAAGCGTTCGAGAAACTGAAGGCCAACCCATCGATTGAAAACAAGCATTAATGGCGTAGACAGATCCAAATAAGAATGCGGAATTGCAGCAACCTGCAATAAGGCTTGTAATGGATGCAAATGCTAACCCAATAGGCATAAATAGGCGTGCACTAGAACGGTCGCAAAGCGCACCTGCAATGAATTTAAATGTTCCATAAATAAGCGTAAATGCAGTAAAAGCCCAACCAATAACTTCCATACTAAAAGGGAATTTATCAGAAGCTTTAGCAACTACGAAATTCTGACGTACCATGTAAAAAGCGGCGTATCCCACAATAAGCGCATACGTCAATCTAAACCGCCAATAGGCGTATCGACGACTTGCCGAAGATTGCGTTTCAAAAACATTGCTTACAGTTCCATAAGAAGGGGTAATATCTTGTGACATTTCGTTTCCTTTTCCTTGCGACTCAAAAACTTATTAGTGTTCTATCATGCATAAAGATTTTGTTTTGCCAACCTTTTATTTGCTTTATTTCAAAAAAAACTGCCAAATGCTTCATAAAAACTGTAATAAAAAATCTGAAATATCGCATAAATCCTGCAAAAACACTTATGGTTCGTTTTAAGATCCTTCTAGGCTGTATTTTCTGTAAATACACATTTTTAAAGCTTTTATAGGGACATTTTTTCAAAAATTCCATCCAAAGAAGATATAAAACACCACAGCGATTGAGAGAAAGGGACCAAACGGAACACATTTGTCGCGAATAGCTAATGTTTTTTTTTGTAAAATCCACTGAATAAATCCCCAAGTAAATACAACAAGGGTTCCAATAACGGCTCCTGCTAAAATACTAAACAAGCACCCTTTCCAACCACAAAAAGCACCAATACATCCAACCAGTTTGATATCGCCAAAGCCCATAGCCTCTTTTTTTAGAAAAAACTCTACAAAACTGATAAAGCAAACCAAACCGCCCATGCCCCAACAAACGCCTTGAATGCTTGTTAGCATGCTCTGAAATGTGTCGCACTCTGCATGCAATTTCGGAAAAAAATAACTCATTAAAATGCCCATAACAATACCCAATAAAGTAATTTCGTCGGGTATAAGCATTGTGTCTAAATCGGTCCAAAAAGCAACCCAAAGCAAGCACAACAGACTAAAATAGGGCCAAAATAAATCTTTATGAAACCAATAAATTACAATAGCCAGTAGCCCAACAAACAGTTCTGAAAAAAAATATCGAATAGGGATCTTTTTTTCACAACAAGCAGTTTTTCCCTTTAGAAACAACCAAGCTAAAACAGGAATGTTTAAATACCAGGGGATTTTTTTCTGACAATGGAGACAATAGGAGGCGGGATGTACAACAGACTGTTCTTTAGGCCAACGTTCAATACAAACCGAAAGAAAACTTCCTATACAACTTCCAAAAACAAATAGAACCAACAAAACACATCCAATGGGCCACGTATCCATGTTTAGAATTTTCTCACAAAAGACCTTGTTCGACAAGCAGTTTTTCTAAAAAGTTAGAAGATTTTAGAAAATATTCCCCTATGGCATTACCAATTTAAAGCGAACGATGTTGTTTGTAAAACGCTTCCCAACGATTTTCGCGAATTGCTGAACGGATGGCTTCCATCCAACGCACCATAAAACGTGCATTATGTATGGTTAAAAGCAGACCACCTGTACTTTCTTTTGCTTTGAATAAATGATGAAGATAAGCACGTGAAAAATTACGACAAGTATAGCAATCGCATTGATCATCAATAGGGTTGAGGTCTTCGCGATAGGCTTTATTTTTCAAATTAATATGTTCTTTGGCAAAATCTGCTTCAGGCTTTGAAATTAAGGCACATCCATGTCGCGCAATACGTGTTGGATGAACACAATCAAAGGTATCAACACCGGATTGTACCCCCTCCAAAATATCACGTAAACCCCCAATGCCTAACAAATGGGTTGGACGATTTTGGGCTAAATACCGCATGGTTAGGTCAACAACAACATACATTTGATCCTTGTCACCTCCTAAGCTTCCGCCAATCGCTTGTCCAAAGAAAGGTTGATTATTTACAAAATCTGCACTTTCTTGTCTTAGATCTTCGTAAATACCTCCCTGAACAATTCCATAAAGCCGTTGACGCGTGTTATAATTGGCAAAGAATTGATTTACACTTCTCTGTTCCCAACGATGACTGCGCAACATAGAGGCATTCGTTTGATGTTTTTCCATATGGAATGGTGTACATTCATCTAAAGGCAAAATGAAATCGGCGCCTAATTTTTGCTGAATTTGTATGGAACGTTCAGGTGTTAAAAAACAAAGACCGCCATTGGAATAGGATCGAAACAAAGCTCCTTCTTCAGTTATTTTTAATAAAGATTTTGGGCGTGAAGAACGGTCTTTTTTACCTTTGATTTCATCAACTACCCCACCATGACCTAAACTGAAGATTTGGAAGCCACCTGAATCGGTTAACATAGGTCCATTCCAGCCTGTAAATCGTTGCAACCCCCCGTGTTTTTCAACAACATCTGGACCTGGCTGCAGCCATAAATG
The DNA here is from genome assembly GCA_046881885.1 of Opitutales bacterium. GTDB lineage: Bacteria > Verrucomicrobiota > Verrucomicrobiia > Opitutales > UBA9783 > JBKSMP01. Next base: position 8,118 of record JBKSMP010000002.1, read on the forward strand.
ATAGGTATTTCCTAAAACAAATTGTGCCCCAATAGAACGCATTTGTTCCATCGTACATCCCTTAATGGCTCCATGTGTTGCACAAAAAATGAAATTAGGTGTCTCAACAATTCCGTGAGGTGTTCGAATCTCACCACAATGAGCTCTTCCTTCATTTGCTTTCGCAGTAATATTAAACGAGAAGTTGTCTTCCATGCCACTTTTCATCTTTCACAAAAGACTTTATTTACGCAAGCCAAATGTGAAAAAGGTTTCAAGCTTGCTGAGCGAATTATTTATATATACCATCAGTCTGAACCGCATTAATAATTTCTTTAACTTTTTGTTTTAAAACCAGTACTTGATCCCATTCTTCATCTGAAAGTTCATCGGGTTTATTTTTTACATTTACATAGCCAGACAGATGCATAATATTCTTGGTTTCTATATGGTCTTCATAGTCATCTCCTTTGTCCAATTTTTCTCTATCATAAAAGTGCAAGGAGATGTTTTCCTCTTTCAAACGTTTTATTAATTTTTTATCATCTTCATCTACATCAATTCCTTTTTGAAATTTATCAAAATTTTTTGAATCAACACCAATATAAACAGTTTCCAGATTTTTTATTTTATTTTTTGTTTCAACTAAGTAATCAATAAGAGAGTTTAGGGACAGACCATAATCTAAACAAATAATAGTTTTACAAGAAACATTTTTGCCAATATCCCCCTTTAGCTCACCGCAACATAAGGTATCACAAGTTACATTTTCCATCATAACAATCTCTTTAGGAACAAATAAAATAGCTTCGGTATTTTTAGGATTGATAAGTTGTTTATAATCCAATTCCAAACAAGATGCATATTCTATTGGAATAGAAACTGTTCCTTTTTCATAATTATTTGAAAGACAAAGGTTTTCAATGCTTATATTTTCTATATGGTTATCACGCGTATAGGCATATAATTGTTTTCTTAGTTCTTTTTCATCTGTAATTGGAAATTTTTCTGCTTCTTCTATGTGCTGTATAAGGTCTCGTATTGCGTTGTGTAAATAACTATCCCAGTCGCCGTGTTTATACAAATCACAGTCCTCTTCTAAAATTTCTTCAAAAAACTCGAATAAAAATGAATTCGTTGTCTCACTTTCAACTACGTATTTATTTAACAACCTCGAAAGTAATTCCGCCCCTTTCTTTATTTCTTCTCTTGATCCGGCGTCTATATATTTTAGAAACAACTTTAATTTTTTCTTTAAATTTTGTTCCGAAAAAGGCTTAAATTTAATTGTTGCATACAAAATCTTTAAATTTTCAATACCCAATTCTTTAAGTTTCAAGTATTCTTCAAAAGAAAAAACAAAATCAAAATAACCATTTATTTTGCAATTACTTAGATCATAGTTTTTTTCAATTTCATCTTTATAAGTTGCTTTCACATATTCAAAAACAATAGGTTTATTGTATTTAATTAACGCATTATAAAATTTACCAAACTCATCTGTATCATCACAGTATTGAAAAACGAAAAAACTTTCAATAGAAAATTCATCACTTTCTTCTGTAGATATATCGCATAGGTTATAAACGATTAGCTGCTTAAAAACAATAGGCTTTTTACCTAGTTTTTTAGCTTTATCGGTATACAACGGTCTAAGCTTTTCAAGAGTTCTATCCAATTCTTTTTTATCCCAAACATGATATTCTATGATATACTGATCCATACCTTTTTGAATCACAAAACCATTTCTTTCCTGAAAAGCATCCCCATAAGGAATCACTTGTACTTTTAATTCTTCGTTCGCTATGGTAGGTTCCTTTTTTATTTCCTTGTTAGTTGTTGTCGTTTCTTGATGTACCAGTTGGGCTTCGTTCGATCCAAATACGTCTTTTGTTTCAAACACATCTTCTTCACCTCCAACGTCTCCTAATACGGTATTTGCCACTATTAGGCCGCTTAATATTAAAATTATTTTGTTTTTCATTTTATTTCCAATTTTATTTCATTTTTAGTTATATTAATAATTTCTTTAACTTTTTGTTTTAAAACCAGTACTTGATCCCATTCTTCATCTGAAAGTTCATCGGGTTTATTTTTTACATTTACGTATCCGGACAGGTACTCAATATCTTTAGCGTCTATATATTCAGTGTAACCATCAAATAATTTATCCAATTTTTCATCATCATAAAGCACTAAAGAAATCTTTCTACTAACTAATTGTTTTCTTATTTCTTTTATCTCTTTTCTTATCTCTTTATCCTCAAGTTCATATGGAGAAACCCCAACCCAAACAGTTTCTAAATCATTTATTTTATCCAACCAATCAAGCATTTCCATACCACCTCTCAAAAAAACAATATTCTTACAAGAAACATTTTTACCAACTTCTTTTAAAGTCTCGCAAAGTAAAGTATTACAAGTTACATTGTTCATGGCCGGTCTCCATTTAAAAAGGAACAAATTATCTTCAGCATTTTGAGGATTAATAATAGGGGCGGTATTACAAGGCCCATTTTTCAAACAAGAAACATATTCTATTGGAACCGGAATCATATAGTCTACATAATCATTGCCCCAAGAATAAGAAAGATTTATGTTCTTAACTCGTTTATCGCGTGTGTATAGATATAATTGTTCCTTCAGTTCTTTTTGTGAAGTCTTCTGCAAATAAATACTTATAGGTCGTATCCATAAATTTTCAATATCCAATTTGGCAAATTTTAAATAGTCATCAAAAGAATTAACATCTGCATAATAACCATCTATTTGACAATTGCTTAAATCATAGTTTCTTTCAATTGCGTCCTTATAAGCTACATTTACATTCTTAAAAACAATAGGTTTACCGAACTTGCTTAATGTATTATAAAAGGCTCCAAACACACCTGTATCACAACATTCCCACACTATAAAACCTTCAATAGAAAATTCATCTGTTTCCTTTATAGGCATTTCCCTGGGACTACTAAATATTTGATATTTAATAATGATAGGTTTTTTACCTAGTTTTTTAGCTTTATCTGTATACAATGGTCTAAGTTTTTCAAGAACTCCACTAAGATTTTCTTGCCGATGACCTATAATATAATCTCTAAAATAAATATAATCCTCAAGAATATACTGGTCCATGCCTTTTTTTATCACAAAACCATTTCTTCCCCACAAAGCATTCAAATCAGGAATCACTTGTACTTTTAACCCATCGTTCGTTAGGATAGTCTCCTCTTTTACCTCCTCATTAACTGTTGTCGCTTCTTGATATACCTGTTGGGCTTCGTTCGATCCAAATACGTCTTTTGTTTCAAACACATCTTCTTCACCTCCAACGTTTCCCAATACAGTGTTTGCCACTATTAGGCCGCTTAATATTAAAATTATTTTGTTTTTCATTTTATTTCCATTTTTATTTCATTTTTAGTTATATTAATAATTTCTTTAACCTTTTGTTTTAAAACCAGAACTTGTTTCCATTCTTCATCTGAAAGTTCATCGGGTTTATTTTTCAAATTTACATATCCCGATAAATAAACAATATCCTTTTCTTCTATGTATGCTACATAGTTTTTTAACAATGATTCAACTATTACTTTATTATAAAATCGTACAGGAATATTCAGATAAGCAAATGGTTGTATTACATCTTCAAATATTTCCTTTTTATGCTTATAAAGTTCACTGAAAGAAGCTGAAAGCCAAAAAGCTTCCAAATTCTTTATTTCAGTCAATGCATCAATATCTACACCTATTTTTCCATCACAGATAATATTTTTACAAGAAACATTTTTTCCAATTCCTTTTGTTTCGCCCAAAAACAAAACATCGCAAGTTATGTCTTCAAGATAAATTGACCCACTTTTCCATCCTTTAAGGTCTCGTTTAAACAAAAAAAGATTATCTTCAGCGCTTTGAGGATTAACAATAGGCGTCCCCCAAACTTTTAAACAAGATGCATATTCTATTGGAACTGGAATCATATTTTCTCTGTAAAATTCATTTTGATTATAGCAAATATCTATCCTTCCTACACGCTTATCCCGAATACACTTGTATAACAATTCCTTGAGTTCTTTTTCAGAATGCAATTCCAAATAAATATCTACATCCATATGTAGATTTTCAATACCCAATTTAGTAAACTTTAAATACTCATCCAAAGTGTTTATACGCTGAGAGCATTCGAGATGAAGAATTTTACAATTGCTTAAATCATAGTTTTTCTCAATTTTAATTTTTTCTACATAAGACACTGTTAAATGACTAAAAATAATAGGTTTACCGTATTTACTAAGATCTTTATATTCTTCATCAAATCTAGATAAACCCCTACGCTCACCTACCCACAAACTTTCGATAGAAAATTCATCAGTTTCTTCTATAGGTACTCCCACAAACGCTTGATATTTTTTAAAAACAATAGGTTTTTTACCTAGTTTTTTAGCTTTATCGGTATACAACGGTTTAAGCTTTTCAAGAATTCTATCCAATTCTTTTTTATCCCAAATAAGATATTCTATAACATACTGATCCATACCTTTTTGAATCACAAAACCATTTCTTTCCTGAAAAGCATTCAAATCAGGAATCACTTGTACTTTTAATTCTTCGTTCGCTAGGATAGTCTCCTCTTTTACCTCCTCATTAACTGTTGTCGCTTCTTGATATACCTGTTGGGCTTCGTTCGATCCAAATACGTCTTCTTTGGTCTCAAACACATCTTCTTCTCCTCCAACGTCTCCTAATACAGTGTTTGCCACTATTAGGCCGCTTAATATTAAAATTATTTTGTTTTTCATAAACTTTATCTTCCTTTATATTTTATAGTATCGGCATTTTTGAAAAAAACTTGAGGAGATTTTTGCAATAGCTTAACATGAGACTTAAAAATAAACCTTCTGCAAAATCTTGAAAAATAATATTTATTCCTTACAAATTGACTTTTTTATTAACTAGACGTCCTGCAAAAGTGAGAGGACATGAAATACTTAAAACATCCGATAGTTGTGTTTGGGCTATCCAGCGAGCGAGAGGTTATAAATCCCCGCGATAGTTTGAAAAATTTGGGGATAGTTAGAGAAGTGGCCGCGGTAACGCGCGGCCAGGATGTTCCATTTTTTGAGGTGCGCGAAGGTGTGTTCAATAGCGATCCGGCAGCGCGCAAGTTTGGTATTGCGAGCTTGCTCGGAAGCAGATAGAGAGCCATTTTTCGGTTTTTTCTTCTGTAAAATTACCGCAGCTGTATGTTCGTTTTGGAGGCCTTGATAGCCGGAGTCCGCCAAAATCGGAACGGCCGGCAATGGCCCTTCTGTTTTACGAATTTCGAAGTCATGAACACGACCCTCGTATGGTTTAGATACGCGTAAAATTCGCCAATTTGGGGCGATGATAACTTCTGTTTTAATCGTACACGCATGGGCCTTGCCAGAGTAATAATCGCGCTGATTTTTTGGCCGCTCGATCCGTTGTTCGGTGGCGTCTACAATCAGCAGCTGCAGGTCATTTTCGCTTAATAAACGCTCCGGTTTTATCTTTAAAACCCGCTCTGCAAGCGGCGCAATTCGCTTTGTCGCCCGGCAAATTGTTGTTTCATCTACCTTGAAAATTTGCGCCAAAAACAAATGTGTCGTATATGTCCGATAATACATTAACAACAATAACAAATGTTCCCGCAATTCCCCAACTCCATATGGACGGATCCGTAACTGCCTTTCACTTCTGCGCCGCTCGCCAAGCTAATTTTAGTCTACTCACACATTTTTCAAACTTTTCTTGCTTGACTCCGCTGATCCTTCGTAAATACTTCTTCTTGAGTAGGGTTTTTTTCATATTTTACTTTTATCCTACTCACTTTTGTTTTTCAATCCTTTTATGCGTTTTCTTTTATTCA
>JBKSMP010000003.1:0-77440 GCA_046881885.1 Opitutales bacterium
GTACTTTTAATTCTTCGTTTGCTATTGTAGGTTTCTCTTTTACTTCATTGTTAGTTGTTGCCGTTTCTTGATGTACCAGTTGAGCTTCGTTCGATCCAAATACGTCTTCTTTGGTCTCAAACACATCTTCTTCTCCTCCAATATTTCCTAATACGGTATTTACCGCTATTAGGCCACTTAATACTAGAATTATTTTGTTTTTCATAAAATATTTCTCGCTCTATAGTTTATACTATCGGCATTTTTGCTAAAATCTTGAGAAAATTTTGCAATATCATAAAAAATTTAAGAACAGTCTTTTATCTATATTTAAATAATAAGCATAAACCTAAACAAAGGGTATTTGCGACATATAAATTGGGGTAAATCCAGATTTCACCATCAGATAAAAACATAATTTGATGAATTTAAGCTACCATAATGTTTAAAAAACAACACCTTAAACCTGCCATTGGAAGCAGGTTTAGTGTTTTATAAGGCTATGAATACAAAGGATTAAGCTTTTTGGATCAGCTTATCGTGATCTTTGCTTGGGAGAAGGATTTGAATGATGGCATTGCCGTCTTGGGAAATGAGCTCCAACTTGCCGTGCCATTTAGCGACGATATCCTGGAATTCAGGGAAGCTGATGCCGAGTTCGACTTCGTCACCCAATTTCTGATCCTCGATAAACATACTGTTGAGGGCTTTTGCGGAAAAACCACTATTGGCAGCTTGCAGCAGGATTTGGGTATTGCCGATCGGATCGTTGTCGATGGCAATTACGATCGTGTTGCAACCGTTCGGTAACGCATGCCGGCAAACGTTGACGAGGTTATTGATGATTCTGCGCAATAGTACAGCATCTACGCGTGCAAAAAACGTCCCTTTCGCCTGCAATTGAATATCGAAGTTAGGTTGCAAAATCGTTTGTTTTTCGATGCAGCTGAGGACGCATTGGTTTAGATCTTCGAGTCTTAGGTGAGCATGATCTTTTAATCCTCCGACAACAAAGTCATCGATATAATTGCCCATTTCATTGGCAATATTTTTGAGGAGCTGGCTTTCTTTTTCATCCAATTCTATTTTCTTTTTATTTCCAACAAGCATGTGAAAGGCCATCAGAGGTGACATTAAATCATGCGATAAACTCCGTGCCATTAGGTAGCGTTCGCGGTAAGCAAGTAATTCTTTTTCTTTGCGCACTGTTTTCGAACAAGACCGTAATAAAAATAAAATAGCCACATACCCAAATACATAAGAACTATGTTGCCAAGAAAAAGTTTCTGGCCAATACAAAATACAATTATTTTTTTGATAAAAGAGAAGTATTGTGAATATTGCTAAGCAACAGGTAATAATTATTTTCTTTTCATATTTTTCTTCAATACTTAAGAGCATTACAACGAATGACAATACTAAGGTTAATATATGTAGTCCGTTTTCTTGAGACGTTAATAAAAGATAAGTTGAAGAAACTGGCAAACAAAAAAACAAGGTCGTTAATTTGAGCCACTGAAACCGTTTTTCTTCGGCAAATAATTCTAAAGATCCTCCAAAAATGAGTAGTATAGCCATTGTGCCATTTATAAGGGTCAGTATTAATTTTGAATACGTTAATGATCCTGCTTCAAATACAAGCGGCATCAATTGCAAAAATACAAGACATAATCCTAAAAATATATTATTTCGCATTTGTAAATCACGTATGCTTGGCTGTTGCTTGACTTGTACCTCTTCTGCTTGACACATTCGTTTCAACTCTTCCTTCGAAAATACTTTCTGCCGACCTCCCAAGAAATAAAAGAAAAGTACCGTCATTACGTTTGCGAAAAACCCAGGAAGTAAACCATCAACATTGGTAATTGGTTTTAGATTTATATTCCATAAAATGCTGGTAGTAAGTCCTACAATTGCACTTACGAATAAGCCTTTTGTAGATATTTTTACATTAAAAATAAGGAAATATAAAGGAGCTAATATTATAGACATCCATAAAGTACGTGTTAAGATTCTTGTTTCAAATAAACCTACACGTTGATTTGCAAAAGCAATTGCTGAAACACCTATGAATATTGATGCTATCCGTACCCACTTTAATTTTTCTTTTTCAGATAATTCTTTCTTTTTTATGTATCTGTTGTAAGGGATTATAATGTCATTTACTAATATCACGCTACCATTATTTAAAATGGAATCAGCAGAAGACATTAATACAGCTAAAACGCCTACTATGGCTAGACCTAAAACACCAACTGGTAAGTATTCTGAAATTAAAACGAATAAGGTATGATCTGTTTTTTGTAACGTTGGTAATAAAACTTTGGCAACCAAACCTAAACCTACAATCATAACAGCCATAAACAAATAAACCCAAAAAAGATTGTAATAAATTTTTGTTCCTTGTTTATGATTTTTTGTCATTAATAAACGCTGTATATGAATAGGGGTAAATGTAGATAACATTAATGGTAGGATTAAAAATGAATAGCGATGTAGGTTTTCTCCAGAAATACTTATATGGGATTTAGGTAATTGTTCTAATAAAGCATTAAAACCTCCGATTTTTCCAAGCGTAACAATAAAAAGTATCGGGATTATTAAAAAAAATGCAATAAATTGCAAAACATCTGTAAATGTAACTGCTCGTATACCACCTCGTCCTGTATAAATAAGAATAATACAAGCAGAAATTAAAAGACTTGTTGAATAAGAAAGTCTTGTTAATGTACTAATGGCCATTCCCATAGCCATAAATTGTACACTAATATTAAAAATTTCATAAATAAAACCTATCGTTCCTGCTAATACTTTACCAGTTATTCCATGAGATTTATAAAAGATATCCCCTAAAGAATAACTGCCATAATAATCACTTAATCGTTTTGTTAAAAAAGTACCTATAACAAGAAAATTAATAAGCATACCAAGCAAGGCTAAAAGTTGTGTTACACCGATTTTACAAGCATTTCCAACTCCACCAATTAATGTACTTCCTCCAATCGCAGTTGCTGCTAGAGTACAAAAAATAGCGAAATCAGAAAATTTCCTGTTGCCAATTGCATAATCACTGAATGTTTTAATCTTTTTTCCGGAATTAAAGCCTATATACAGCGTTGCAATAAGAAAGGCTACTATAATTGAAATGTCAACAATATGCATGACTTTTTATTAGTTGGATTTTTTACAAATGTCCAGCTTTTAAGTTAAAAACAGATATATTTTGAGCTAAAAACAACAAAAAGAGAATACAACCATTATCCAAAGAGTTCCATTTGATTTGGGTTTTCTTTAGATTTTGTTCTGTAGAGTTGAGCGTAAATTTTCTTTGCATTTAGATGAAATCTTTCTGCGAACTGAGTAATAGTATATTTTACGCCATTAACTTGTAGCAAAACATTATTTCTTTTGTTGTTTGCTTGTTCTTTTAGAGAGGCCCAGGTGCGGTTTTCAGGACAATAACCTAAGTTATTATCTTTTCTGCTTATGCTATATTCATACAATTTTTCTCCCAAGCCGATTCAAGTCTGAAGTGCAAGCTCTAAGCTCAAAAAAGAACCACTCAGAATGTAATGCGAAGCCCAAGAATTTTCTAGATTTTTGGCGGCAATCGGCGAGATATGCTTGTGTGTAATTTGCTTTGTTTTTTTTAGAAAAATATTGCAAGGTGCGGCCTTGAGGGAGTCAATGGCCGTTGGCCATTTGAAAGTTTTTTGGAACCAATTCCGCATTTCCAAGGGCAATGCGGATGGGCAAAATACATCATTGCATTCAAGGGGCTTGCGATGGTTTTATGGTCGGCGAATTCGGTGCCATTGTCAAGTGTAATGGATTTTACGGCCTGAGGAAATGGTTCAAATGCCGATGAAATAGCGTTTCGAATGGTTTCGGGTTTTTTGTTAGGAATAAGTTTTGTGGCGAGAAACCGAGTTTTTCGTTTGACTAATGTCACGAGATAATTTTGCCCACGAACAAGCTCGAACGTATCCCATTCCCAGTGGCCGAATCCCGCTCTAGAGCTAAGATCTGGACAAGTTTGAATTGAGAGATTTTTTGTAAAAAATCCGTCAAACTCCCTTAAAACTTTTATTTATTGCACAATACTATTGTGCAATAAATAAAAGTTTTTGAGTGGTTAAGGGAAGCTTTTTCAAAAAGTTCCCTTATTAAGCGAATGCTCCCGCTCGAATTTCCGCATAAATTCTGCGATAAATGCTTTCGTGACTGATGTTTACAATGCTCGCAATCTGTTCCGGACTAAAATTTTGAGCAATCCGAACACCTTTCCCCAGGTCTTTTGGCTGATTTTAGACACTTTTGAACACTTTCGACGCTTGTTGGCTAGCTTCTCATCTCTTTCTGCTTTTCGCAATTTTTTACTTCCCGTGTTGCTCTTCACGGTTGAACTTGCAGTTTAAAGTGATTTTTCCCTTGAGACTATTAGATGATTTTGATACTGTAAGCTTTTATGAAAAAAAGAAAAATTGTAATAAGTTGTTTTTTTATTTCATTTTGTTTGGTTAAACCATTTGTCGAAGCTAATCCAATAGATGAAATTTATGATCAAATTTCTCAAGTTCAGCATGATGCATCATTTGAAGGATTATTAAAACAAGAAAAGCAAGATCAAAAATTGTTATTAAAGTTGTTAAATGAAATATTACAAGCAACTTATGAAGATATACACATTGTTAAAATCGAAAGAATTGCAGAAGATTGTATTTCTTTAAATGATTACGGTATGATAAGTGAAAATTCTCTTGAGCAAGTATTTAAATCTTTACAGGAAAAGCTTAATGAAAATAAAAATTTTTTAAATTTTGTTGTGTTTAATGAGACATTTTTTTGTAAAAAGATGCCTTTAATGAAGGAAACTTTTGAAAGACTGGAATCGCAAATAAAAGATATTTCTTTAAGAAATAAAAATGCAGTTATATACGTAAATTTTTTAAAGCAAGAAAAAGAAACATTACCTAAAGAAAAAATATTACAAATATATACAAAAACGGCTAAGTACAAGCAAGAAGGTAGTTTTGTAGTAAATGATATGTTTAATCTTGATAAAATAATGGGATCTTATTTGGAATCTATAAAGGCATTAGTTGCTGAAAATAAAGAACAAGAAATAAATGTATTAAGTAATTTTAATAAAAGTTATTATGGTGGACAAGAAATGACATGTTATTACAAAACTTCTTATTATACAGAAGTTGAAGATGAATTTTTAAAACAAGATAAATTTATATATATGATGGGTGATGGAAAAGATCATGATATAGCCAAAACCCCCTTAAGTAGTGCACTTTTACGATATGTATCTACACAGATTTGTTCTGATGTATTACGTCAAACAAGGGGTGTTGAATTTATTGAAAATGAAGATGGGTTTAAATCTATATATCATATAATTGTTTCAAATACAATTGCTCTTCCATGTCCTATGTTTTCCATGATGGTTCCTTCAGAAAAAATTATAATAAATGTGGATTCGTATGATTCATTTCCTGGTTTATTTTATCGTGCATTTAAAACTTTATATTATTTACGGCAAAATGGGGAGTATTTTTGTGCTTCTTTATTGAAATGTCGTGATTCTTATGAGGATGATGCGAAAAAAGCAAGAGGTGAGAATGTTATAAAGCCAATAAGTTCCAATGAAAAAATAATATTTGAAGAACAGGATTTGTCATATGCATATAAAATAACAGATATCAAAATGGGATTAAACGAAAAATAAGTGATGTTTTTATTGCGGGCAGCAAGTTTTGAAATTTATTACAAATTTTTTTACTTTATAATTGCATTTGGAAGAAAAGTGTTTTTACTTAAAGGAAATTAATACGCTTAGGTGGTGGAATGGTAGACACACACGTTTGAGGGGCGTGTGCCGAGAGGCGTGGGGGTTCGAGTCCCCTCTTAAGCACCATTTTTTATGTTAGATATTCATTATTTTCGTGTGGCATTTGATGAAATTCAGCGTGGGATTTCAAAGAAGCATTTTGCTTGTGATTTAGAAAAAGTTCGTCAATTGGATCAGGAACGTATTGCTTGTTTGAAAGCTTTCGAAGCGGCTCGAGCTCAACAGCAGGCAGCCAATAAATCCATGGCTCAGCTCGATAAAAAATCTGAAGATTTTCGTAAGGCTATTCAAGAATTAAAGGCCTTGTCGGAGCAAGTAAAACAGTTGGAAGAGGTGCATAAAAATGCCGAGCAAGTATTTCAAAAAGAGTGGTTGGCGATTCCTAACATTCCAGATGTTTCTGTACCTGTAGGCCAAACGCCTCAAGATAATGTAGAGCTTTATCAGTGGCAACCTTCAACTGCGCCATTGGATACTGCTTGTCCGCATTATGAAATTCCTAATTTTCAAAAATGGTTAGATTTTACGCGTGGTACAAAAGTTATGGGAGCTGGCTTTCCATTTTATGCAGGTCCTGTAGCACGATTAGTACGCGCATTGGTAGCTTTTTTCCTCGAGGAAGCTCACAAAAATGGCTATATGGAGCTTTTGACGCCGCTTTTGGTTAATGCGGCAAGTGCAACGGCAACAGGACAATTGCCAGATAAGGAAGGCATGATGTACGCAACGGATGAAGGTTATTTGATTCCGACAGCCGAAGTGCCGATTACGAATTATTTTCGTGATGAAATCTTTTCGGAAGTAGATTTGCCCCAAAAATATTGTGCTTATTCAGCTTGTTTTCGCCGTGAGGCAGGTAGTTGGGGAAAAGATGTTCGTGGCTTGAATCGCTTACATCAATTTGATAAAGTTGAGTTGGTTCAGTGGGTACATCCAGAAAAAAGCATGGAAGCGCTCGATCTTTTGCGAAAGGATGCAGAAGGTTTGATTCAAAAATTGGAATTGCCATATCGTGTTTTAGCAATTTGTACGGGCGATATGGGCTTCCCGCATGCCAAACAATATGATTTGGAAGTTTGGTCGGCAGGACAAAAACGTTGGTTGGAAGTGTCCAGTTGTAGCTGTTTTACGGATTTCCAAGCGCGCCGTGCCAATATTCGTTTTCGTGACAAAGATGGTAGCTTGAAATTTGTCCATACATTGAACGGTTCCGGTTTGGCTGTTCCGCGTATCCTAGCTGCCATTTTAGAAAATAATTACGATGGCAAGGGTGTTGTAAAAATTCCGTCCATTCTTCATAAGTGGTTACCTGAAAAAGAAATTAGGTTTTAAGAGTTGGTAATTAGCAAAACTTTTAAAATTATAGGGTAGATAGCTCCTTGAAGTTTGGGTGATGGCTTTGAAAGTGGTTATAAAAATAGTCTAGAAAAACTATTTCCGGGCTTGCGCTTAAGTTTGAAACTGTTTTACTAAAACTTATTAAGAAAATTAAAACATATTAAAGGTAGGTTTTTTAATGAAACTAATTTTTATAACGGGTGGGGTAGTGTCCTCTTTAGGAAAGGGGTTAACAGCGGCTTCTTTAGGTGCACTTTTAGAAAATCAAGGTTTTAAGGTTGGTTTGCAGAAAATGGATCCTTACTTAAATGTAGATCCAGGAACGATGAATCCTTGCCAGCATGGTGAAGTTTATGTACTCAAAGATGGGGCCGAAACGGACTTAGACTTGGGACATTATGAACGGTTTACGCATGTTGAACTTTCGCGTAAAAATAGTGTTTCTTCAGGAAAAATTTACGAAACGATTTTGCAGAAGGAGCGTAATGGCGATTATTTGGGTAATACCGTACAAGTGATTCCACATGTTACAAATGAGATTAAAGAGCGTATTTTTGCAGGTGCTAATGCGGATACGGATATCTTAATTACGGAAATAGGGGGGGTTGCTGGAGATATTGAAGGGCTTCCGTTTTTAGAAGCCTTACGTCAAATTGCACTTGAATTAGGACATGAAAACGTTCTGTTTATTCATGTGACCTTGTTACCATTTTTGAAGGCATCTTCGGAATTAAAGAGTAAGCCTTCGCAACAGAGTGTGGCTAAATTGCGTGAAATCGGTATTCAGCCGGACATCTTAATTTGTCGAACGGAAGTTCCTATGGATGATTCCATTCGTGAAAAGTTGAGTTTGTTTTGTAATGTTCCAAAGTCGGCTGTTATTGAAGAACGCGATGTGGAACATTCTATTTATGAATTGCCGCTTTGCTTGCATCGCGAACATTTAGATGCGCTTGTGTTGGCGAAATTAGGTCTACCTTTTGAAGATAAGCCTTTAGACATTTGGGAAGATGTGGTTCGGAGAATTTTAAATCCGAAGACGGAAACTACGATTGGTGTAGTTGGAAAATATACCGATCTCCAAGATGCTTATAAATCGATTTACGAGGCGCTTTTTCATGCCGGTATTGCAAATGAATGTAAGGTGCATATTCGTACGATAGATGCGGAAAAATTAGAAAATACGAACGATGTTTCCTGTTTAGAAGACTTAAATGGTATTTTAGTGCCAGGTGGGTTTGGTACGCGCGGAATTGAGGGAAAGATGTTGGCGATCCGTTATGCGCGTGAAAATAAAATTCCTTTCTTTGGTATTTGTTTAGGTATGCAGTTGGCTGTTGTCGAATTTGCGCGACATGTATTGGATTATGTCGATGCTAATAGTACTGAAATGAATCCTCAAACTACGCATCCAGTGATTAGTTTGATGGAACAGCAAAAAAGACAATCTGGAAAAGGTGGTAACATGCGATTAGGCGCAACACCTTGTTTGCTAAAGACTGGAAGTTTGATACAATCGGTTTATCAAAGCGATACGGTTTTTGAGCGTCATCGTCATCGTTATGAGTTTAATACAGATTATAAAGATGCCTTTGAAGCTAAAGGTATGATTATTTCTGGGCAGCATCCGGACTATCAATTAACAGAGGCCGTAGAAATTCCTGAACATCCTTGGTTTATTGGTGTGCAATATCATCCGGAATTTCAATCTAAACCGCATCAACCGAATCCGTTGTTTGTTCATTTTGTTCAAGCTAGTTTGAAGCGTTAAAGCTTTTACAAACTATTTTCAAAACTTTATAAAGAGGTGCTTGACAAAACCTGGGAGGCTTTGTACAAAAAGGTATGACTGAAAAAACTCTTGTTTTATTAAAGCCGGATTGTATGCAAAAAAATGTGGCGGGTATTGTTATTGCTCGCTTGCAAGAAAAAGGTTTACGCATTGTTGCCTGTAAAATGTTAGCGCTTACGGAAGCGATTTTGCGTGATCATTATGATTTTTTGGCTGACAAACCCTTTTTCCCAAATATTTTAAGTTATATGCAGGAATGTCCTGTTTTAGCGCTTGTTTTAGAAGGAGAAGATGCTATTGCAACAACGCGAAATTTAATGGGACCAACGGATTCTTCGATTGCGCCTAAGGGAACTATTCGTGGAGATTTTGGTGTAGATAAGTCACGTAATGTGATTCATGCTTCCGATAGTGAAGCTTCTGCTAAAAAAGAAATTGAGCGATTTTTCACAAAAGAAGAGGTTTTTGCATAAAGATGGAAATTTTACCTGGATGTTTCTTCCCAACGGAAGTCGTTTTTCTTGATAATAGTGAAATTTATTTACAGACCTTTGAACTTTTCTTTGAAAGGCATTTAAAACACATCAAACTTAAGACGTTTTCAAAGCCGCAAGACGCTTTGGATTATATTGCATCGAAACCAAAACCAAATTTTGAACAGTTCTTCCAGCCAGAAGATACGTTTTGTTCAAATTGTTATGCAATGAAATTAAATATGTTTTCATTGCACAAAATGATTTATGATCGCAGCCGTTTTTCTCAAATTTCCACAATTATTGCGGATTATAATTTGGGGGCAGATCAGATGAATGGTGTTGAATTTTGTCAAAAGGTTGATGGTGAAAATATTCAAAGAATATTGTTTACTGAAGAACGGGGACGAAATTTTGTTATTCAGGCATTTAATGAGAATTATATTCAAAAGTATATTTCTAAGGAAAAAGTTCATGATTTGAAGGTGATACAAGATCTTGTTCATCAATCTCAAGAGCGTTATTTCTTTGAAAATACAAAGTCGATACAAATTGCGCTTAAGCAGAATCCTGACTTTCCTTTGGCGATTTATTCTGAGGCCTTTCAATCCTATTTCCGAAGCTTTTTAGAAACAAATAATATAAGCGAATATTATTTATTAGATGCGGTAGGAAGTTATTTGATGATTGATAAGGAAAATCGCATAAAAATACTTTTTGTTCAAAACGAAGATCAATGTCGCGCTAATTATCTTGAACAAAAGGAAGAGGTCGATTCCGAACTTCGTGAAAAATTGGAAGTAGGTGAAGTGGTTTATTGTAATACAAGTTTTTGGACGCAAGAGAATAAGAAGACCAATTCACTTTTTGTTCCAGCTGAATGCATACAAGATCCTCAATCTGGCGCTAAATTTTATTGTGCTTGCTTACAGAATGTTGATTTTATTGATGCATCAAAAATTGCATTAGAGGATAATATAGCTTAAATAAGCCTAAATGAAAAACCTGCAAAACCTATACGGTTTGCAGGTTTTTTTTATAAATTTTTCTTCTTTTTAGGAAATGTAAACCAAAATAAAAATGTTGTTATTAAAAGTAGAAGTGCGATCACCATCAAGCTGATTTGGTAAGCTATTTTCGCAGAATAAATAGGGGTAAAATGGTCGATAATCCACCCAGATCCGGATTGTACAAAACCGCAAAACCACATAATGATCATATTAACAACGGCAATAGAACTTGCATTTGCTCGCGGTGGATTGAGTTCTGCACAAGTGATAAAACTGATGACTTGTCCACTGGATGCAATGCCCAATAGTCCTAATAAAACAGCAAGCCCTAAAAAGGAAACATTTTCTAATACTAAGAGCCAAAGAAACAGTATTGTTGTTGCTAATCCGCTTATAACCAAGGGCAATTTTCTTACCTTAAAGGTGTCGGAAATCCAGCCTAAAATGGGTGCTCCCAATGCCCAGCTTAAGTAGAGGATAGCTGTTAATTGTACAGCTTGGTTACTTGTGAAATTATGAATTTTGGTGAAGTAAGGAATGGACCAAAAATCTGCAAATACAGCTAAAGGCATGAAAAGGGCCCCTCCTAATAGTCCTAATGTCCAGGAATGTCCTTTTTTAGCGACACATAGGAGATTGTCTTTACATTGGATCCAAATGTGTTTTCCGCGTGGTTTGGGTACCCAATCTGGATTGTTAGGAATAAAAATGAGTAGTAAAAAGGTAACAAAAATTCCAAAGCCAAAAGAAAACCACCAGATGTTTTTCCAACCACAAGCCGAATTGATCCACGAAAGGGAAGATTGTGCGGCGATTGCTCCAATGAGGCCTAACGCAGTTGTGAGTCCAGAGAGCATAGCTAGGCGTTTTTTAGGAAACCAAATGGTGCATAAATACATGACGCCAACAAAACCAAAAGCGGATGAAAAGCCCATTAAAAAGCGTCCTAAGCCAAAGCAAAACAAGCTTTCAGTCGGTAATAAAGGCAGTAAACAGCTAAAGGTTAGGATAAGGCTTGCAGGTAAAAATAATTTTCGACTTCCGCACGTATCAAATAAAGGTCCAACAACGAGTTGCATAGGAGAATAGGCCATTAAATACATGCCTACTGCGGCTGCAACTTCTGTTGCGGTTGCTAAGAAATTAGCTTCTAATTCTGTTTCGATAACACTTGGAACGACACGTACATAATACTCGTAAAGGTAAAATAATGATCCCGTCATCCAAATAATGTACGCTCGTAATCCTCCTTTTTTCATAAAGAATAGTTCTATAAGATCCCGTTTTTGCCGTCAAGTTGAAATTTTGGATTAAGGAATTTGTAGGGGCTGAGCTCTTAAATAGTTTGAATTTTAGCTGTCTGAAATTTTTATTAAAATAAACATTGCTTTTATATTTATTAGAGGTACAATAAAGGCGTATGAATGAGTCGTCTATCATAATTACAGGAGTGCACTTGTCTTTGACGGATGCGATTAAAAATGCAGTTAATGAAAAAATGTCAAAATTGTTTCTGCATGAGCCATCTATTATTCGTGTTCGCGTAGAATTGGTGCAAGATGTACACAAGAAGGATCAAGGAGAATTTATGGCTAAAGGCTATATTGAAATCCAAGGCCCTGCGCTTGTGGTTGCTGTTTATTCTGAAAACCTTTACAAGGCAATTGATCTCTTACAAGATAAGTTGCAACGTAAAATTAGGCGCCGTTCGCGTTTATTAAAAGTTAAAAGAAAACAGGTTTTAGTTAATTAAAATTTTTAGCAAGTGTCATTCTAAGCCTTCCTTATGGGAGGCTTTTTTATGCGCAGAAGCCGAGAATGCCTTGAATAATGAAGTCGGCGGAAAGTGCCAAAAGAATAATACTACTTAATTTAAATAAGATGAGTAAGGTGTAGTAGCTTAAAAATTTTGAAGACCAGGCAGCGACGAAGAAAAGGCTGTAAAAAGTTGCCATAATAAGTAGAAGTGCCAAAAATACCCAAAATGATTCGATGGAATTTGTAGCGTTTGCTTGGGCAATGAGAACGGATGAAATCGCTCCTGGGCCCGAAATCATAGGAAACGCTAAAGGTACAACAAGCATGGTTTCGGAAAATGTTTGCGAAGTTTGTGGAGCGTTTTTTAACATTTGTAATCCCATGCGACCAATGACGATTCCGCCTGCAATACGAAAAGCATCTAGATTAATATCTAACTCGGTTAGAAGTTTTATTCCAAAAAATGCGGTTATTAAAAGGATTAAGAGAGCGATATGGCAGGCTTTTCTTGATAATTCCCAGCGTTGTTGTGGGGTATAATGCGGCGTCATTGCAACAAACAAAGCCACGTAAATAAGTGGTGCACTTGCTACAAAAAACAAACTATACGTTTTTAAAAGAAAGTGCATCGCTAATTAAAAGGCTAATTACGGTACTTAATCTTCAAATGTACCGTCTGGTTTAATGCCAAGTTGACGCAATTGAGAGATAAGTTCCATTTTTTCTTGTTTGCGATTCGGTTTTTGGAAAACTTCAAAACCAACATCCAATTGTTCAACTTCGCCTTCCAAGAACCCTTTAAACTGCCGCAAACGCGTTGGATGGCGCATTTTACGGAGCGCCTTGGCCTCAATTTGACGAATACGTTCACGGGTAACATTGAAGGTTTTTCCAACTTCTTCCAAGGTTCTGCTATACCCATCATTTAAACCAAAACGTAGCGAAAGAACATTACGTTCGCGATCAGTTAAAGTATTTAACACTGCAAGGAATTTTTCCTTTAGCATGTTATAAGCTGTTGTATCGGAAGGATTATCAGCGCTTTTATCTTCGATGAAATCTCCAAAACAGCTGTCCTCACTTTCACCTACAGGGCTTTGCAAGGAAATCGGTTGTTGCGCCATCTTAATGATGGATTCAATGCGACTTACAGGAACTTGTAATTCCTCTGCAACCTCTTCTGGTGTTGGGTCGTATCCTAATTCCTGTACAAGTTGTTTTTGTACCTGAATAACCTTATTTAAGGTTTCGATCATGTGAACTGGAATGCGAATCGTTCGTGCTTGATCGGCGATAGAACGCGTAATGGCTTGACGAATCCACCACGTTGCGTATGTTGAGAATTTGTAACCTCGGCGATATTCGAACTTTTCTACAGCCTTCATCAATCCCATATTACCTTCTTGAATGAGATCTAAGAAGGACAAACCACGATTGGTATATTTTTTCGCAATACTAATCACGAGACGCAAATTGGATTCAACCATTTCGGTTTTTGCCAAATGCGCTTCCTTCATGTGCTTGCGTACTGAACGAACAATTTCAATTAATTCTTCTGGTTTTAAGCGCAACTCGCATTCAATTTCGTGCAAGCGTTGCTTCATTTTATCCGCATCAATAGTCTTAAACTTTACACTGTTAGCATTACGTTGAACGGAATGGAGACAGTCGTGAATCGTTTCAATTTCGCGAATAAGCGGCGAAAACTGATTTAAAAACTCTTCAAAAACTTTTAATTTAAAGCAGAACTTTTTGAAAATAGGTTTTAATTGTGCTTCATATTTTTTATAACGTGCAAATAACTTGGTGCGAGATTCTTCGTCGCTTGCAGCCAGATATTCTTGCCAAATTTTATTGAGTTGATCACCTAAGGAGTCACATTGGGCGATTAATCTTTCTAAGCCTTGATAATAATCTTCGCGACTTTCAATCTTTTTGTCGACAACAATGCGATCAAAACGTTCGTCATGACGTAATAACTTATTGGCTAAATCCCGTTGAAAATTGAGCGATAAAGCAACGGAAAAAAGCTTGTCCTGCGCAGCGTATTCTGCCTTTTCGATGCGTTTAGAAATTTGAACTTCTTGGTCACGAGAAAGCAGTGGTACTTGCCCCATTTGCTTCAAATACATGCGAACAGGGTCCTCTAAGTTCTCCTCTGCAACTTCTGCATTCTTTTCTTGTTCTGCAGCTTCTTCTTTTTGACGTTGTAATTCCGCTTCCTCACTATCGAGAATATCGATTTCTAAATTTTCAAGAATATTGATGACATTTTCGATTTCATCGGCTTTTTTGACGCTTTCAGGCAAATGACGATTAATATCTTGAACTGTTAAGAAGCCTTGTTGTTTAGCGAGCGCAATGAGCTGGCGAATTTTTTCATTTAAAATTTCGCTTGCTTTAATAACTTTTACTTTACGTTGTATGACCATTCGAGAAATTTTTTGAGGTTATTGTTCGTTTAAACAAATAGATGTGGAAACACTAGCTAGTTCCTTTTTATATTTGATTCGCTCCATTTGATATTTTTTTACAAGTTCTGCATTGATGTTAGAACTTTTTATGATTTCTTTGTCAATGTTAGAAATGATTTTTTTTAAAAAACGCCTATAAAAGAGTTGTAATAGAAGGGTTAAGGTTTCTTGTTCAGATTCAGTATTTAAGGGCGTTGCCAAGATTTGACACCAAATTTCTTCTTCTTGAGTTGTTAGTTGCCAATGATCGCGGTTATTCAGCGGTTCAATCCCATTTTCTGTAAATTCATTGATGATTTTTAGCAACAACTGACCTTCTGGAGAATCATTGTGAATCCAGTCGAATGCAAGAACCTGTAGGATTTGCGGTGTCCAATGCGGTGTATGGAAAAGAAAACAAAGCAATTGCCCTTCTAGGGATTGCGTGAAAGCTTCTGTTTTAATCACTTGCTTTGCAGATGGTTGTTCAGGCACAGCTTTTGTGCCTAAACGACGAAAATCTTCTTCTAGAATTTTGGGCGGAATACTTAATTCTTGCGACAAGGCTTTTAGCAATTCAAATTGAAGAACAGCAGAATTGCAGCGAGCCATAATGTCAAACGTAAATTGAATCACTTGACGACGTATTTGTTCTTTATCTTCGCTAAATTTAGAAAAAACATTTGCGAAAAATGGGATAGGTAGTAAAGTTTGTTGCGTTAACGTTTGTAGACGTTCTGGATCTTTATAAAAGCTTGTATCTGGATCTTCACCATCTGCTAATAGGTAGTAACTTAAGGATAACTCGAGAGGAATTCCCAACTCCATTAAACGCATGCCGGCTTTTATTCCCGCTTTATCGCCATCAAATAGTCCGATAATAGGTAAGTCGTAACGTTTTAGAATTTTCAGCTGTTCTTCGGTTAAACCGGTTCCTTGAGGTGCTACGGTTGTTTTTAGACCGCATTCCCAACAGCGAATGACATCCAATGGACCTTCAACCAAGTAAAAATGTGTTGTTACGGGTTCAATAGATTGACGGGCTCGAAATAAATTAAACAACTCACGACCTTTAACAAAAATAGGTGTTTCGGGTGAATTGACGTATTTAGCTTCGCGAGTAGGATCATTGGGTAAATCAAGAAAAGGAAGCAAACGTCCTGAAAAAGCAATTACACGTCCTTGGATATCGTGAATCGGTAACATTAAACGCCCTTGATAGCGGCAAACGAGCGGATACGTAGCTGATTTTGATTTATAGAAAATACCGCTTTGTTCCAATTGTTCGCGCGAAAATCCTTGTTTTTGTAAGTGTTTATAGAGTAGAGTAGGATCAACAGGTGCGAAACCCACATTAAAGCTTTTAGCCGTATCTAATTTAAATTTGCGTTCATGTTCCCAATAATTTTGAACCTTTGAGCAAATGTCCGATTTTTCCCAGAAGCATCGTTCAAAGAATGCTGCACTTTGGGTATAAATGTCGAAAAGAATCTTTTTAGACGCATAAGGGGATGAGGCTTTCTGCTTTGTGGCGTGTGCATATTCTACGGGAATATTAAAGCGGTCACAGAGCCATTCAACCGTTTCCGAAAATGTTAATTGTTCTTTTAGTTCCAGAAAGCGAAACAGGTCACCTGCATAACCACTGCTGAAGCATTTGAAAATGTTTTTCTGTGGATCGACAAAAAAAGAAGGTGTTTTTTCATGAGAGAAAGGACTGAGGCCCTTTAAATAGTGTCCTGATGGCTTTAATTGTACATAAGGGCTGACGACATCAACAATCGAGACTTGTTGACGAATACGTTCCAGACACTGTTGCGAAAAATAGGGCATGATTATTTAGGGGCGAGTTGTCTGTAAAGCAGTAGTCCAAAAGCCAACATGAGTAGATTCGGGAACCAAGCTGCCATAAGAGGCGATAGTGTGTTTTGTGTGCCCAGCATGCGTCCAATACTGCAGACAATATAGTAAACAAAAAACAAGCCAGCAGCCTTAGATACTCCTACCATAGGGTTTGTTCGTACTCCTTTTAGGGAAAAAGGAATTGCCAACAATACCACCATAAAGCAGATAAGTGGGCTCGATAAAATGGAATAATATTTAATCTGATGCTCTAGGAAACGAGGATGATTTTTCGGTACAAATGATAGAATTTCCTTTAATTCGTGTGCCCCTAAGTATTTTAGAGGTTTATGGATGAAAGTCATCAAATTGGGATTTTCAGAACATTTAAAGGTCCATTGTTCGAAGGGCATAAAACGTTCAGGTACATACGTATGCGTATCAAAAAACCAATGTTTGCCATTCTTAAAAATCCATTCGCGGTTTTGGGCATCATAAGCGATGCTTTCAGCAGTAATACGTTCTGTTTCGTTTCCTTGTGTATTGATTTTAGATAAGCTTACAAATTTTCCGCAATTACTATATAAGCTAAATTGTGAAATATGCCACAAGCGACCTTCTTTAGCATTGTGCAAGCACAAATGGGATTGTACACCAATCGCATTGGCATTGCCTGTGCGTCGCTTTTGATCGTTGTAATCGATTTGTTGAACAATTTTTTGAGCACCATCAGATGCTTTTGGTAGTAGGTAGGCATTAAAAATCGCCATTAATCCCATCAATACGAATGCGGCTCCCCAAAAACTGCGAGTAATTTGGAAAACCGTCATGCCAGAGGCACGCATCGCAACGACTTCGTTATGGGCTTGCATATCATTTAAAACGTAGAGTACGGAAATGAAAAATGAAATAGGAAGTACCGTACAGAAGCAATTTGGAATGATGTAGGCGTAAT
Organism: Opitutales bacterium; assembly: GCA_046881885.1. Taxonomy (GTDB): domain Bacteria; phylum Verrucomicrobiota; class Verrucomicrobiia; order Opitutales; family UBA9783; genus JBKSMP01. The sequence goes on from JBKSMP010000003.1 coordinate 17,461, forward strand.
ATAAAAGTAGAGTTGAAAGGTCAGCGCCTCGCTCTAAGAAGTTTTTTAAGTTTTTGTACATGTCTTCAAGGAGCAAAATTCCAAGAATAAGCATGAGCGTCACACCGAAGGTTTTTAACCATTCTTTAAGGATGTAGCGATCGATAATGATAAGTTTCATATAAAATCAGCGTTCTAGAATGGCGACACATTCCATATGTTTGGTTTGCGGGAACATATCAAAGGGTTGAATACATTTACAGGTATAATGTGGCGCTAAGGTTAACAAACGGTTTAAATCACGTGCTTGTGTATCGGGAGCACAAGAAATATATGCAATGACTTTTGGGTTATACGCTAACAATTGCTTAAGAAAGTCTTCTGAAGTACCTTTGCGTGGCGGATCCATAATAACTAGGGACTGATCAGCAGGAAAGTGGACATCTTTGAAGATAGTTGTTGCATCTCCTGAGACAAAGGCACCATTGGTTAAATGATTTTCGCTCATGTTTTTTTTCGCTAAAACAATGGCTTTTTCATCAATTTCAATGCCTAAAAAACGTTTTACTTGTTGAGCTAAGCAGATGCCAAAAACGCCAACGCCACAATACGTATCCACGAGGTATTGAATATCAGGCTTTTCTTGCAGATAATTTTTCAGGAAATTGAGGATGGCATCAAGAATGTATGGATTGTTTTGAAAAAAACTACCGGCAACAAATTGAAATCGTAAATCTTGAACCGTAGTCTCACAGGTAGCCTTGAAATTCGTTTGAACCCCATTTATGTCTTCACGTAAGAGTAAAGTTCCGTTACGAGCATCCGATTGTTGTATCTCTTGGCGAATTTCTGGTAAGTGGGCATTAATTGCTTCGCTAGCAATCGGACATTGAGGAACATCCACAATCTTTCGGCTGCCATTTTCCAAGAAGCCAATGGGGCAATGGGGGCCTCTTCGTTCGAAATGCGGGGTTAATTTGGTTCGATAAGCGTACGTTTTTTCAGAAGGAACAACCGGATTTACTTTTGTCTGTACCTTACCAATCCGTTCCATGCAATCGCTGACTTGTTGTTGTTTCCAACGCAGCTGTTCTTCATAAGACATATGTTGGTATTGGCACCCACCACACTGTCCGAATAAGGGACAACGAGCTTCAATTCTTTGTGGAGAAGGCTTTAGCACTTCTACCAAATCCGCCTCAGAGTAATTCTTATGATTGCGATAAATACGAACCCGAACCGTTTCTCCTGGAATAACGAATGGAACCATTATTGTCCAGTTATTATGACGACCAATCCCACGTCCCTCATTGGTTAGGGTTTGAATCTCAATCTCAAGTTCTTCGTGATACGCAAAGGGTTCTGCAACAAATTTTTTCGGTGGTAATCGGTTCATAAAAGGCCTCTCGAAGAAGGTTGTTGGACGAAGTCTAGAAATGTTTGTCGGATGGTTTCAAAAGATCCTTTTTCAGAGGATTTCTGAATGGTTTCAATGGCTTGTGTGCGGTTTAAGTTAGACTCATAAAGCTGTTTAAAGAGTTGCTTAATGTAGATACGTTCTTCATCCGAAAAGCCTTGCCGTAAAATACCGATACGGTTGTAACTCTTAGCGATGGCTGGTACCCCAAAGGCAATCATAAAGGGGGGAATATCCTTTTTTAGGAACGAATGTGCACTGAGCATGGCAAAGGTTCCAATACGGCAAAATTGATGGATCGAGGAGTTGCCACCGATATTGGCGTGATCTCCTACTTGGACATGCCCTCCCATAGCAACCTGGGCACTTACAATGATGTCATTTCCCAAGCAACAATCATGGCCTACATGAGAAAAAGCTAGAATGTAGTTGCGATCGCCAATAACCGTTGCATCGCCGTCATTGGTGGCGGTATGAATGGACGTATATTCACGAAAGGTATTCCCATTTCCTATCTTTAGAAAACAAGTTCCGCCTTTATGTTTTAAATCATGCGTTTTAGCCCCAAGAAAACTATAAGGATAGATAACGTTATCTGTTCCCAATGTCGTATATCCATCAATCGTAGCGTGATGTTCAACGATACAATTATCGCCAAGCGTTACATTAGGACCTATAAAAGCATACGCACCAATTTGAACGTTTTTTCCTAATTGGGCTTTAGAATCAACAATAGCTGTTGGATGAATGGCCATAGTAGTCTTCATTTATTTGCAATCATAAACATTAATTCTGCCGAAGAGACAAGCTTTTCTCCAACAAAACATTCCGCAGCTGCCTGTCCGATACGATTATTTTTGATTTTTAGCAATTTTACCTCTATGCGTAATTGGTCACCGGGTTGGACAACGTTTCGAAATTTGACCTTGTCGGCGCTCATGAAAAAAGCAGCAGTTGTTTTTTCAGAAGATTCTAGCGCAATGCCCATCAACAGACCTGCGGCTTGTGCCATAGCTTCCAATTGTAATACGCCTGGGAAAACAGGGTTTTCCGGAAAGTGCCCTGTAAAACACGGCTCATTAATACTTATGTTTTTTATGGCTACGAGCGTATCCTGGGTAGCACTTAGGACGCGATCGACTAAGATAAAAGGATAACGATGTGGCAGGCGTTTTAAAATCTCATGAATATCGAGTAGAGCTTCCGTTGGTGTTTCTAGTTCTGGGGCAACTTCTTGCTGTTCTTGTTCCCAAAGCGTTTTTGTAAGATCGGCATTGAGCGCATGACCTGTCTTAATGGCAATTACGTGACCTTTGATAGGATTGCCTAAGAGGGCTAAATCGCCAATAATGTCTAAAATTTTATGACGAACAAACTCATCATTGTATCGCAAGGGTTCGTTCGATAAAATTTTATCACCTTTAATCACGATTGCGCAATCTAAAGTTCCACCTTTGATTTTACCCATTTTTATAAGGGGTTCAATATCTTCATAAGCGGTAAACGTACGCGCATTAGCGATCTCATGACGGTAGGTTTCGGGATCAATTTCAAGTGAAAGATATTGTGTATGGGTTTTACGGTCGTCTGTTGAGGTACACGTGATTTTAAAGGAATCATGCGGGAAAATGGCAATGGATCGATCGCCTTTAGTTATAGAAATAGGCTCTGTAATTTCCCAAATAACCTTTTCAGCTTCTTGATTTTCAATGCCGGCAGCAAGAAAAGCTTCTACCCAAGGTTTTGCGGAACCATCTAAAATCGGAATTTCATTACCATTGACTTCGATCAATGCGTTATCAATACCTAAGCCATAAAGTGCACTAATAAGGTGTTCTACGGTGTAAATTTTAACACCTTCTTTGGCTAAAGTTGTTCCACGAATTAATTCATCGATATATTGAATTGTCGCAGAAATGCAAATGTCATTATTGGACTTAAGTTTAAACACAAGCCCATGATTTGCTTCAGCTGGATAGACACATACCTCTACATCTTGACCGGTATGTAGGCCACGACCTGCTAATTTAACTGTATTTTTTAAAGTTTTTTGTTTCATTTTTTTGTTATAAGGATTCACCCTGGAGGCCATTGTAAAGAACGTCCGCCAAGCAAATGAACATGTAAATGAGGAACGGTTTCGCCACCATCTTTTCCGTTATTAATGACGATGCGGAACCCGGAATCATCGAGCCCTAATGTTTTAGCGACTTGAGCCGCGACCAGTAATAAATGCCCTAAAAGAGCAGCATCCATTTCTTCGGCTGCGGCAATACGTTCGATCGGTTTTTTTGGTATGATGAGACAATGTACAGGTGCTTGTGGCTCAATGTCTCGAATACAAATACACCGTTCGTCTTCGTATAGGAAGGCTGAAGGGATTTCCTTATCGATGATTTTCTGAAAAATGGTTTTTGTCATAAATAGCCTTTTCGCGTTCTAATAAAGTTGGGTGAGAATAATGAAAGCAACTGTACCAGGGATGGGGGAACAGATTACTTAGATTTTCTCGATAGAGCTTTTTAAGGGATTGAATAAGGTAATGTCCGCAGCTGGATGATTGTGTATTCGCAAAAGCATCGGCTTCGTATTCATATTTGCGGGACCAGTGATTTAAAATAGGATTAAACCAGTAAAGTAAGATGGGTGAAAATGTTGAAATAAGAATTAGAAGTAATAAGGGGGTTGTTTGTATAAGTCCTAACTGTTCTGCTATCCAATTGGATTGTAAGGCAATATCGCAGATTTTTAGGCCAATAAGCGTAAATAACGTCGATGTTAGCAGCATTTTAAAGATATGTTTGCATTTATAATGACCGATTTCATGCGCTAAAATAGCTTCAATTTCTTCATCAGAGAAGTTCTTCAATAAGGTATCGAAAAGAACGATGTGTTGGATTTTGCCCAAGCTGCTACAGTAAGCGTTAGAGTGGGTTGAGCGTTTGCTGGAATCGAGTACCTGTATGGCGGTTGATGCAAAACCTACTTTTTGTGCTAAGGCTACAAGACGTGTTTTTAAGCTACCATCTGCTAACGGAGTTAATTTGTTGAATAATGGCAATATGACTTTTGGATAAAGCCAGACCATTACAATTTGAAAAAAGAGACTGCCTAGAGCTCCCCAAATCCACCAAGATGTAGGAAACGCTTTTAATAAGTAAAGTAGTAAAGCAAAAATCGGAATATTAATGCAGGCACTTACTAAGGTGCTTTTGATCTGATCTAAGCACCAGAGTTGAGGTGTAGATCGATTAAAACCGAAGTCTTTTTCAATTTTAAAGGTATGCAATAAGTCTAGTGGCAAAAAGAGTAAATTAAACAAGAACAGCCAAAAGAAGAGCAAAGTACTTTGCATCCAAAGGTTATTTGTAGGTGAAAAGTGATTTAAGTATAAAGGAATTAGATCTAGTTTTAAAATAAAACCTAAAATTAGCACTTTATAAAAAAGGCTTAAAAAAGAGAAATGATTTCTTACTAGGGAGTAAGCAATTGTCTTTTTAAAAGTTTCGTTATCAATAAAGTCACTAAATATGTTGTTGTCGAAATTTTTGGAAATACTTCGATGATTAAGGAGTAAAAGTACCGCTTCACCTAAAAGGAAAGCGATAAGTAGTATCCATAAACTTTCTTTCAACATTTTATTTCCTCCTATTAATAACGTTGACCTTTATTTTATAATATGCTTTTTTCTAAAATAGACATTATGGAGCCTAAGAAAAGAAAAAAAACGCTCTCTTTTGAAAATTCTATAGAAAAGTTAGAAGCAATCGTAACTTCATTAGAATCAGGAGAAGTGCCTTTAGACCAATTAGTAGAGACTTATAAAGAAGGTTTAACCTATTTACATATTTGTCAGTCACACTTAGATCGTGCTTCCATCCTTTTAGAAACCTTAGATGAAAAAGGAAGTTCGAAGGCTTTAACTTTGAGTGATGAGAACGGGTCTATTTAATACCGTCTTAAATGCTTTACGACCTCTTTTTAAAATTGAAGGGCAGAAGCAAGGTCTTGTCTGTGATATTGACACAAATAAAATGTTTTTATGCCGCTTTTTGGGGCCTGGTGTTCAAATATGCGATCAATTTATTTTTTCTTACAGTCGGGCTCCTTTATGTAATCTAGAAAATAGCCTAGGAACGCCTTTGGGATTACATGTTGTTTGTGAAAAAATAGGTGATGGAGTACCTGTAAATGGTGAATTTATTGCTCGGAAATTTACAGGACAAATCATTCCAATAGCAAAATCAGAAAATGAAAAAACACGTATAACCACGCGTATAGTACGTTTGCAAGGGATGCAATGGGGGATTAATAGAGGTATTGATTTAGTAACCCATCGATCTTGTGATACTTATAAACGTTGTGTTTACATCCATGGAACCAATTTGGAGAATTTTATACCTAAAGCTTTATCGCATGGTTGTTTGTGTTTAAAAACTTCGGATTTATTGCGCTTATTTTCGCAAATAAATATCGGTGATTTTTGTTTAATACTATCTGTAAAATAAACTTATTACAAAGAGCTTAATTAAAAAGAGATTGCTTTTCCTTTGGAAAAGTTTATTCTTAATTGCTATTAACTTGCGAATTTTATGATGAAGCACACTCTTTTAATCAGTTTTATTGTTATAAATACACTACTTTATGGAATCGATATTGCTTGTTTAAAGCAAAATAAGATTTTTTATTTTTTAGATGGAGATAAGGGCTGTATTAATAAAATTAATGTATACAGCAGGAACATAGATCCTTTGACTATTGATAAAGTTCCTTTGTTTTTAACCGATTTTTGTTGGGGTAGGGAGCCGACTTATATTTTTTGTGAAGATAAGAAAATCTACAATAGCAATAGTTTTCAGGTGAAATCTTTATTAAGTTCTGCTGGTAAAAAATGTATTTATATTACCTTGCAAAACGAAGGTTTGGGTCAAAATCCGCACACAATTACTTGTTTATTTCCTAATTGGCCAGGTTTGGATTCTGTTTCTAATACCGCAGCTTATGATTCAAATAGAGGCATTATGTTATTTCCATTGATTCCCAAAAATCCAAAGTGGTATACCAAGCCGAAAGTAACGATTTATACTGATTTTTGGGATGAATTAAATAATTTTGTTTTAGGTGAAGAATATATTGAAATGACCTTTAACGCTGGAACGCAAGGACATTTATGTATAGCTTTACCATGTTTAGTAAATTTCCATGAAGATATTTTATCCTTTTTTTGTCCCATGAAGAATGCAGGATTTTCGTTGAATTTACAGACGAGTATCGTTTATTTTTCAGATCAATTGCGTGTTGTTACACCTCCTAAAAAATTTACTTTTTGTATGGATATATGGACACCTCGAACGCAAGTAAAAGGTATAAGTGTGCACGTTTTTTAATAAATTTTAGGATTATTTGTAGTTTTTAACTTAGAAATTATGAAAAAAAATATACTGCTTATCGTATCGTTGTTAACCCTTAATCTTAACTTACATGCTGGTAAATTATTAAAATACTTTTTTGATCCATCGACAGCAGCCTTTGCAGATCGACAAGGGGCACCTATACCTATTAATGGTAATTTTTTTCTATTGCCCAATGAAATTGTAAGTAATAAGAAAATGCTTTCATTGATCAATGTAGATTCACAAAAATGGTTTGGTCTTTCAAGTTATCACATTAAAACTTTAGCAGAACACCAAGGAAAAATAGGATTTCTTATGGGATTTAAAACCAAAGCAGGAGATAACGGTGTAAGAATTGTTTTTTATTTTGACCAATGGCCGGGATTAAGTAATCTACCTTCTTATTTTTCGCAAGAAGTAAAAGGGGTTATGTTTTTCCCTTTTTTCCCTAAAGAGCCTAGTGTTGATTTTGTTTATTTACAAAAGCATGTTAAAGTGCCGTGTGTACAAGCTAAATCTTGGGAAGTTTTACCGCCGTATAAGAGTGTAGCTTTCCCTTGTTATGTTCTTTTTGAGCGAGATAGACTTGTTTTTAGCATGTCTCCTAATGGTCCATATTTTACCTTAAACCTAGAAGGCAAAGAGGCCGTTTTTCAGCGAACATTTACTAGGAAATCAAGAGATGGTAAAACTACTTGTACGAGCGGGCCAGTGGGGATAACCAAGGCTTACAAATTAAGTACGTTTAATGTGAATATATATGAAAATTAGAATGCTATTTCTTTAGCCTTTGAGGAAGTGGTTTTGTAATGGAAAAACTTTCTTCAAAGAGTAAGAAAAGTTGACGTTGTAGGACTTTGCCGATAAAAGGATTACCTCGATTATCCCATTCAAGCGTATTGCGATTGCCATGACGAGTACATTCATTGCGATCGCTATAATTAATAGAAAACTTTTGCGTTATCGAGTGGTATAATGGGGTCCATTTTAGAGGGACTCCTAGCCAATTAAAAGCGGTTTTCCAACCTTGAAGCTTTTTTTTGTTGTCGATAGGGCTTACTAATAAACTAGGGTTTTGTTTTATAAATTCGGGAACTTTTGAAGTTGCAATCGTGCATTCAAATGCAATCGTTTGTTCTTTGATGAATTCAGAAAATGGTTTACCTAGACGATAAAAGGCTAGAGGATCTAAACCTACTAAATTAAGTCCATTCCAAGCTCCATGGTAATTAGGAGTTCCAAATTTTTGCATCCGATACCAATGAGCAAAAGATGTTTCGGACCCTAATTGTAAACCAATTTCGAAATGTAAATGGGCTAGATGTATGGGGATTTTAAAATTGGAGGTATTGCCTAGGGTTCCCAGTAAAGTTCCTTTGTTGATGGATTGATTGGTTTTTAATGTGTTTGAAATAGATGCAAGATGGGCATAAAGCGTATAAAATTGCAGACCAGCTTCGTTATGTTTTAAAATGATGTAATTACCATAAGCACTTCGTCCAGGTTTGGCATTGATATAGGCAATTTTTCCTGGAAGTATGGCATAAACAGAATCTAAAGGTATTTGTTTGCGAGTACGTTTGATGGCTTTTATGTCAATACCTTCGTGAAACTTATGTCCATTGTTCCGAACACAGCCAAAAGTTCCTGATTCAGGTTTTCCAGAGGCAGTTGCTTGAATATAACACGCTAAACCTTGACCTTGTTCAAAGGCTTTGTTGTCGGTTGGCCAACGAGGGGATTCAAGAGTTAAAGCAGGTTTTACTTGAGTTGATGTCGGTTGTTTTATGGTTGAAGAGGCTCCTTGGCAATAAAAAGTAAAAAGGTAGATTGACGTAGCAAAAAATTTTAGGCAAAACTTTACCATAGTATTAATCATCATGACATCTGCCCTTAAAAGTCAAATCAATAAAATTTTAGACAAAATTCCATCGCTTAACATTTTAGTGGTAGGCGATTGTATGTTAGATCATTATTTATGGGGGGATGTACATCGTATTTCACCGGAAGCGCCTGTTCCTGTTGTTAAAATAGAGCGTGATACCTATCGTTTAGGAGGGGCTTGTAACGTAGCTTTAAACCTGAAGAGTTTAGGTGCTCAAGTGGAATTAATGGGACCTATGGGAAAAGATGCGGCAGGCTCACAAATGCAGCAATTATTAAAGGATGCTGCGATAAGAGTGGATACGGCTAATTTTCGTGAAGATTTGACGAGTGTGGTTAAATCGCGTGTTATTGCAAGAAATCAGCAATTGTGTCGTTTGGATCGTGATACAATTTTAGAAGAAACCGCAACGGCATATTTTGAAGAAATTTTAGAAGAAAAAGTTGAGAATGTGGATGCAGTTCTTGTTTCAGATTATGCAAAGGGAGCCGTTACACAGCGTTTATTGGATCGTTTGGTGGCATTAAAACAACAGTATTCTTTTTTCTTAGCGATGGATCCTAAGCCTACACATGCGTTGAGCTATAGTGGTTTGGATCTTTTAAAGCCCAATCGTTCTGAGGCTTTATTGTTGAGTGGTTTGACGTCTGGAAGTGCCGTTTCTGTTCAAAAGGTTGCTGAGCTTATTAGGCAAAAATATGCTATTCAAACTTTAGCCATTACCTTAGGAGAAGAAGGATTGGCTTTATCTTCTTTGGAAAATTCTTGTCAGATTTATCCCACACTTTCACGGGAAGTTTTCGATGTTTCTGGGGCAGGAGATACCGCATTGGCGGCCCTTACATTGGCTTTTTGTACAGAAGTTTCGGAAGAAGCTGCTGCATTTTTTGCTAATTGTGCTTCAAGTGTGGTGGTTGGAAAGTTGGGAACAGCTACAGTTACTCCGGAGGAGATTTTGAATGAGATTGCATAAGCCTCCATTGGCTTTGTTTTTGGATCGTGATGGAACCTTGATTGTTGATGAAGGTTATTTATCGGATCCGCAACAAGTGTGCTTATTGCCTGAAGTTCGAGAAACATTGGCTGTTTTAAAGTCACAGGGTGCACTCTTCTTTTTACATTCCAATCAGAGTGGAGTTGGACGAGGTTATTATACGCTTAAAGAAGCAGAGGCTTGTAATCAACGCATGCTGGATCTTTTAGGCTTAGGAAATGATTTATTTACCGAAGTTTGCTTGGCAACAGGTACTCCAGAAAATCCTTGTCCTTACCGTAAACCTTCGCCACGCTTTATTTTAGAATGTATCCAAAAATATCATTTAGATCCTGAAAAGTGTTGGATGGTGGGGGATCGTTTATGTGATGTGGAAGCAGGTTTAGCTGCACATATAAACGCTATTTGTTTGGACCCAAAGGTAGAGATTCCTGTTGAAGGACACCATTGTCACTCTTTTGGTGAAATCTTGAATTTAGTACGGTAAAATGAGGATGCGTTTTTGTTATTTAAAGTGATTTTTGTTTAAAAATACATACTATTTTGTTAGTTTTATAAGTTTTAAACAAGTACTATTGCTTTTCCCTTGCTTTATTTAGTTATTTCGGCACTATTTTTATAAATGCTTAGTTTATGTAGCAAACGGTTTTTAGATGCGCTTATTGTACTTTTTTGTTTAATGACGCTTACATTTTTTCTGGTGCGTTTTGTGCCGGGAGGGCCATTTGACTGTGAGCATGGGTTGGCAAAAGAAACCGAAGAAGCACTAGCAAAATTTTACGGCTACGATATGCCGTTAGGTAAGCAGTATATTCATTATTGTTCGCATTTGTTGCAAGGGGATTTTGGACCTTCGATGCGGTATCCAGGTTGTTCGGTTAATCAATTATTGAAGGAACATATACCGGTTAGTATTGAATTAGGTTTTTGGGCTATTTTAATTGCAGTGATAATTGGAGGAAGTTGTGGTTTGTTGGCTGCAGCTTTTCATAATTCATGGTTAGATAGGATTTTAATGAGCGGATGTTTGCTGGGACTTAGCTTACCTACATTTGTTTTAGGACCTATTCTTTTGTGGATTTTTGCACTAAAATGGGAATGGTTTCAAGCGGTGGGTTGGGATCATTGGAGCGATTGTATTTTACCTTCACTTACCTTAACGTGTATGTATTCAGGTTATATTGCTCGATTGATGCGTACAGCTTGCTTAGATACACTCGCACAAGATTTTATTCGAACAGCTCGCGCTAAAGGGGTAGGGGAGATTAGGCTTTTATTGTGCCATGTTTTAAAAAATGCGCTTGGACCTGTATTAACTTATTTAGGACCTGCAGCAGCAGCTATTATGAGTGGTTCGTTAGTCATTGAATCTCTTTTTCAAATTCCAGGTGCAGGTTCTTTATTTATCTCAGCAATTGGACAACGAGATATTTCTTTGGTTTTAGGAACGGTACTTTATTTTGCTGTACTTATTCTTCTGTTTAATCTTTTAGTAGATATAGGTTTATTTTATTGTAATCCTAAGCAAAGGATGAATAAATGAGAGGTTTTGTTAAAGATTTAAGGAAAAATCCTTGGCTTTATTTTCATTTAGGAATTTTGTTGTTTATTGGAATCGTTTGCTTTGTAGGGCCTTTTTTTTATCATCAAGATTATAGAACGCAAAATCTCCTTTTAGGGGCACAAGTACCCTCTAGTGAGCATATTCTTGGTACAGATGCTCTTGGAAGAGATTTGTTAGCGCGTTTATTGTATGGTGGACGTATTTCTATTATCATTGGTTTTTTAGCGAGTGCAATAGCCATCGTCATAGGGCTTGTTTATGGAAGTTTAGCGGGGTTTATGGGAGGTACTATTGATCGTATTATGATGCGTATTATTGATATTCTCTATCCATTGCCTTTTACGCTTTTAATTATTTTAGTGATGTCGTTGGGAGGTAGGCATTTGTTTTTACTTATTTTAACAATGGGCTGTTTTAAGTGGTTAACGATGGCTCGAATGGTGCGTGCTCAAGTTATGAATTTGAAACTAAGTACATTTGTGCAATGTTCGCAAAGTATGGGGCAATCGGCTTGGGGGATTTGGTGTAAGCACATTTTCCCGAATTTAGTTAGTATTTTACTAGTGTACGGAACTTTGTTATTACCTAATATTATATTAGAAGAAGCCTTTGTAAGTTTCTTAGGTCTTGGCGTACAACCTCCTATGAGTTCTTGGGGTGTTCTTATCTTAGAAGGCGCACGACAAATGGAAACATGCCCCTGGTTACTTTTGTTTCCTTGCTTGTTTTTTTCTTTAACCTTATTTTTGCTTAACTTTTTAGGTGATTGCTTAAGAGATAAATGGGGAATTAAATAACAAAAAGAGACCTTTTAAGGTCTCTTTTTATTATTGGGTTTCTTTTTTTTAAATATCAGTAAAAGTTAATAGATCGCCAGCTTTATAATTTTCAGTAGCTAAAACCTGTGTATTTGGATTTTGATGTTTTTACTGCTTTTATAAGTATCTGAAGAACAACAATGTAAATAATAGTATAAAAAAGATGTTTAAATTTGCAAAAAAGAACTTGCAAGATATTTGGAAGTTCTACATTGTAGGGGCCATGAATAATGTTGAAGGACAAGGTGAAGCGTTGAAACGATTGCGCCATTCAGCTGCCCATATTCTAGGAGCTGCTGTTTTGCGTTTGTTTCCAAGTGCTAAATACGATATTGGTCCGTCTATTGAAAACGGATTTTATTATGATTTTGATTTGCCGCGAACTTTGACAGCGAAAGATTTAGAAGTTATCGAAGCAGAAATGCGGAAGATTATTGCTGAAAACTTTCCTTTTGAGCGTTTAGAAGTTTCGCGTGCAGAGGCTCAAAAACAAATGGAAGCTTTAGGTCAAACTTACAAGCTAGAACGTTTGGCAGATATTCCTGAAGGTGAAATTGTTTCCTTATATCGCAATGGAGAGTTTTTAGATTTGTGTCGTGGGCCTCATGTGGCTAATACTGGCGATGTAAAAGCTATAAAATTGTTGAGTATTGCTGCCTGTTATTATCGCGGAGATGAACGCAATCAGCAATTACAACGTATTTATGGAACAGCCTTCTTTTCCGAAGCAGATTTGGAGAATTATCTTAAACAACTCGAGCTTGCCAAAGAACGTGATCATCGCAAGCTTGGAGTTAAGTTAAATCTGTTCACTATTGATAATTTGGTGGGGCAAGGCCTTGTTTTGTGGACTCCTAAAGGTACTATTTTACGTAGAAATCTGCAGTCTTTCCTTGAAAAGGAGCTTGAAAAACAAGGATATGTTCAGGTAATGACCCCCCATATTGGGAAGCTGGATTTGTTTAAGGTTTCCGGTCATTATCCGTATTACAAAGACTCGCAATTTGCGCCTATTTGGGAACGCGATAGTTGGAACAAAGCGCTTGAAAGCTCAGAATCTTGTGAGGCGTTTCGTCAACACCTAGAAGAACAAGTAGACGTTGAAGGTTTTCTTTTGAAGCCGATGAATTGTCCCATGCATGTTCGTTTGTATGCTTCGCAACCGCACTCTTACCGTGATTTGCCAGTTCGAATGGCTGAGTTTGGTACTGTTTACCGCTGGGAGCAATCAGGTGAATTAGGTGGCTTAACTCGTGTACGTGGGTTTACACAAGATGATGCCCATATTTTCTGTACAGAAGATCAGCTAGAGGATGAATTAGTCGGTTGTTTAAAGCTTATTAATGTTATCTTTACAACTCTGGGTATGAGTGATTATCGAGTTCGTATTTCTTTGAGAGATCCGGAGTCGGATAAGTATATCGGGGATGATGCTTTGTGGGAAAAAGCGGAAAATGGTCTTCGTAAGGCCGCACAGCATTTAGATAAGCCCGCTGTTGAAGCTAAGGGAGAAGCTGCTTTTTACGGTCCTAAATTGGACTTTATCGTTCGTGATGTGTTAGGTCGTGAGTGGCAGTTGGGAACTATCCAGGTAGACTATAATTTACCAAGTCGCTTCAAAATTAGTTACGTGGGCTCCGATAATCAAGCGCATACACCGATTATGATCCATCGTGCACCTTTTGGTTCTATGGAGCGTTTTTGTGGCTTGTTGATCGAACATTTTGGTGGCGATTTCCCATTGTGGCTTTCCCCTGAACAAGTTCGTATTTTGCCAATCAATGATAGCTTGATTCCTTATGCAGACGAAATTTGTGCGCAGCTAAAAGCCTTGCAAATTCGTTGTACCGTAGATGATCATTCAGAGAAATTAGGAGCCAAAATTCGCCAAGCTGAAAGCGATAAAGTGCCTTATGTCTTTGTTGTTGGTGAGAAGGAAAAAGAAGTACGATCAGTTTCTGTCCGTTCGCGTTGCCAACCCAGCAATAACGGTACTCACACCATCGAGGCTATCCTTGAACTCCTTCAAAAGGAAATTCAAGACCGCCTATTACCGGAGTCTATGCGTAAGTAAGTTTAGATTGAGGGGGATAATTCCCCCTTATTTTTTATTTCTTCTTAAACGAATTTAATGATGATTTAAAAAAATGAAGAAATTTTAAGAAAATCCGTATTTGAATTTTTTAAAATTTAAAGCTTTTCAGAATATGGCATATATTTTGCTTTATTGTATGATATGGTTGGTAGTGTTGGTGGTTATGATAGCAAGAATTATAATCTAGATAATTTGACTAATAATGCGCAAAGTGCACTGCAATCTGCGGCAAAGAAAAAGCTCAAAAATCCTATTACTTCGTTTTTTAGAAAAACGTTTGCTAGTGAACGTCATAAAGCGCTGGAAAGTATGTCCCAAGGAGACTTTACTCAACGTGCTAACGTTAAGCCACGATTTAAAACTTTTGAATTTGGAAAAGCTTATTCTAAAATGGAAATACAGGTTACGAACCTCTTTAACGCCGAAACTAAGGATGGGTTTTATGAAAAAAGGTTGATTAGTTTTTGAATAGATAATGTTAAAAAAGATTGAAGTGCAAGAATTTTCTAAGTTTAATTCGCATTTTGTTACAGACCAACTCCACATAAAGATTAGCAAGTGTAGGACCACAGGTTCTACCTGTGGATTTCTATTTCTGCAACTTTACAAGCGATATTGCTAAAACTAAAGGTATTCTGGTTATTGTGAACTGTTAATTGGCCGCCTGGCATATTTAAAGTAAAAATGGTATTTATTTTGTTTTTTAAATGCGATAAAGCGCATGCAACGGCACACGAGCTAGAACCTGAACCTAAGGTATACCCAGAACCTCGCTCCCAAATTTCAAGTTGAGCATATGACGCCTCTAAATCATATGCAACAAATTGTACGTTTGTTTTTTGGGGAAATGTGGGGTGTTGTTCCAAAATAGGTCCTAAGGCTTCAGCTAAAGTACGGGAAACTTTTCCGACCGGTGCGACACAATGCGGATTGCCTATGTTGACTTTGTAAAGCTTCAGTACAGATGGTAAAGAAAATTTTTCCTGAAATTCTTGAGCCACAGGATAATCCAAAACAGCTTCTACATGACCTTTACCCAAAATGATTTCAGAAACAATCTGTTTATTTTGCGATACACATGAGGCTTGTACTTTACATGATTGCGATGGTATAATAGCAAACGATTGGTTTAATTTAATATACTGTTGGTCCCATAAGTAACGTGAAAAAATCGTCAATCCATTGCCACTTATTTCCGCCAAAGTTCCATCTGCGTTGTAAATATCGACAAAAAACTCAGAAGTATGTTCCTTTTGTTTTGGGCCATAAAGAATGCCATCCCCTCCTAATCCCCAATGACGATCGCAAAAGGATCGTATTTCTTGAGGGGACATTTCGGAACAATTCTGTGGATCCAGAATCCAATAGTCGTTTCCAAGCGCACAATATTTACATAAACGCATGTTAGATAAAATACCTTTTTAATAGTTTTAGCCAATAGGGGGCAAGCCATCCCACCATTATTACGGAAAAAACACTGGGCACAAAGTAATAGCTTAGTGAACAAGCTAAGTTATTTGCAAAACAACTTTTGGTAGTAATTATCTCAAGAATAAGCAATAAATTTAGTGAAAAGCCCCAAAAACGTGGCCGATAACGAAAGGTATTTTTCCAAGAAGCTGTCTTAAAGGAGAACATGGTAACAACCAGCCAAAATGTAATTATTCCAAACGAACGATTTAACGGGCATAAAGCATCTTCAAATAAGCCTATAATCGATAAACAAGCTAAAGCTTCACACCCATTGAGCACAGCTACTGACGACAAAACCCATAAGCCATACAAATAAAAAGGATAATGGATGCACTCAGATACACAGGTGACAAGCATCCATAAAGGAAGATGTAGAGCTAAAAAGACACTTACATGATAAAAAAACTTCATAATGCTTTTATTGGAACTAAGACACAAATCTCATCCAACCACTGTAAATAATTACCTAAGTGAACCGTACCAATCCATTCATTTGTTTTAAGCTCAACCTCAACTAGCTGTCCTACTGAAATGTGATTAGGGAATTGCTGCCCTATGAAGGTCGTTTCAACCTGCCTTGGACACAAATGGGCATCATCAGCCTCCAAACCCGTTAAATGAGCAATTAAGCAGTTTTTAGATGTTTGGACGCAGCCCATTAAGGCATGTGGTAAAGCATCATTTTCTATCTTTACCAATAGGCGAAATGTAGGATTTGTAACGAGTTCGACAAAAGCAATGTCCGTCTTTACTTCACTAATTTTTCCAACAATTCCTCCTGAGCAGATAACGCCATGTCCGACTTCTAACCCATCTTTGCTTCCTTTATCAATGATAAAAAATTGCGACCAAGTTTCGAATTTACGATAAAGAACACGGGCAATTACCGGTTTGAAATTTTCCTCTACACGCACCTTATTAAGCTCTAAAACACGTTGAGACAAATCAATTTGGTCGGCCTGTTCATGCAACTTAAGCCGTAAGTATGCGTTTTCTTGAGCCAATTCCTTGGCCAGTTGAATCCATTCATTTTTAGAACCAACATTAAGCGCAATGCGTGCTTGTAACTGATTTAAAGAGGTTTTTAAACGATGAACAGGCATTTGAAGTGCCAAGAAATAAGTATGCAAGGTCCGTTTAAAAGTAAATGGAAACAGAATTTCCCAAATTAACGTAAAAATAATTACTGCTATTAGAAAACGTCCCCAAAATTGCTTGTGCACACCCTAAAATTCTTCGTTTAACCAAAAGTTCAAGTTTTGTAAAACTGCACCTGTTCCATTAGCAACAGCACGCAAAGGATCATCCGCAATAATAACAGGCAATTGCGTAGCCTCACTAATCTTTCGGTCCAGATTACGAATCAAAGAGCCGCCTCCTGCAAGAACAATACCACGATCTACTAAGTCAGCCGATAATTCCGGTGGACAACGATCCAAAGCTTGACGAACGAGTTCTACAATAGCTGTTAAAGCATCAAAAAGCGCTTCTCGTACTTCAACAGAAGAGATGGTTATGGTTCGAGGAAGTCCCGAAATGGTATCACGCCCTTTAACGTCTAACGTAAGCTCTTCTTCTAAAGCTGTGGCGGACCCAATCGCTATTTTAATGTCTTCGGCCATTCGCTCACCGATCATTAAGTTATACGTCTTTTTCAAATGACTTGCAATAGCCATATCCATTTGGTCTCCACCTACACGCAAACTACGTGTAAAGACCATTCCAGAAAGGGAAATAATAGCCACTTCCGTTGTGCCGCCACCAATATCAACGATCATATTGGCTGCAGGCTCTTCAATGGGCAAGCCGACTCCAATGGCGGCTGCCATAGGCTCTTGTAAAAGAAGAACTTCGCGTGCACCCGCATGAATTGCGGATTCTTTTACAGCGCGCCGCTCAACTTCTGTGATACCGGAAGGGACTGCAATAACGACACGCGGAGGAATGAAACGGTGGTTACGGCATACCTTATTAATAAAGTAGCGCAACATGGCTTCTGTAACCTCAAAATCGGCAATAACGCCATCTTTCATTGGACGCAAAGCCGTTATGTTACCCGGTGTACGACCTAACATCTTTTTAGCTTCTAAACCAACGGCACGTACCTTGCGTGTTTTATTAAAAATAGCAACAACACTGGGTTCGCTTAACACCACACCTCGATCCTTCGCAAAAACGAGCGTGTTTGCTGTTCCCAAATCGATTCCAATGTCGTGAGACATGAACGAAAATAGCTTGCCAATCAATGACATATTTGCTTTAAATTAATTATATAAGACGTCTTTATAGTAAAATAGTAGCATATTTAATAAATTCGTCAAGAAAAACCGCAGGGATTTAAAATGGAAGCAAGCCATCATATCATTCAAGATTTAACAACAATCGTTGTCGTAGCGAGTATTGTCTCAATTTTGTTTTCAATACTTCGTTGGCCTAGTATTTTAGGATATATCCTTTCTGGATTGATCGTAGGCCCTTATACAACTTCCAATTTGGTGATTCGTGATGAAGCTTCTATTCATAGTATCAGTGAATTGGGGGTTATCTTCTTGATGTTTTGTATTGGTTTAGAATTTGATCTTAAAAAATTGCAACAAACCTTGTTTCCGTCCTTTTTGGCAATGTTTTTACAGGCAATCATGGCCTTCTTCACGGGTGCAATGGTTGCGCATTGCTTGGGTTGGACGCCCATCTTAGGAACATTTTTGGGGGCTATTTTTGCCATCAGCTCGAGTATGGTGGCCGTTCCTATTCTAAAACATAAAAACGCACTTAAACAACCCTTTGCGCAATTTACTATCGGTGTTGCTGTTCTTGAAGATATTTTTGCAGTTATCTTATTGGTGGTGCTATCGAATGCACGTAATGGCCATTTTAATTTAGCCGAATGCATTAATTTGCTCTTTTGGATTACGGTATTTATTTCAAGCATGCTGATTTTTGGACGATTGGCTGCACAACGTTTTATCAAGCTTCTTCATCGTATTGCGAACGAAGAAATTGCGCATATTTGTGTTGTCGGCCTCATCCTATGGCTCAGTGCACTGTCTAGTCGTTATTCAAATGCTTTAGGAGCCTTTTTAGCAGGAGCTATCTTTTCGAGCACTCAAATTAACCATAAGTTGGAAACAATGATTGCACCCATCCGAGATGTCTTTACGGCTGTATTTTTCGTTTCTATTGGCATGCTCATTGATCCTAAAATCATCGGACATAATATAGGTCTTATTTTAATTTTGTCCATTGTGGTCTTTTTTGGACAACTTATCAGTGCAGGGCTTGGATTCTTCTTGAGCGGGCAAAAAGGTGTTGTTGCCTTTCGAGCTGCCTTACCCAAATCCCAAATCGGTGAATTCAGCTTTGTTATTGCTGCATTGGCACAATCCTTGGGAGTTGATAATGGTTATTTAATGGCCATTACAGTTGGTATTGCACTTTTTACCATCATCTTTGTAAATCTTTTGTCGGCAAAAGAAGAAGCTGTAATCGATCGTTTTTCTCGCTTAATTCCGAAAAGCTTGAAATCTTGGGGTGAATTGTACCAAAACATTCTCGCTTCTGTCCAAACGCATATTTCCGGCAATCGGCTTTGGAATATCGTAAAGAAGCCTATTCTAAAAATAGCTATTCATTTCTTTTTAATCAACGCAATCGTCTGGTGCAACGCTTTGTTATGCGAATTTTTGATCGATCATCCTATCCCAAGAACAGAAGGTTACACAATTTGGTTACAACGTGCACTGTCCTTACTTTCCTTATGCATTGCTCTTCCATTTATGACTAGCTTAATAAGGAATTTGCATTTAATCATGATTAGTATTTGTAAACACACCTTAAAAGGCTTATTCGCAAAATTAAACCAGCATGCTGCGCTTTACCAAATCTTCCAATTGTTTATTACTGCAATCGCAACCGTTTTCTTTACTTGGCTCTTTTTAATTTCTTCAGCACAATATCTTCCCAGCTATGTACCTATTTTGTTACTTGCTTGCGTAGGCACTATCTTGGGATTTGCTTTTTGGCGTAAACTACGCTCAATGAACTCACAATTTGAAGTTATGTTCTTAGAAAGTTTTTCTAGTGCTCTTGAATCTGAGAATGAAAAACGTAATCTAGCGCTTATTAAAATGGCTTCGAAGAAACATCCTTGGAATATGCAAACCAAGCAAATAATTGTACCTAAAAATTCACACTTAATAGGTCAAACCCTTTCGGGTAGTGGCTTAAGGCAAAAAACTCATACAACCTTACTTGGAATTGGTCGTAATGGTTATTTTTCCGAAAACATTCAACCAACAAGCTTGTTTTATCCCGGAGATCATCTGCTTTTGCTCGGTAATGAATCCCAACTTCAAGCTGCTGAAAAATTTGTCTCAATTATCCAATCTCATGCGACACTTAATGAAGCAGAATTGGATTTTGATCAGATTGTTATTACCGAACAACATCCGCTACTCAATGAAACTCTCGAGTCGGCTGCAATTCGTAAAAATTACAATTTAAATGTGATCGGAATTCAGCGCAAAGATCGTCGAATGGATAGTTTGCAACCTGAAGATATCATTAAAGCAGGTGATTGTTTGCTTGTCGTTGGACACCGCTCTGCTATCCAAAAATTACAGCAATTAGGCTTGTCCTAAACACTTTGAATGCGACTATTGTAGATAAAAGGTTGTTCTGGGTTTATTTTATGGAAAATTTCCTCAAATAAAAACCGAAAAAAACGTTTTGACAATGAGGCTTTTTCTCTGCATTCTTTTAAGGTAAGTAGAAGAAAATTTAATACATGATGGTCGTACCAGGAAGAATAAAACAGTCTAAGTTTCCTTATAAGAAACAGGCATCTAATTTGCCACGAAAAAATAAGCAGATTCGTGCACGTGAAGTACGTGTAATTGGTAGTGATGGTAAATTAATTGGTATACTTCAACTTCAACAAGCGTTACAATTGGCACAAAACGCTGGTTTAGATTTAGTGGAAATTTCGCCCAAGGCCCAACCTCCAGTTTGTAAGATTCTTGATTTTGGCAAGTACATGTATGAAGAAGGCAAAAAGTCAAAATCCCAAAAAGCTACAGCTACAAAATTAAAAGAAATTAAATTAGGTGCTTCCATTGAACAAAACGATTTTTTTACAAAGCTAAGACAGGCTGAAAGCTTCCTATTTAAGGGTAATAAAGTTAAATTATACATTAATTTAAAGGGTCGGCAAATGTCCGCACCTCAATTGGGTATCGATGTCGTTCAACGTATGGTCGATGAATTAAAAAACGTTGGATTACCTGATGCTAAAATTACTCATAGCGGACGTAATATTTTTGTATTATTAACCCCATTACCCGCAGCAAAACGTACGCTTGTCTTTGGCAAAAAAGATGAGGACTACGAAGACGATGCGGAATAATAGATGTAGTTTTCTTGTTATTCTCGGCCTTATCTGTTCGGCTTTTGCCTGGGGAAGTCTTGTAAATTTAAATGACTTGGCAAAATCTTTTCATTTGCAAGTCAAACAAGAAAAGGACAAAATTCATCTATCCAATTCGCAAAACCATTGGATTTTTCAGGAAAATTCGAAAGAGGTTTTTTTTAATAATATAAAACTTTTTTTAACCTATCCTGTTCAAAGCAAGCTTGTAGGAAAGAAAAATCCACAAAAGGTAAATTCTATTCAAGCTATTGATAAGGAAAAACTAATCAGCGTTTTACAACAACCCAAGACATTTTCCATAAAGACTATTGTACTTGATCCAGGACACGGCGGAAAGGCTGAAGGTGCAATTAACAAAGCACTAAACATTAAAGAAAAAGATTTAAATTTAAAAGTAGCCAAACAACTTGCGCAACAACTTAAAACTTTGGGTTTTACGGTTTATTTAACAAGGGATAACGATAAAGATTTGTCACTCAAAGAACGTAGCGAATTTGCCAATAAGATGAAGACTGATGTCTTATTATCTATTCATCACAATTCATCGCCTGCACAAGCTCCTTGTGGGATAGAAGTTTACACCTATTCTTTTGCGGGTCATCCTTCAACTGAGCGCAATACTCCTATCGCAAGTGACAAAGTAGTAGCACCTGTCAATACTTATGATAAAGCAAGTACCTTATTAGCTTTTAATATACAGAGAAACATTATTCAACAAACAAAATTGAATGACAGAGGTGTTCGTAAAGGGCGTATGGGGGTTTTGAATGGCCTAAGATGCCCTGGTGTCCTCATTGAGTGTGGATTTATCAGTAATCAACAAGAAGCAAAGACCTTACTTCAAGCAAGTTATCAGAAAAAACTTATCCAAGGTATTTGCGAGGGTATTCGGCAATGTAATCAAATCCATAAATTACCCACTAGAAGTTTTTCGCCCACACCTAAATCACCTATAAAAAAGTCTCAAAACCCTAAAAAACCGACTAAAACGAAATGACGCCTACGTATAAATCTTGTGGTCTTTTTTGTGTTGTATCAGATAAATTTCATGTAAGGTTCTTGCCTCTTCTTTAAATACTGACGATAAATCTAAAAACCTCGTTCAATTTTGTCGTGGTGTATCCATAATTTCCTTATAACAATCAAAGGCAATCTGATAGGTTAATTGAAAGCGATTGGGTATTTTTCAAAGCAAAAGCTAAAAATAGGTCTTTGTTTGCCTTCGAGCTCGCTGTAGAATCACCCTTTAATCTACCTTCGCCTCTGTCTCAAAATGGAATATCCTGGCCGTGTGCTATTGTGTTTACCTCAATTTCTATTTCTCAATTTTCTAAACAATTGCGGAGATTTATACGCCTAATACCTTAGCTTAAGTCCTACCACTTGTTTTCTTTTTTATACTCTACAAGTTTTGCAGAGTGTCTGGTAATAAAGCTATCCTTTAAATCCGTTTGGCATGGGTTTGGGTATTTTTAATCTAGATAATTAGGTATAATATTGGGAATGAATTTTGTTTGTTTTTAAGATTTTATGAATGAAATGAAAGTTTCTTATACTTCTGTTGTAAATGATTTAGGGTCAATACAAAGTGGGCAGATAAAAGAAGGAAAGAGTGCAGAAGGTAGGAGTGTTCAGCAAAATTCTACGCCGATAGTTAATGGTAAAAAGATGTTACAAGTTAGTAAGCTAATATGTAATTTTATAAAAAGCTTCCAAAGTTTCAGAAAAACAATAAGTATTGGTAAGCTAAGTACAAGCATTGGATCGATAAAAACATCTAGTCAAGGTGAAAACCAAGTACAGCAAGAAAAAGTTATTAGTGAAAACAACTTGCAATCTGAAATTTCACCAGGAATTAATACAATTGAAAAAAAGTCATTTGGGGACGTGGTTAGGGAGTTAAAAGAGATAATAAATCAATTTAAAAAAGAAGTAAAAACTTTACTTGGCAAGTTAACTTTCGGGGCAACAAAAACCGAAACAAACATTCCTGCTCCAATGAATAAAATGGAATTGTCAATTGTAGATACATTTAGTAAGCTGGTAGAAAACAATATCATAACAATATCAACAAAAGCAGCACAAAAGTTTAATGCTGCAAGTGATAGAAATAAAATAAATATTGCAACGGAAGAAGTATATAAAGCTCTTAATAATGAGCTTAGAATTTTTGCTCAAAACGAGAACTTGGTTAAAAAAGAGGAAAGTCAAGATATATTAAATCATTTGAATGCTATTGAATCAAGTAAAAAACCTTTAATTTTAAAAGCTTTAAAAACAATAGAATTGTATAATCGTTATGATTTAGGTAATGGGGAAAAATTTATTGAACCTTATCCTAAAAAAGATTTTAATATTGATCAAGAATTAGAAAAATTAAAAGAGCAAGGGTTTAGTGATAATGATATAGAAATTTTGAGAAACCGGGCTCAAAATGTTAAATCTGCAAAAGGTACGACTCGTGAAGATATGAGTTTAAGAGTGTTTTTCGGCATAAAACTTGAATTAGCAATAGAGAAGCAAGATAAATTTACTATAAATAAAAGTAAATGTATAGCGTTTGAAGCGGAGCAATTGGATGATTTTTACGATTTGATGCAGAAAAGCACTACTACTCAGGCAGATATAGACAAGTTTTTTAAAGATGTAGAATTGTTTAATCTATCTCCATATTAAAGTTAAGGTCATTAATTTGTTTTCCAAACTTTCACCTTTCCCCCATTAAAACCTTGCCTTAATTTCCAAATCTGTTATAATAATATATGTTATGAGTCAAGAAGCTAAGAACTTTGATATGGAGGCGGAAAAGCAGAGGTTGGATAAGGATCCCAATTTCACGGAGGAGGAGAAGGCTGAGATCTTAGAGTATGAAGATACGGTAAAAGGGTTATTGATACACAAAGTTTACATAAAGCTTAATCCTCTTTTTGATTTAGAAGATAGAAACAGCAAGGTGATGGCTAAGCTTCTCGTTCTTGGGGAAGGAGAGTTGGATGAGCTTTATGCATTTATTGCGTCAGGTGATAAAGGTAAACCCGAAATAGAAGCTAAAATTAATGAGCTTGTTCAAGGATAATGTCTTAAAAATTCTCCTAAACCTTTTTGGGAAAATGCCGTATTTATAGGAAGGGTTTTGTCAGAAGTTTAATTGACAAACGTTTAGAAATAGATTTAGATAATGAAAGGTAATTTTAACAGGAAATCAATGTTATGAGTAATAAAATGATTTATGAATTCGGTAAAAAGACCGATGGAGATGCTACCATGCGGGCACTCTTGGGAGGCAAGGGTGCAAATTTGGCAGAAATGTCGCGTATTGGGCTTCCCGTTCCTCCAGGATTTACGATTACGACAGAAATGTGCTTGGCTTATTACGAGGCCAATCGTACCATCAGCGCAGAATTAAAGGCCGCCGTTAAAGAGGCCATTGCTCATGTAGAAGAGCAATTAGGGAAAAAGTTTGGGGATGCCAGCAATCCGTTATTGTTTTCAGTACGTTCCGGTGCACGCGAATCGATGCCAGGAATGATGGATACCATCCTCAACCTCGGTTTAAACGATGTAACCGTTGAAGGTTTTGCTAAAATTACCAATAATCCACGTTTTGCGTACGACTGCTATCGTCGTTTTATCCAAATGTATGGGGATGTGGTTATGGGCGTCAGTGCCGATTCCGAAGAAGAACACGATCCATTTGATGCCATTCTCAGTGCGGCCAAAGCCAGCAAAGGTGTCCAATTTGATACGGAATTAGATGCAGAAGATTTGAAGAAAATCATTGCGCAATTCAAAGATTTGATTCGCAACAAAACCGGAAAAGAGTTCCCTCAAGACGCGTTTGAACAGTTGGAAGGGGCTATTGGCGCCGTATTCGGTTCTTGGTACAACGAGCGCGCAATTATTTATCGCCATAAATACAACATTCCTTCGGAGTGGGGAACGGCTGTTAACGTTCAATCCATGGTCTTCGGTAATGCCGGTGATACCAGTGCGACTGGTGTTGCTTTTACACGTAATCCAGCCAATGGTGAAAATGTTTTCTATGGTGAATACTTGATCAACGCTCAAGGTGAAGACGTGGTTGCCGGTATTCGTACGCCACATCCGATTGCGCAATTATCTGAAGAAATGCCTCATGCTTACGAAGCTTTGATGGATATTCGTAAGACTTTAGAAACGCATTTCAAAGATATGCAGGACTTTGAGTTTACGGTCGAAAATGAGCATTTGTACATGTTACAAACCCGTAATGGTAAACGTACCGGTTTAGCCGCGATCCGCATTGCTCTCGATATGGTCGACGAAGGTCTTATCGATAAAAAGACAGCCTTGTTGCGTATTCCAGCGGAATCGATTGCCAGCTTGCTCGTTCCTGTCTTTGATCTCGATAGTAAAAAGCACGCAAAATGTATTGCAACCGGTTTGCCAGCAGGTCCAGGAGCTGCTTGTGGAAAGATCGTGTTTACAGCTGACAAAGCTGAAGAAGCCGCTCAAAAAGGCGAAAAAGTTGTTCTTTGTCGCGCCGAAACATCTCCAGAAGATTTGCGTGGAATGCTCGTTGCAGAAGGTATTTTAACTAGCCGTGGCGGTGTTAGCTCGCACGCTGCTTTGGTTGCCCGCCAAATGGGTAAAGTTTGCGTTTGTGGTGCTGGCGACTTAACCATCGATTACGGAAAGAAGACCATTACACGTGACGGAATTACCTTGAATGAAGGCGACTTTATTTCGATCGATGGAACAACCGGAGAGGTTTTTGAAGGCAAGATCGAAACGATGCCGTCTGAAGTCATGCAGGTGCTTAATGGCAACTTGAAGGCAGAGGAAAGCCGTACCTATCGCCAATTTGATACGATCATGAAGTGGAGTGATGAATTCCGTCAATTGGGAATTCGTACCAATGCCGATACACCTAAACAAGCCGAATCCGCATTTGCGTTTGGCGCAGAAGGTGTTGGTTTGTGCCGTACCGAACATATGTTCTTTGAAGGCAATCGTATCGATTCGATGCGTGAAATGATCTTGGCCGATAATGAAGCCAATCGTCGTAAGGCTTTGGATAAATTGCTTCCATTGCAACGCGAAGACTTTATCGGTATCTTCAAGGCGATGAAAGGGCATCCGGTTATTATCCGTCTTTTGGATCCACCGTTACATGAATTCTTGCCACACGAAGAATCCGCAATTCAAGAATTGTCGAAGGTTATTAATTTGTCTGTTGAGGAAATCAAGCATCGTTCCGAGAATTTATCCGAACAAAATCCAATGTTGGGACATCGTGGTTGTCGCTTGGGAATTTCTTACCCAGAAATTACTGAAATGCAGGCTACGGCTATCTTTGAAGCTGCTGCAGAGGTTTTGAATGCCGGAACGCCAGTCCATTTGGAAATCATGATTCCATTGGTTGGTTTCGTCAAAGAGCTCGAAAATCAAGTCCAATTGATTAAGGCTGTTAAAGAGAAAGTTTGTCAGCGTTATAACCGCGATATTCCTTGTATGCTCGGTACCATGATCGAGAATCCAAGAGCTACGGTTCGTTCCGCTGAAATCGCAAAAGTTGCCGACTTCTTCAGCTTTGGTACGAATGACTTGACCCAGTTAACTTTGGGAATTAGCCGTGATGATATGGGTAAATTCTTTAACCATTACCTCAATCACGAAATCTTTACCCAAAATCCATTCGCCTCAATCGATGTCGATGGTGTTGGTGAATTGGTGAAGTTGACTGTCCAAAATGCCCGTTCTGTAAAACCTGAAATGGAATTGGGAATTTGTGGAGAACATGGCGGTGATCCACGCTCGGTCGAATTCTTCCATAACGTTGGATTGAATTATGTCAGCTGCTCACCAAATCGGATTCCGATCGTTCGATTGGCTTGTGCCCAAGCAGCTCTCAAAAATCCACGTAAGTAAGGGATAACCTTTAGGAAAAACTAAGAAGGAACTTTTTATAAAAGTTCCCTCTTAGGATTTTTTTGCAAAAATTTTTATATATGGTGCAACACTGTTGTGAAATAATTAAAAGGTTTTAATTGACTTTGAGGAATTTTTTAAGGAAAATTTCTAAACAAGAAGAACCATACGTGTGTCCTGTGGTTCTTTTTGTTTCAATAGATCGTTGTTAAAGTGCTACAAAAGATTGTTCACAGAACGTATCGTAATCTTTCTTTAAGAATGTTTTTAATAATTGATTCATCTTTTCCGAACGTTCTGCAGGGGGTAATTGGTTATCATTTTCTAAGCTTTTAATTTGTTTCAATTTTTCATCGTC
The DNA here is from genome assembly GCA_046881885.1 of Opitutales bacterium. Lineage (GTDB taxonomy): Bacteria > Verrucomicrobiota > Verrucomicrobiia > Opitutales > UBA9783 > JBKSMP01. The sequence goes on from JBKSMP010000003.1 coordinate 44,775, forward strand.
TAAATATGCCATTTGATAGACCAATTGTGCAACGGGCATAGAAATAACATGTATTTTAGAGGTTTGACTGAAGTGTTTCCCCATAAGTTCTTGTACACTTCCCGATAAATTAATCATACCATTGGGCGTATTTAAATGCGAAGAAAGGTAATGGTCAAATGCTTTTACAAAATCAATCCAGCATTCATCCATATGCGTGACTAAGCCTTTAAGACTCTTACAAAAATCACTCATCTTGGTGCCAGCATTTGTTTTTCCGATCAATAAGGCTTCCAATAAATGTTTGTCTTGGATTGCATTGTAATTCGTATTGAAGCAATCATCTGCTAAATTTCCATTTTTGGAATCCAAGACGGGATAGCACCATCCATTTGTGCAAAAAAACGATAACACACTCAATAAAAGTAAAAAACATTTCATGGTATTAGTATTAAATCGGACGTTTTTGCAAAAATTGTACAAATTTTATTAATTTTTTTTAAATGTTAGAATTTTTTTAGAAAAATAATTATTTTTTACAGGATTAATGCGGCTTGACGAGGTTATTGAAGCTAAGTCCAATAAAAATTTCTGTAAAAATTTTAAAAAGTGACGTTCTAGGTAGATGTATGAAAATGAATAAAATTACAAAAATTGGAATACTATCCACATTTTTTGTTGGACTAGGTATGAGTTATGGTGAAAATTTCTGTCCGAATTGCGGATATAAATTGAGAGAGCCAGTACGTAGGGAATGTAATGATATGCGTGGTAAAAAGTGCCGTGCCTATTGGTTAAGAATGCGCCAAGAAGGACGCCTTTTCCCGCCGAAATTCTGTAAAGGTAATGAAATGTACCGCAATTGTCACGGAGATCACTGCAATTTTAAACAAGATAAACGTCGTTGGGAGGATCCAAGAAAATGTTTGCCTGAAGCTTAAAAAAATATTCTGTTAATGTTTCATATTCTGCAATTATCGGGAAATAAATTTTCGATTTTTGCAGTTTTTTATTTAAGGTAACTTATTGGTAATCTGCATCGTAAACTTACCCGAATGATGCCAAATCGGATACGTTTGGCCAATTTGAAGCGTTGGGATAGCCTTCAAATTCTTTCCACTTGTGTTAATCGGTGCAATAAAGCCTCGTTGCAGCTGTTTCTCAAGCGAAAAAGAAAGTAAGCGTTGCTTGAGTTGTTCCAAATTTTTTTGGGGTTGTTGTGCTTGATTAAGAAAGCTTGCTTTTAATTGTTTTGCAAGACGATTGGTTGCTTGTTGCGCTTGTTTAAGCGGCAATAGAAGGGTAGGGGATTGTAAGCGCGTATGAGCTAGGCGAACAGCTTGACGCTTCGTTTGAAGAAGTGTTTGAAATTTCTGGTAAAAAACTTGTCTTGTTTGGAAAAGTTGACGTGTGTAGTTTGTATAGGTTTTTGCTGGATGTGCAAGTTTTAAACGTGTTTGCAGTTCTTGAAGACCTTGTTGTTTGTTTTGAAGGTTCGAGCGCAAATAAGCTTGTAAATGTAATTGTAACTGTAAAACTTGCTGCGAAGATTGGGCGTAATGATGGGCGATCCATTCGGCAGCAGCAGTAGGCGTTTCTGCTCGTAAATCGGCTACAAAATCACATAAGGTATAATCAATTTCGTGGCCGATTCCCGACAAAAGAGGTTTTTTACGTTTGGCTAAAGCACGAACCAGCTTTTCATCGTTAAAGCAGTTCAAATCTTCAAAACTTCCACCGCCTCGGATCATTACAATGGCTTCAATCGAAGGATTTCCTTCTAAGGTACGAAAGGCTTTTGCGATGTCTAGAGGAGCACGAGCGCCTTGTACAAGCACGGATGCCAATGTAATACGTCCTTTCCAGTTTTTGCGTTGTAGAATTTTGATAAAATCATGGAAAGCAGCACTGTTAGCGGCTGTTATAAGCCCAATGTGCTTGGGAAGTTTGGGAAAGATTTGTTTTTTGTCGGCATCAAACAGACCTTCTGCCTTAAGTTTTTGCTTCAATTGTTCGAAGGCTTGTTGAAGTTTGCCGATGCCCAAAGGATGAATGGCTCGAGCAATAATTTGATAGCGACCCGATGCTACATAGAGGTCCAAGCGGCCTTCTACGATAATGGAGCTTCCTTCGTGCAGATTTAAGTGTTGGATTTTGAGTGTTGTATCACGAAAAACAACGACTGGAATTTGACTAGCGGCATCTTTTAGCGTAAAGTAGGTAATGCCATTAGAAGTTTTTAAATTGGAAATTTCTCCATAAACGGCTACAAAAGGAAAACTGTCTTTAATCAGCTGACGTAGGCATTGCGAAACTTCTTGAACAGAAAGAAGGCCTTTAACATGGGGCGTTAACATGGCGTTTTATCCAGTTTTTTGAAATAATAATAAGCCTTACGTGTTAAGAAAATACCGAGTAAAAGAATACAGAAAATTGTTAAGCCCCATTTCCCTGTTTTAATCGCTTGGCCGCCGCAAACGAAGCCACAGGCCCAAAGAAATTGTACAATCCAGCTTAGCCCTAAATAATGCCAAAAGCGAATGTCGGGTAGAGTCGCAAGGATGTAGCACTGTGCTGAATAAGGTAAATGTGGAACTAGTTGAATCAGAAAGACCCATTTAAAGCTGCTTAAATCGCTTCGTTTTTTGAATTCAGGAATACCTTTTTTGCGAAAAATGATTTTAAAGATAACCTTATTGATGCATTTGCGGTAAAAAAAGTAGGAAAAAACAAGATTAAATCCGATGCAAAGGAAACAGAGCGTTAATCCAATGCGAATCCCCCAAATAGCTCCTGCTAAGACAAAAAACGGACTGATGGGGATTCCAAATGTTGGAAAAAACAGCATGCCCACTAATAATAGCAGGGCATGGTTTGAAATGAATCCATAAAACTCAGATAGCCAAACTTTAAAAACATCACCAAAATCTGTTGTACGCAGAAGATAAATGATGACAAAAATTTGAACTAAAAGAAGCAGAGACCAAAAAGCTGTAAGGCCAACAAAACTCCCTTGTGTTCTTTGAGAACGGTTGGCCTTTTTCATAAGCTTTTAGATCGACCACGTGCGTTTCCGGTGTCTTGTCGACTTAGAACGCTTGCGGCGTTTGTGCTTATTCATTTTTAAAATACGTTTCTTTTTGAGGTTTCCCATAATAAATTCTTCTTTATACAGCAGACCGTAATTTTTCAAAGAAGTAAAGCTTATTATTTAAAAAATTTTCAGCTGTAGTTTTTATATGTTATTAAATTGACAAATAATTGTCTTTTAAATAATCATCGTAGGCATGAAAAAGATGTCAATATTTATTGTGTTTGTTTGCACTGTTTTTTTTAATAATGTAATTGCTGCAACGGGTTGGTTGTTTAAGACAGAAGAAGAAGCGAAACAAGCTTTCCCTAATAGTGTAATAAAATCAATAATTATTGCAGATCCTAGTTACGACCAGACATTTAAAAAAATATTGTCAACTAGTGAATCTAGCAAAAGCTGTTTAATAAGTTTTTTAAATAGTCTTTATTATCCAGATGCAACAAAGGCGAATGATTTTAAGATACAAGAGGTAGATGCATTAGAAAAAGATAATGTACGATTGGGGGCTACTAGCTCATTGGGTATGAAAATTTGTGATGTTGTATGTAGATGTACTTGTTATCGTAACCTTGCAACGGATGAAGATGAAGAAAAATCTAGAAAAAGAACAAAAGAGGAAAGAGATGAGTGTTCTTTTGATATAGAAATGCAAAGGTCTTGTGATGTTAACATCCTTACAAGAGCTGTTGATTATTCAATAGAATTAAAAAGAAAGTATGTAAATGATAAAATAAAAGTGTTGGTTTTGTGGAATTATGTAGGAAATGGTCATGAAAGGATTATAGGTTCTTATGGTTTTGGAAAAAAAGATCGTAGAACTGGTAATTTTATTGAAGAGGTCAAAGAAGAGGATGATATGCCCATAGAAATAATTGATCTTCGAGAATATAAGCAGATTAATCTTGATGAGAAATATATCAATCGGAAGCTAATACAAGATTTAGGCATAACATGGTTAAGACTTTTTGCAATTAGGCAATGGCATAAATCTAGTGATGGTAGATTTAAAGTGTTTTATCCTGTTAATCTATTGCATGAAGATGTAAAAAAAGCCTTGAATATTTTAGAAAAGATCGATGAAGAAACTTTAAAAGAAGCGATAAGGCAAGAAAAGCAACAAGAAGGAATTCAGACAGGTGCTATACAAAATGCACTTATAGATAATGCTATAAATTTTATAAAAACTCTTACGATAACGCTAAAGCAAGTAGTTGAAGTTTCAAAGTTTAGTGAAGAAATGACTGAAGAGCTTATATTAGGACTAAAGAGAGAAGAGTATGATTTAGAATCTTTAAAACAACAAATAGATGAATTAGATTTTTCAGATAACTGGAAGGCTAAAATAAAAGCAAAATTGTAAGAGTAAAATTTAGAAAATAGTATTTTAAAGGATCTTACATGTATTTACATGTAGGATTTTTTTGTGTAATTTTTACCTATAAATTTTTTTAAATCTGCCGTGTTATAGAAATATGGCAGTACAATTGGAGAATTTGATTCAGATGGCGATGCAGGAACGAGCATCCGATATTCACTTGCGGTTTGAAGAAAAACCGATTTTTCGTATTGATGGAACGATACGGGTTTTGGAGATGCCGGTGTTATCTCAAGAAGATTTGGATGTATATGTAAAGGCATTGGTACCGGAACGATTGCTCGCGAGTCTTAAGGTGACAAAAGAGCTAGACTTTGCTTATGAGCCTGAGATTGAAGGGGAAAAGGTTCGTTTACGGGCCAATGTTTTTTTAGCACAAGATCATTATGGTATTGTACTGCGACTTGTTCAAGAAAAGCCATTTCAATTAGATGAATTAGGTTTTCCTGATTATTCTTTGCAAAAAATAAAAGAATTGTTGCATTCTCCAAGAGGATTGTTACTTGTTGTAGGGCCGACGGGATCTGGAAAATCGACAACGTTAGCGGCGATGATCGATTACATTAATGAAACCTGCAATAAGCATATTATTACGATTGAAGATCCTATTGAGTATATTTATCAACGGAGACGTTGCATCATAACACAGCGAGAATTAGGACGTGATACGGCTTCTTTCCAAAAGGCCTTAGCAGGAGCCTTACGACAAGATCCAGATGTTATTTTGGTAGGAGAAATGCGTGATTTAGCGACGATAGAAGCGGCGGTTTCTGCTGCAGAAACAGGGCATTTGGTCTTGTCAACACTGCATACAACGGGTTCTTCGCGTACCGTAGACCGTATCATTGATGCTTTCCCAGAAGGCAGTAAGGAGCTTGTTCGTACTCAATTAGCGTCGAATTTGATTGGTGTTATTTCTCAAGTTCTGTGTAAGAAAAAAGAAGGTGTGGGACGTTTACCTGCTTTTGAAATTATGATGCATTCGGATTCGGTTGCGAATTTGATTCGTGAAAACAAGGTTTTCCGTATTCAAACGGAATTGGAAACGAATCAGCGTTTGGGTATGTTACCTTTAGATAAGCACTTATTTCAACTTTGGCAGGAAGAAAAGATTACTCAAGAAGAGGCTTTATCAAAGGCTTTACTTGTTAAAGAATTGGAAGCTCGGATGCAAGCAAGTCCGTTAAAAAAGAAAGGCTTATTTTCTCTTTGATTTTTCTCTAAAAATGCATTTTTTTAGAATGTATGGAAAAAGAAGCCAATTGTGAGGACAAGAAAGCCGTAAGTGCGACAGAAGCTGTTATTCAGAAAAAGTTCTTAGACGAACGTAAAGTTTTTTTGTGGGGGGAAGTCAATGATGAGTCCGCTAAAGATGTAACGGAAAAATTGATTTATTTAGAGTTGAAAGATCCAGGTAAGCCGATTTCTTTCTATATAAATACTCCTGGTGGTTCTATTACGGCAGGTATGGCGATTTATGATACGATGCAATTGATCCAATCCCCGATTTCGGTCATTGTTACAGGATTGGCTGCTAGCATGGGGTCTATCTTGCTCAGCGGTGCTCGTAAAGGTTATCGTTACCTTTTCCCTCATGCACGTGTTTTGATTCACCAGCCGCTTATTATGGGCCAAATTGAGGCATCTGCAGTGGATATTCACATTCAGGCTCAAGAAATGGAAAAATCTCGTGCTGAATTAAATCAGATTTTGGCCAATGCTTCGGGACAAAGTATCGAAAAGATTACGCGCGATACCGATCGAGATTTCTATTTAAATGCCGAAGAAGCGATTGCTTATGGTTTGGCTGATCATATCATTACACAAGGACTTAAGTAATGTTTGTTGATGAAGTAGAGGTTATTTGGAAGGCCGGTGATGGTGGTAATGGCTGCCGCAGCTTTCGTCGAGAGAAGTTCATTCCAAAGGGCGGACCCGATGGTGGTGATGGCGGAAAGGGTGGCGATATTATTCTAGAATGTTCACCTCACGTAAACGATTTGCAGGATTTCAAATATAAGCCACATGCACGTGCTCAAAATGGTCAGCATGGTATGGGATCGGATTGTTACGGAAAGGGTGGGGAAGATTGTACGCTTTTAGTGCCTCCCGGTACCGTTATCATGGATGTGTTTACCGGTCAAATCGTTGCGGAAATTTTGAAGGTTGGCTCGCGTACGGTTATCTTAAAAGGTGGTCGTGGTGGTCTTGGAAATTTGCATTTTAAGTCTGCAACCAATCAAACGCCGATGCAAGCAACGCCAGGTCAACCCGGCGAAGAGGGCCGTTTTAAGCTGATTTTAAAAACAATAGCCGATATTGGTTTAGTGGGATTCCCCAATGCAGGTAAATCCTCATTAATTCGTTGTTTTACGAATGCCCAACCTAAGGTTGCCAATTATCCATTTACGACCTTGCATCCAAGTGTTGGGGTTTTAACCGAGAATCATCGACATTTGTTTTTAGCGGATATTCCTGGATTGATTGAAGGTGCAAGCCAAAATAAGGGACTTGGGTACCGTTTCTTGCGTCATATAGAACGTTGCCAAGCACTCTTATATGTTATTGATATGGCTGGAAGTGATGCGCGTGAACCTTGGAAAGATTACGAGATTCTACGCCAGGAATTACATAATTATGGTCCACATTTAACGGAAAAACCACATATTATTATTGCTAATAAGTGCGATTTGCCTGAGTTTGCTGAAAACATCAAAATTTTCCGTAAAAAGCACAAAACAGTACCTGTTTTTGAGATTTCTTGCGCAAGTGGAGACGGTTTATCGGAATTAAGAGCTTATTTGTTTCAGCAGTTTGTTCCTGAATTGCCACCAGAGGAACCAAGGGTCGAATCCGACATGGAGTCTGCCAGTGAATGATATTTTATTCTTATCGGCTGGATTTAATCGGTACCAATTAGGTTTGGCACGCAATGAAAAATGGCTTTGTTGCCAAGAGCAGGAAGGTAATTTGTCGGATGATCTGCACAAGGCTTTAAACCCCTGTTTGGAGTTTTGTAACTTCGAAAAGTTTTCGGTTTTTTTGCTGAATGGTCCAGGTTCTACCTTAGGGATTCGTGCCTTGTGTGCCTTTTTGCGTACATGTCTAGCGTTAGATAAATTGCAACTTAATCAAATTTTTATATGTGATCAGCTGCATTTTGCTCGAGCATATTTATTGCAAAAACAACCTGACTGTAAGCCCATTATCTGCGCCCGAGTCAACTTAACAACGACTTTATGTTTAGGAGCTGAGGGAACTATCCATGAAGCTTCCGAAGAAGAAAAAACAAATGCTGTTTGGTTGCCTCATCCATGTTTATCTCAAAATTACCCCTTGTTTGAGTTTTCTTTGCAAGATTGTTTACCTTTACTAACTCCAACAGCGCTTTGGCAACAAGGTCTTTTACCAGAAGTTTTTACTATTTAGTCTGAAGTTAAACTAGTGTCAGAACTTGTTTGAAGGTAATTACGATTGCTAAAATTTTCTTTTGATTGCATGAGATTTTACAAATCGTCCAAAAGTTTAAAGCGTTCTATGGATACTGCACAGCGTGTAGCAAGATTCAGCTTAACACAGACGCCATTTAGGACTTTGGGCCCATTTGTTGTAACTTCAAAACGTCCAGGCTTCCCTTTTATTGCTTTTTCAAGAACGGTATCAACAGAAAAACCTAAAACACTATTATAACTACCACACATCCCAAGATCACAAATAAAAGCGGTTTTGTCGTTTAAAAGCCGCTCATCTGCAGTAGGAATATGAGTATGCGTCCCCACAACACAACCAACCCCTAATCGACTTAAAAACCAACCTAGTGCGTACTTATCTGCTGTCGCTTCAGCATGAATATCTACAATAAAATTAGAAACACCTTCTGCTTTCAAGGTTTCGATTAGTTGCTGACATGCCTTGAACGGACAGTCGAGTGCTCCATGCATGAATCCACGGCCCATAACGCAAAAAAGCGCTATTTTGCGACCATTATGCTCAAAAATTAGATAAGTTTTGCCCGGACACTCACTTGGAAAATTGATAGGCCGACAAATGTAGTCTAGATTGTCGATCTCATTCCAAAAACCTCGCTGATCCCAAGTATGATTGCCTAGTGTAATACCAGCAATTCCCAAGTTCTTTATTTCTTGCGCAATAGAGGCGTTGATGCCAAATCCACCTGCCGCATTTTCCCCATTTGCAAAAACAAAGTCTGCTTGATAACGCTCTACTAAATTAGATAGTTGCTTTTTTAGGATAATTCGTCCAGGCTGTCCAACAACATCTCCTAAAAACAAAAAACAACACTCAGACATTATTACCCTTAGGCTTAAGAAAAATTGTGAAAATTGGTGGGCCCTGTAGGATTCGAACCTACGACCAAAGGATTATGAGTCCTCTGCTCTAACCGCTGAGCTAAGAGCCCTTTTATTGTAAAAAAACATATTTTTATTCCGATAACAAGCTTTTTTGAAAGAGATTTTTATTTTTTTAGAGAAAATTAGACGTCCTGCAAAAGTGAGAGGACATGAAATACTTAAAACATCTGATAGCTGTGCTTGGGCTATTTAGCTCTGGAGAGGTTGTAAATTCCGACAATAGTATGAAAATTTTGGAATAGAGGTCGAGGTGGCCGCGGTAACGGCCAGGATATGCCATTTTTTGAGATGTGCGAAGGAGTGTTCGATAAGGATCAAGTAAAAGAAAATTTAAAATGACATCTGTAATCTGATCGCAAACCACAAGCATTTTGGCAGGATGTTTAAAAAATTCTGCAACGAGCGAGTTTAGTGTTGCGGGTTTGTTCAGCTGCAGATAGAGAGCCATTTTTTTGCTTTTTCTTCAGCAAAATTACCGCAGCTGAATGCTCATTTTGCAGATCTTGTTTATTGGAGTCTTCCAAAATTGGAACGGTGGAAGTGGGCCTTCAGTTTTACGGATTTCGAAGTCGTGAACACGGCCTTCATAGAGTTTAGATATGCGTAAAATCCGGCCATTTGGCTCGATGACAACTTCCGTTTTAGCGTGTGGGTATGGGCTTTTCCCAGAGTAATTTTTGGGGCCGTTCAATTCGTTGTTCGGTAGCGTCTACGATAAGCAACTGCAGGTCGTTTTCGCTCAATATTGGATTTGGTTTTACCCTCAAAACCCTTTCTGTAAGCGGTACTATTCACTTTATCGTTCGGCAAATTGTTGCCTCGTCAATCTCATGCGAAGCAAAGAGGACCACGGATTTTACCCCTGGATTTCTATTATGAACCAACTATAAGTAGCTCAATTTTTACAAGACACCTAATTTGAATAAATTATAAATTTCTTATTTTAGGCACAAGACTTGCTTAATACGGAAGTAATGTCTATTGATTTAAAAAAATATTATTGGGTAAATGGTTGCTTTTTAAGTTTTTTACTTGTTTTCACCACTGGAGTGTTGAAACAACAAAAGCTCTTAATGACATTGAGTTATGCGACTTTAACTCTATTTTTAGGCTTTTTGTTAACCTTTATTGCTTTAAGTAGAAGTAATTCTCATGGAGAGGTTTTTTTAAAGTCTAGGAAAAAGAAAGGATAATCGATGCGGGTTGCTTCAAAAGAAAATAATTTCGTGAAAACGAAATTTTGTCCATCAGTCGTCGAAAGAGAGCCAGATTGGGGGTTGGTAAAACAGTATTTGCCTTTGTTAAAATCCATTGTAAATAAAGTTTTGATGAATACACCACCGACTATTGATCGGGAAAGTTTTTATACATTGGGACTCTTAGGGCTTATTTCTGCATCAAAAACATTTAATAAAACATCCTGTAATGCTTTTGGTAGGTATGCGGCCATAAAAATTCGTGGAGCATTATTGGACGAATTTAGGCATTTGGATTGGCTTACAAGAGGCTTGCGAAAAAAAATAAGAGTTTTTAAGCAAAAAGTAGAGGCATTGCAACAGAATTTAGGACGTCCTCCGTTGGATGAAGAAATTTGCAATTACCTACACCTTTCCAAAAAGGAGGTTGAAAAATTAAAGCCTTTACTAAATCCGCAACTTTTTATTCCTATCGAACCCGTTCGTGATTCTTTGGAGCCTAAACAAGAACAGAAATCTTTTCGCTTGTCTGAAAAATTAGCGGATGTAAATCAATTTACAAGTCGTGAAATTTGTGAACGTAATGAGATCAAAGCATTGTTGATAACATATTTGAAAGAAATGCCAAAATTAGTTCAGCAAGTCTTTGCATTGCATTATGTCGAAGGGTTGTTTTTTACAGAAATTGCAAGAATTTTCAATTTAAGTGAATCGAGAGTTTGCCAATTGCATACAGAAACGCTTCTTAAATTACGGCGAAAACTTCAAAAACAATTGTAAGATAAATTGTAAACTCACTATTTTCTTTATTTTTTAGGTACACAAAATGTCTAAAAAATCTTCACTTTGTTTGCTGATGTAAGAATTTTTGACCACATAAAGTTGTTTAAGAATAGAAATATCCGCAAATAAAACCTGTTAGTTCAAATGACTGGGAAAGACAAAAATTATTCGATATTTTACTTAAAAACCTGCCATTGGAAGCAGGTTTAGTGTTTTATAAGGCTATGAATACAAAGGCTTAAGCTTTTTGGATCAGCTTATCGTGATCTTTGCTTGGGAGAAGGATTTGAATGATAGCGTTATCCCCATGGGTAATGAGTTCCAACTTGCCGTGCCATTTAGAGACAATATCTTGGAATTCAGGGAAGCTGATGCCGAGTTCGATTTCGTCACCCAATTTCTGATCCTCGATAAACATACTGTTGAGGGCTTTTGCGGAAAAACCATCATTGGCAGCTTGCAAGAGGATTTGGGTATTGCCGAGCGGATCGTTGCCGATAGCAATCACGATGGTCTTGCAATTGTTCGGTAAAGCATGCCGGCAAACATTGACGAGATTATTGATAATTCGGCGCAAAAGAACCGCATCTACGCGTGCAAAAACCGTCTCTTTTGCATTCAATTGAATTTCTAGATTTTTATTCAAAATCGTTTGTTTTTCGATGCAGCTGAGGACGCATTGGTTCAGGTCTTCGAGTCTTAATTGTGACTGATCTTTTAAACCACCGACAATAAAGTCATTGATGTAATTTTCCATTTCTGATATAATATTTTGGTGAAGCTGACATTCCTTTTCATCGAATTCATTTAATTTTTTTTGAGAACTTAATAAATGCAATGCCATCAACGGGGACATCAAGTCATGTGATAAGCTCCGTGCCATATTGTAGCGCTCGCGGTACTTTTCTTGTTCTTTTTCTTGTTGCAGCATGTGCAAATTAGAATGAATCAAAAGTAAAACCGCTAAAAATCCTAACAAATAGAATAAATGATGCCAAGAAAGGAAATATAACCAATTCATTTCACGGTCTGCTTTTAGATAAGAAATAAAAGTAATTAAAGCAATAAATCCGCAAGTAAAAATCAGTTTATTAACCTGCTCTCTTTTGACGCTCAAAAACATAACCACAAAGGATAATACAAGCGTTATTAAGCTTAAACCATTTTCAGTGGAGGTTACGACCTGATAAGCCGATGTAACCGGTAAACAGAAGAACAATGTCGTTAGTTTAAGCCATTGAAACCGTTTTTCTTTTTCAAAAAGCTCTAAGGATCCGCTAAAAATGAGCAGTATCGCCATTGTACCGTTTATAAGCGTTAATAGTAACTTTGAATACGTTAATGAGTTTGCATTAAATACGAGTGGCATTAATTGCAAAAATACAAGACATAAGCCTAAAATCGTATTGTTACGCATTTGCAAATCACGTACACTTAGTCGCTTCTTGGTTTGTATAACTTCGGCTCGACGCATCTTTTCCAACTCCTCTTTTGAAAACACCTTCTGCCGGCCGCCAAGAAAGTAAAAGAAAAGCACCGTTATTACGTTTGCGAAAAATCCAGGAAATAATCCATCGATTTTTGTGATGGGTTTTATGTAAGTACTCCATAGAGTAGCAGTTGAAAATCCTACTACAGCACTTATAAATAAGCCTTTTAATGGGATTTTCATATTGAAAATAAGGAAATATAGCGGAGATAAAATAACGGAAATCCAAACAGTGTTAACTAAAATTCTCGTTTCAAATATTCCTGTACATTGACTTGCGAAAATAACAGCACCAATTCCCATAAGAATTGTAGCAACACGAACCAATTTTAATTTAGATGTTTCTGTTATTTCTTTTTTGGTAAAAGGTAATATTACATCATTAATGAGTGCAATACTTCCACAATTTAAAATAGAATCGGCAGAAGACATTAAAACAGCTAAAATTCCTATAATTACTATACCAAAAATGCCAACAGGTAAACAATTCGTTATTAATGTAAATAAGGCTTGGTCACAACGATTTAAATTTGGAAATAAAACTCTAGCCCCCAAACCTAAAAATGCTGCAATAATGACAACAAACAAAAATGTTAATCCCAAATTGCGATATGCTTTTGCACCCTGTATGTGATTACTCGTCATTAATAGACGCTGAGTGTGATGTGGAGAAAGCATAGGAATCATTAATGGAAACATTAAAAACAAATAACGTCGAAAATTTTCTCCAGAAATTGTTATATGAGACTTAGGCAATTGATCCATCAAAGCTTGTATGCCTCCAATTTTTCCTAAGATAACAATTAATAGAATAGGAATGGCCAAAATAAGAACCATAAATTGTAAAACATCTGTAAATGTTACGGCACGTACTCCTCCTCTTCCGGTGTAAATAAGGAGAACACCCACTGAAATTAAAAGACTCGTTACATAAGAAAAACCAGTTAAAACGTTAATAGTAGTTCCCATAGCCATAAACTGCAAACCAACAGCAAGCATTTCATAAGTACATCCAACGACGCCTGCCAATAATTTGCCCGTTATACCATAAGACTTATAAAACATATCCCCTAAAGAACAACATCCATAAAAATTACTGAAACGATGTACCAAAAAAACACCAATAATAATATACGCTATAGGGAATCCTATTTGAGCTAAAATTTGTGTTATACCGATATCATAAAATTTTCCAACATTTCCCATCGTTGTTGTTCCACCAATAGCTGTCGCAGCAACGGTACAAAAAATTGCAAAATCAGAAAATTTCCTGTTGCCAATTGCATAATCACTAAACGTTTTTATCTTTTTTCCAGAGCTAAAACCTATATATAAAGTTGCAATAAGAAAGGCTATGATGATTGAAATATCGACGATGTGCATATTTTTATTTCCTAAGTTTAATCATGTTAAGCTTGCATTTCAGCTAAACGTTTTGCTTCCAACTCTTCCTTTGTAAACACCTTCTGCCTTCCGCCAAGAAAGTAAAAGAAGAGTACCGTTAATCCACTAATTAAAAATCCAGGGAATAGACCATCAATTTTTATAATAGGTTTTATATTTAGATTCCATAAAATACAGGTTGTAAATCCAAGTATCGCGCTTATAAGCAGCCCTTTATGAGAAATTTTCATATTAAAAAGTAAAAAATATAAAGGAGATACTATAACAGAAAACCAAAGCGTACTAACTAGTATTCTTGTTTCAAATATATTGAAACGTTGGCTTGCTACAATTAAAGCACAAATCCCTATAATTAATGAGGTAATTCGAACCATTTTTAATTTTGTACTTTCAGATAATTCACGTTTTATAAAAGGCAATATAAGGTCGTTAACAAACATAATACTTCCGCAATTGAGATGAGAATCTGCTGTTGACATTAAAACGGCTAAGATGCCAATTACAGCTATACCAAAAATGCCTACTGGTAAGCCGTTCGTAATTAAAGTAAGTAAAGCTTCGTCTCCTCTTGCCAAATTAGGAAATAGAACTTTTGCTGTTAAACCTAATAAACTTGTTAGTAAAATTAAAAATGCATAAGTCCAGGCAAGATTACGATAAGCACGTACACCTTGTTCACGATTACTTGTCATTAATAAACGATGTACTAAAATTGGGGACAGAAGTGGTATAAGCAAAGGAAACATTAAAAATAAATAACGATGAAAATCTTCTGTTTTAACTGTCAAATGTGATTGTGGTAATTGGTCTATTAAGCTACTTAATCCTCCAATTTTTCCAATAGTTGTTATTAAAAGGATGGGAAGTGCAATAATCAATATAATAAACTGCAAAACATCTGTGAAAGTTACAGCACGAATACCGCCACGACCAGTGTAAATAAGAATAATACCTGCTGAAATCCAAAGGCTTGTTATATAAGAAAAGCCAGTTAAAATACTAATACCTGTTCCCATAGCTACAAATTGCAATGCAACTAAAAGAATTTCATAAATACTACCAACCAATCCAACTAAAATTTTCCCTGTAAGTCCATAAGATTTATAAAAAATGTCCCCTACTGAATAGCAACCGTAATAATTACCAAAATGACGAGCTAAAAGTATGGCAATAATCAAATATTCAATAGGTTCAACAATTTCTGCTAAAAATTGAACAATTCCAACATCATAAAATTTTCCAACTTCTCCCATTGTTGCAGTACCGCCAATAATAGTTGCTGCTAGAGTACAAAAAATAGCGAAATCTGAAAATTTTCTGTTACCAATCGCGTAATCACTGAAGGTTTTTATCTTTTTGCCTGAAGTGAAACCTATATACAACGTTGCAACAAGAAAAGCTGCGATGATTGAAATGTCAACAATATGCATGACTTTTTATTAGTTGGATTTTAATAAAATGTCCAGCTTTTGATTAAACTTTTTATTAAAAATGATGCGAGAGCTGTTAGACTAATAGAAATTCACGTGTAAAACCCATGGTCCTATTTGCTTTGCATCAGATCGAAAACTTTCAAGCAACCTTTTCTTTCTTTTGGATTGAAAAAAAGGGGAAGGTGGTGTACGTAAATAGTTTATGAAAGTTCCATTGTTTGATAGTGCTGCAGTTAATGAGCATTTGTATGGTGAGTTTGAAGCTTTTTTTTCGAAATTTATTCGTTCGGGTAATTTTATTTTAGGGGAGTCGGTTCAGCGTTTTGAGAGGCATGTTGCTGAGCAAATCGGTTGTAAGCATGCGATCGGTGTTTCTTCGGGTACGGATGCTTTGATTGTAGCCTTAGGGACTTTGGATATAGGGCCTGGAGATGAAGTTCTTTGTCCATCGTTTACCTTTTTTGCAACGGCGAGTAGTGTGGCGCGCTTAGGGGCTACGCCGGTTTGGGTCGATTGCAAGGAAGCAGATTTTTTAATCGATTTGGAAGATGCTCAACGAAAAGTTTCGGAAAAGACGAAGGCGATTATTCCGGTACATTTATTTGGGCAAAGCTGTGATGCAGAGGCTGTACTAGGATTTGCAGAGAAGCATAAGCTGTTTGTTATCGAAGATGTAGCGCAAGCACAAGGAGCGTTGTCAGAGAACCGTCAAGCGGGTTCTTGGGGGCATATGAACGCTTTTAGTTTTTTTCCAACAAAGAATTTGGGTGGATTTGGTGATGCAGGTTTGGTTACAACTAACGATGATAGTTTAGCAGAAAAAGCGCGTTATCTGCGTGTGCATGGCTCGCCAGTACGTTATGAGCATATTTATTTAGGTGGAAATTTTCGTATCGACACCTTACAAGCTGCCTTATTAGACATGAAATTACCTTATTTGCCTGAGGCGATTCGTATGCGTCGTGAAAATGCGGCACTGTACTTGGACGGATTGAAAACTTTATCAGATCATTTAGCTTTGCCGCAAGAAAAGCCGGGACGCTTTCACACTTGGAATCAATTTACGATACGTGTTCTCAATGGGCAACGGGATCGTTTGAAGGCTTATTTAGAAGGACAAGGCATTGGCTGTGGTGTTTATTATCCCAAAACCTTAGATTTACAGTCTTGTATGCAAGGTATTTCAACGGATAAAGGGTATCCGACACAAGTGGCTCGTAGGCTTGCGAGTGAAGTGTTGAGTTTGCCAATTTTCCCAGGTTTAAGCGCTGATCAAATTGCTTATGTTTGTGAAACGATTACAAAGTTTTTTGCGTAAAATTTTCTAAAATAAAGGTTTACAGAAAAAGATAATTGACGTATACTTCTTACTATTATGAAAACAAGAATTGGAATAAATGGATTTGGCCGTATTGGTCGTTTAGTATTCAGAGCAATGGTTGAAAAGAAACTCTTAGGTGATGAGTTTGAAGTTGTTGCGATTAACGATTTAGTCGGTGCAGACAATTTAGCCTATTTGTTAAAGTACGATTCTATTCAAGGACGTTTTAATGGAACGGTAGAGGCTAAAGGTGAAGATACTTTAGTTGTTAATGGACAAGAAATTAAGTGTTTGGCGATTAAGGAAGGCCCAGCTGCTTTACCGTGGAAGGATTTGAATGTTGACATCGTTATTGAATCTACTGGTTTGTTTACGAGCGATGAGAAGGCCCAAGGACATTTGGATGCGGGTGCAAAAAAGGTATTGATTACGGCTCCTGCAAAAGGTGACAAAGTGCGTACAATTGTAATGGGTGTTAACGAAAAGGATTTGCAAGCTTCGGATACGATTATTTCGAACGCGTCTTGTACGACTAATTGCTTGGCTCCGATTACTAAGATTATTTTGGAAAACTTTGGTATCGAAGAAGGTTTGATGACAACTGTTCATAGCTATACCGCTACGCAAAAGACCGTAGATGGACCTTCCAAGAAAGATTGGAAAGGTGGCCGTACCGCTGCTATCAATATCATTCCTTCAACAACCGGTGCTGCTAAAGCAGTAGGATTGGTTTTGCCTGCTGTTAAAGGGAAATTAACGGGTATGTCGTTCCGTGTACCTACACCTACCGTTTCCGTAGTTGATTTGACGGTAAAAACGACCAAAGCAACTTCCTATGCAGAAATTTGCCAAAAGATGAAAGAAGCTGCAGAAGGTTCTTTAAAAGGTATTTTAGGTTATACTGAAGACGAAGTTGTTTCGAGCGATTTCATACACGATACCCATTCTTCTATTTTTGATGCAGGATCCGGTATTGAATTGAACGATCATTTCTTTAAGTTAGTAAGCTGGTACGACAACGAATGGGGTTACAGCAATCGTTGCGTGGATGTTTTAAAGCGTTTAGCATCTTTATTATAAACTGACTTAAATAGAGTCCCATTTTTAAAAGGTGGGACTATCAATTCAAAAATGGTATGAAAGTAGCTATCTTAACTTCAGGAGGCTTGGCGCCTTGTTTGTCGGCTGCTATTGGTGGCCTTATTCAACGTTATAACGATTTAGATCCAAACATCGAAATCATAACTTATCTCAATGGTTATCAAGGCTTGCTCTTAGGGCAATCTCAGGTTGTTTCCCAAGAAGGTCGTGAAACGTGTTCTACTTTGTTTTATTTTGGCGGAAGCCCGATTGGTAATAGCCGCGTAAAATTGTCGAATGCGAAAGATTGCGAGAAGAAAGGTCTTATCCAAAACGGTCAAAATCCATTTGAAGTTGCTGCCGAACAATTAATGGCCGATAAAATTGATATTTTACATACCATTGGTGGAGATGATACCAGCACAACCGCTGCAGAATTAGCGCATTTTTTGGAAAAAAATAAGTATCCGTTAACCATTGTCGGTCTTCCTAAAACCGTGGATAATGATATTGTGCCGATTCGTTGTAGCTTAGGGGCCAATACCGCTGCAGAACAAGGAGCTGTCTTTTTTGAACACATCGTTCATGAGCATAGTGCTAACCCAAAAATGCTTGTGATTCATGAGGTCATGGGGCGGCATTGTGGTTGGTTAACCTATGAAACTGCACGAATTTATACCGAGCGTCTTACACAGAGAAAGTTTGCACCTACGCTTGGATTTTCTCGTGAAAAGTTCGAAATTCATGGTATTTACGTTCCTGAATTAGACTTTAATTTGGAACAAGAAGTAAAACGCCTGAAACCTATTTTTGAACGCTTAGGATGTTTAAATCTTTTTGTAAGTGAGGGTGCTTGTGTTTCGGCGATTGTGCAACAATTGGAAGCGAATGGCGAGGTGCTTGAACGCGATGCTTTTGGTCACGTAAAGTTGGATAAAGTCAATGCAGGTAAGTGGATTGGTGATCAATTATTGAAGCATTTAGGGGCCCAGAAGATGCTTGTTCAGAAGAGCGGTTATTTTGCTCGTTCCTCTGCTCCTAATGCCTTCGATCTGAACCTTATTCAGTCCTGTGTGGATTATGCTGTAGAGTGTGCCTTAAAGAAGCAAAGCGGCTTAATCGGTCACGATATCGAAAATGGTAACCGTTTGAGCTGTATCGCATTTAAACGTGTTGCTGGAGGCAAGCCACTTGATTGTCAATCGAAAGAGGTTCGCGAGTTTTTAAATAGGATTAATGCTTGAAAACGATTCCCAACACATGAGGATTTCTTGGTGTTGGGCGATCATTTTTAAAACTCGTCTAAGAAACTTTAGGAAAGCACAATCTTAATGTGTTTTAGAAGGTTGTTTTCTTCAGTCTTAGTGGAATGGTCTTGTTTTTAGGCGTTTATGTTTTCAAAGATTTTTCTTAGAGCTTCCCCAAGCTTTTGGGAAGCAAATTCTTTTGAATCTAGAATTTCATTAGTAGAATAATCCTTAAATGCATCTTCTTCATTTTCTGAGGTTTTATTTTGACCTGCATGATCACTGACGGATCGTATGCAAAGACAAGGAATATTTCTTTTGAGACAAATATCCATTAGAGCAAAATCCTCCATGTCAAAAATATGTGGTAATTGATTGAGCGAATCTTTATCATTAAAATGCTCTATCATTTCCATGCAAAAATGTGCATTATCAATGAAACTTCCGCTTGTAAAATTAATACAATCGTAAGCTTCGTCTAATAGATTTGCGATTTTATTTCGAATTTCAACAATGGTTTCATTTAAACTAATGTAAGACCCATCTTGAGGTAAATTGAAATGACCAAGACTAGCTATATTTAATTTATCCTTTCTTAAGAGGGGGATATTTTCTTTTTTGGAAAAGTTACATACAGAAAATGAATCTAGGAAATAGAAACAACTGGGGATCATAATACTACCGATTTCTATAGAATTATCGGAACATCCGCAAATACCACTTACGATGATCAATTCTAAATGATTACCTAATAAGGCCATTGCATTTCCTAGAGTGAACGAAATAGCATCTTGTCGCCTCCCGCATTCAATAACGCAGATAATATTATTGTCGATATTAAAGAATTCAACCCCACCTTGTTCAAAAGATAGTTGTTTGCGCAAACTTTTGAGAGATAGCTTTTTAGAAACATTATTTAATTTTACCAAACCTTTATTACACCTATAAGGCTTAAGATTTTCTATAACCTTTTTATATTCATATTCTCTGGGACAAACGCATAAAAACTTAACAGACGGATAAATTTGTGGATGAAAATCTTGAGTTGTGGAAGTGGCATCTTT
The DNA here is from genome assembly GCA_046881885.1 of Opitutales bacterium. GTDB lineage: Bacteria > Verrucomicrobiota > Verrucomicrobiia > Opitutales > UBA9783 > JBKSMP01. The sequence goes on from JBKSMP010000003.1 coordinate 64,613, forward strand.
TGTTTTGGAAACAAAATTTTTATTGGGATTATGTGGATGTCCATAGTTCTTTTTGGCATTCGTATTTAAAGTAAAATAAACAAAAAATGCTCCACAAATGCAGAACTTACATAAGCTTGTTTTCATACAATATTTAAAATGAATCTAGCACTTATAAAAGCACTTTACATGCCAAAACAACTTATAAAATGAAAATGGCGCACCTTGAGAGAGTCGAACTCCCAACCTTCTGATCCGTAGTCAGATGCTCTATCCAATTGAGCTAAAGGTGCGCTTAAAACGACTTATTTATACGAAAATATATCTAGCAAATAGTCAATAAAATAAATTGAAATTTTTTTTCAAAAGAAGAAAATACTTTATTAATGGAGGAGTTTTCTGTTTATGTTATTGATTTCGAAGGAAGCTTACAAACGGGTATCCTTGAGTATGGAATGGTTGAAGTATCCAGTACGAACGGTATTTTAGGGGCAGACACTCAATTATGTAGAAATAAAACAAATATTTCCCATTTAGAGCAGGAATGTCACCATTTGCAAAACGATACTTTGTCCCATTGTTCTTATTTTGAAGCCTATGTAGAACAATTTATAAAAGCGCGCCAAAATGCCTTTTTCTGTGCGCATAATGCCGCCTTCGAAAATACCTTATTAAGTGCTTACGCTCCAGTATTAACCACTCATAATCAATCCCATACGTGGGAACCTTGGGTAGATACCTATTTTTTGTATAAAAAATATTTAAAAATTTCTTCATGTGGCTTAAAAGAATTGATCGAAATGTTTGACTTAAGGGGTGTTTTGGAAAAAATTTCAGGAAAATTTTGCCCGCCGACACGCAAAAATTTCCACTGTGCACTTTATGATGCCCTTGCTTGTGCGCTCTTATTTTTAAATTTTATCCGACTTCCAGAAATACAATCCAAATCCCTTACTTGGTTGTTGCAAATGAGCAGCCCCTTAAAAACCGTACAGGAATTACAGCAGCAGCAGCTTTTTAAAGCTTAAAAAAGGAATTCTGCTTGTTGTGCGTTTATTGGTTTTTCAGCTAAATTTAGTTTTTTGAGCAGGTTATTCAGATTAAGTTCAGTGAGCAAGCTTTTTAAACGGCTTGTATTGCGAGAAGCTTCTTGTACTTGCTTCTGGATGTCTGGAATAAATTGCCTATCGATTTCAAGCTTTGCGAGGGTTTGATTGCGTAAAAGACGACTTTCGAATTCCTGCAAAATGGGACGAAAGCGTTTAGGCTCGATGCTATCCTTTTGTTGAAGTATTTTTTCTAAAGAACCGTATTGTTTAAGCCAATTTGAGGCTGTTTTAGGCCCTACACCTGGTAAACCTTCATAATGATCAATGGAATCGCCGACAAGGGCTAAATAGTCAACGATTTGTTCCGGCATAACCTGCATTTTTTCTAAAACCCCCGTTTCGTCTAGCAAATGCCAGTTATCAGGTGTACGAATCATTTGGTGTACGTAAGGATTGACGCATTGCATTAGATCTTTGTCGCTGCTTAAAATGACAACGTTTTGCTTGTTTTTACTTGCAAAATGAGCCCAAGTGCCGATTAAATCGTCTGCTTCGACATCCATGCGTTCGATACAGGCGGCTCCCCAAGCTGTTGTTAACTGTTTAATATATGGCAGTTGAACTTTAAAATCTTCGGGTGTTTCAGCGCGATTAGCCTTGTAATCTTCTAATAATTCAAGACGTTTTTTAGAGCGGCTGCAGTCAAAGAATATAAGTAAGTGTTGCCAATGAATGAGCTGTTCTAAAGAGAGTAGGGTGTTAAAAAACCCGTAAATGGCGTTTACAGGTAAATGATTGATGTTTTCTAAAGGTTTGACGCCGTAAAAACTGCGGAAGGCTAAATACGTCCCGTCTATACACAAATAATCTGTTGCTATCACAAATTATACTTTAAGGTATAGACGGAACTTGTAAAGCTTCTTAAACCACTAAAAAATGTTTTTGAAAAGCATTTTTAGTATTGTTTAAGCAGGTTTTTGAGCAATGTTTAGTAGGACATCATTGATAGAATGTAATGTTTCTGCTGCATTTTGCTCACACTTAAGTAAATCATCAATAAATTTTTGCATATCTTGCATCAAAGTATTTATGATTTCTTGTAAGGTTTCTATTGCCTGATTTATTTTTTCTATTTCAATATTAATGTTAGCCAAGTCCTTTTTTGCATTTGCAAGATTCAAATTAAGTACTCCCGAAGTAATTTGTGTACCAGCTTGTGTTAAAGAGCTTATAAAATTAACACCAGTATTCATCATATCGTTACGTTTACTTTGTGTTTCCATAATTTCTTCAGTAGTTTTTCCAAATGCTTTTTTGGTAGCCGCTTCGGCCGCTTCTTCTGCAATGGTTTCAATGCTTTCTTCAGAAATACTTTCACCCGTTTCCTTAGAAATACTTTTAGCTGTGTCTTTAGCCGCAGCCTTGGCAGCTTCTTTAGCCGCAGCTTCAATGCTTTCTTGGGTAGCGATGTCAACACCTTCTTTAGCTGCCGCTTCGGCAGCCTCTTTAGCAGCGGCCTTAGCTGCAGCTTCGGCGGCTTCCTTAGCTGCCGCTTCAACAGCTTCTTCAACAGCTTCTTTAGCAGCGGCTTTGGCACTTTCTAATGCTGCAGTTCTTGCTGCTGTTACAGTTGCAGTAATTCCTGCGGCTGTAACTGCGCCAGCAATTGCACCGCCCACCTCAACACCACCACCTACAAGACCAAGGACGGCTGAAGCAATCCCAAGGCCTAAAGCGGCTTGATTAAGTTGCTCTTGTTTTTTCGGATCATTTGTGTAGATTGAAGCAATAGTACATCCAGACGAAGCAACTGCAGCAGCTGTTGCTACAACAGTTAAAGCTATTGCAATACACGCAGCTGTACCTGTTCCAGCTGTTGCAATCGAAACGCCTGCTATAAAAATAGCTAAAAAAACACTTGCAATAGCCGCCCATAGGGATGCTTTTTTAGCTTCTTCTAATTTTTGTTGCACCTCTACATGGTCAGCAATCATTTGATTTGTTTTTGCCAAATTTTGAGCTCTAAGGTTTTGCCTTTCAGCAACTTTAGAATCCAATACTTGTTTTAATGTGTCTATAATCTGGGATTTGCCTTCTTGGCATAAAAGCATACACAGTAAATCTATAGTTTCACCGTTTTTATTTTTTATTCCTAATGAATTTAGGTTTTCTTTTAAAGTTTTATTCAATGCAGCTTGCATGAATTCTCCAATTGTTGGGTTTGTTTGGAGACCTAATTTTTTAGCTACTTCTGGATCAAGTTGCAATTTTTGTCCCATCAGTTCATTTAATTCAACATCTGGTTTTTTTAGTTTGTCTTTATTATCTCTTAATGCTTTAGTGAATGTAGGATTTTCCTCTGCAAAACTTTCAATAATTTGATCAATTCCTTCACCTGTTAAAATAGCTTGATTAATAGCATGCAATTCATCTACAGAACCATCACTAGCTGCGAACACAGTATTGAGGGCTGTAGAATAAGTTTCTAAATTTGTAGGTATTTCCGGCATGATTTAATCCTCCGATTTCTTGTTTAATGCGTTTAAAAATAACTTTGCTTTTTGAATGTGAGCAGCACTATTAGGATTGTCTTGTGGGAAAGTTTCTGCTAAAAAAAGCATAGTTTCGCAACATTGGGATGCCTCTTTAAATTGTTTTCGATAAAAGAAACATTCAGCTAAATTTAAAAAATGAATAGCACGTTTGGGTTTTATTTGGGTTAACATTCCGTAAGCTGCGATTGCTAGATCGACTTTTCTCAGTTGTTTTTGTGCAGCCCCCAAACCTTCCAAATATTTTTCTTCTAAAGGATCAACCAAAACAAGAAAAGTAAAAATTGTTTCGGCATTTTCATATTTATTACGCTGATAAAAATCATATCCCATAGCATAAAACATATCTAATTGAGATTGTGGTATTTTTAATGCGTCTTTTAAAAAGATTTTACCTTGCGAAAGTTGGTCGCCAAGTTTCGCAAAAAGGTCCAAATCTTTGTCTGTAGGTTTAACAGTGTCAGTCCCCATTTTTTTTCTGAGTTCTGATAAAACGACTTTTATTAAGTCGAAGTTGGATTGTTTTGTAGTTGTTGTCATAAATTTAAGAAAGTTTGTTAAGTAGTGTCATAGTTGTTGAGTAGAATTTATCTCGAAATCGATTAGCGGATGAATCAAATGTATCGATTTTGGAACGCAAAGATTTTATAGTTTTGTTAACAGAATCAATTTGACTTCCTACGTTTTCAATAGCTGTTTGGCAAGTATTTTGCCATGCTGCAACAAATTTGTCCCAAGCAGATTTATTTTTATTATTTTCACCCAAATTTCTGTTATCCCAACTGAAATCAACACCACTGGTATAAGGCTTTTTTAATAAATCATCTATTTTTGTTTTTGCTGTTTCCAGTTCTTTGGGAAGATGTTCTATGGCTTCAGCTTCATCGTCGAATTCTGCAAAGAGGATGTTACCAGTTGTGGAAGTAAGTATTTTAGGTTGTATGATCACTTCTTTATGGTAATAAATGTAGTTATAAACCGTACCGTTTGCTTTGGGTTCATTTATCACCATTTTATGAGTTTCTTCATTTATTTCACTAGACTCTATAGTGGTAGTTGATAAATATCTAAGATATGATTTACTCGACGCCCGGTATCGGTATGTTTCACCATCATCTTTTACAACCCAGTAACCTCCAATCGAAACTTCCTTATGAAGATAATTATAACCATAATTGCTAAGGTTGTTATAAAAATCAGGTCCACCTCCAAATTTTGTATTGTTTGCATCTGCTTGTTTCACTTCTTCCCATGATAAACTACTAAACGAACTATTATTGTTTGTTTTTTGATGAAAAACAAGATCTACATCATTATATTGCATATTTAAAAACTCATTAATACCCTCTGGTGTAGCTTTGACGTAGATATAGGCGTTGTTATCGGATAGATTGTGGTAATTGTATTTTACGTCTCTATCATCTTGCAAAACGATGTAGTCTTCACCATTAATATTCGCAAGTGCTCGTGTTTGATTAGCTGCAGCATATTTTAACGCTAGATATGCTTGCTGAGATATCTGTTTGTCTTCATTGAAGTGGGTATTTAATGATTGGAGACCAAATTCCAACATTTGAAGATATGCCTTTAATGCCTTTATGCGGTAGGATTGTTGCTCGATTTGAGCCATTAACGAAACCGATTTTATTTCCATAAAAGCCGCTAGAGCGTTTATAGCACCCATGGAATCTTTTAAATAACCAATGTAGAACAACTCTATTGCTCCTGGTTCTACAAGATCTGCTTTCGGTTTATTTGCTTCTGAAGGCATAATCCCTAAAGAAACTAATTCATCATTGTTATTTTCGTTGTTATTGGTGTCATTTACATAATCCAATAATTCATCTCTAGACATGCAAGGCACGCCACTTTTTAGATCTTTAGGGTAGTGATAAAATTCATAAGGATAATCGTCTCTATTATGATAATAAACATGAATATATTTTAATTTTTCAAGTAGTGTTAATTCGTCGAATAAGGCGATAGGAGAAGAATTTGATGGAATTGTATTAGTATTTTTTTCAACAACATTAAATCCAAATTCGTCATTGAGGTTTGTCATTTCTTCCGAGTGTTTGTTTTTTAATGTTGTTATAATTTCTTGAGTACCTACTTCTTTTATAGTTTCAAGCATTCTTAATGCTTCCATGCTATTTAATGCATCTAATTCATCTTGAAAATCTATTTCTTCATTTCCATCTTCATTCCAAATTTTGCCTCTAGTGGCGTAATTTATTTCAACAGAATTTTCTTTTTTCTCAAACTTTTCATTTGTTATCGTATATCTTTGGGTAGTCCTTGTTGTGTTTAAGGTTTGAACAACGGTATAGTTATTAAAATCGTCTAAATATTTTTTAACAAGCCCATCTTGTGTTTGCAAAATTGTTTTATAGTTCTCAATTTGATCTTCATTGGTACACGTTTGTAGGGCATTTAGAGCTGCTTGTCCCTTTAAAATGTGTTGGTTAAGTAGATTGAGCTTTTGTAAAACTTCTTTGAGATAGTAAGCATAGGCTTTTTTGCCGGCGTTGCAAATTTTGTCACTATTAGGAGAAATCTTTTCATTGAATGTTTCATCAAAAATAGTTTCAATAGGTAACCCATCTGGGCCAAATGAGTAGGCTTTGCCTAAAATACTATTCAAAAAGCCTAACAATTTATCTCGTTTGTTTTCGTATTCACCTTTATCAACAAAGCGGTTTTGAAGATCTTGCATCAAATCGTTTTCGACGGAATCAACTTCTGTTGTTCTTGCGCTTTTAAACAGTGCAGGAGTAGTTTGGATTTCACTAACTGCTGTTATTGATGATAGCATGCTTTCGTTAAAGCAATATTGATGCCAATTATTAAGCTAAAAAGAGGAGGTAACCCTCCTCTTGGTTTCATTTTTATTAAGCTTCTTCAGACTCATAGTCTTCTAGGTCAACCGATTGGTGTCGTGAAAGTTCTGGAATGAAGACTTGTTCAGGCGAGTCATAATCTGCTAATTCTTTCGTTATGCTTCTATGAATATTACCGCGTTTTAAGCAATTGTTTAGGTTACATTCCGGTAAACGAGGGTCAAAGGACGCACCTTCACTTGTTTCAAGATTTGTTATACTCATAGCTTTAGCTTTCCTTCCTTTTGCAAAGGAAATATGATTGGCGGTCTTACTTGCGTAGTGATTAATACTTACGAAATTTCCAATGCCCCCCATTTCACTTAAACCATGTGCTAAGTGCCAAGCCGCAATTCCTTTGTAAAATAAACGTAAGAAGCTGTAATCATTACGATAGAGCAAAACGGCATCATGGTAGAATTTCATCCAATCTGTCTCGATTTCTTTAACGCAATCCAACAATTTCCAATCTGCATTGTAGTATAAGCCTTTGGAGAATAGTGTTTGTGCATCATCAATTGCTAAACGACCAACTGGCAAGTATCCGGTTTCTACACCTGCAAATACCTTAAATAGAATATTGTAGATCCAACGATCGTAGTGTTTTCCAGGACATACATAAGTAACAATATCAAAGATACTGCTGTGACGAATAATATTATCGCGTCCAACCACTTCATTGATCATGTTCTTTGTCTCACGATTTCCAACAGAATTGGGACCTGATAAGGCATAAACAAACAAGCGTGGCGTTTCTAGATTATTAAATTCTCTTTTAAACAATTTAGGTAAGAGATTTTTAGTAATGTCCAATGCTGCCGGTGCAGTTAACGCAGCGCCTTGACTGTGACCTGTAATGATGAAACGTGTTTGTTCTCTTTGTTCTTTAGGGATTTTCTTCCATAAAGTCCATATATCGCTCATAACATTTAGTCGAGAGGATAAGTACTTTTCTAAAAAGCCTTTATGAAATAAAGCTCCATCTAAATTAATAGATTCAGGACATTCCATTTTGCTTGCAGAAAAGTTTGTAAGCCAGCTGGGACCTAGAATACCGTTAAGAGGTTGAAATGACCGTGCTTGAGAGCCACGGAATACAACCGCGATAATTGGAGGCATATTTTCTTGTTGCAATAAAGCTGCAAATCCAGGATAATCCGCTTCCATACCGTTTATGCGGATATGCCCGATATTACCTGCCCCATGTGTCCCTGTAAAGGGTTTTAGCATGAACCAATCGTGACATTCCGAATCAGCATAACGTAAATGGCTACATCGGTCTGCCATTAATTTCCTTGGAGTTGTATAATCATAAGCATCATCATCCCTATGAGTAAGCCGATAACTTCGTTTAATTAGATAATGCAGATCATTTACCAACCTTTCTGTAAACAATTCGTTAATATGTAGTTCGCCTTGATGTTCTTGAACCAGTGGTCCATCGATCGCAGCAGATAAAGAACTGTGCAAAACAGAAGCGCACAGTAAACCAATATGTTTTGTATTTATTTTCATAGCGTATAGATAGAGCGGCAGAAATTAAAAAAAGTTTAGGAAAAATTTTCCATATTTGGAAAATTTTTCTCACAAAGCTATCGATTAATTAAAAAAAATTACGCATTTGAGCGCTTTGGCATTGTATATGCTTTAGTTATTTTGTATGGAACCCCAGAATAAAAAAATCCAAAAAACCCTGGAAGAATTGGAAGAGCTCAAGCAACGGCTAAAAAAATTAAAAGAATTTTTTAGTTCCACAAGAACGGGTAATATTAAAGACAGTTTGTTGACTAAGGAAAATTTAGAAGCAACGATTAAAATGTTAAAAGAGATTAATCCTGAAGAAAAGAATATGATTCATGCATTGGAATCTCTTATTCCACTTTCGCAGAAGTCGGATCAAGAAATATTACTTCAGGAAAAAAAGAATGCTCCCGTGTTACCAAATCCTAAAAATCAATCGGATTATAATGTATTAACACCTAAGTTAAAAGGTAAAGTACCACTCAATAGGATTATCTAATGACTGTATCTTCTGTACCCAAATTTTTCGGATTTTCTGTTGTTTCTGGCAATTATACGGCACCAACAAGCAAAGCTGATTGTGAAGAAGCTATAGGTTGTTACGAAGGTGTTAGGGATAAATTAGCTGAAAAATTAGCTAATATTTTGGGTAAGAGTGCTCCTACTGATTTCCCAATAACAGATAAAAATTCTTTTTATCAAACAATTTGTAAAGATATTTGTGATGATTCTGTCGAAAGTAATATTGCTTACAAATTTTATGTAAATCAAATCGTTAAAAAGATAAATGAACTGGATAGCTATATAAAAGAGGCCCAAGATATTTTAAAAACTTATACAGACAATAAACTTACACGATTACAGCTTTTGGATACCTTTTGCAAAAAGATTGAAATCGAATTTTCTCGTTATTATTCCTATGATCCTGAAGAAGATGTTTTTAAGGTTATAGAAGAATGTAGTAAGAAAGTAGATGGAAGTGGTGAAGATAATATTAATTATAGTAAAACCCAACTAAAAGACAACCCTACAAGTTATGGTGATTTAAGAAATGATCTGGTTTCTACGTATTTAAATAATGAAAATAAAAAAACCATCGAATGTTTCAATGAGCTAAATCTGTTGGATCGTTTAAAGTATATAAAATTATATTATGAGATAACAAGTAATAAAAAAAATAAAGCTGGAATAAGTGATGCGCTTTTCCCAAATGATAATCCGGATGAAGCCTATCCTGCGGTTAGTGTTCCTAAAAGTACGGCTTACAATAAAGAAACGTACACTACAGGACAATTAGAACTTTTTTATATTGGATATTTGGTGGATCGAGATGGGCCGATAGGTGCTTTGTGTTCTTTTATTGAATTTAAATCGGTATCTTTGCTAAAAAATATCGAGATTGAAAGTCTGCGTATAAAAGCCATTAATGCGTATCTAACTTACCTTAGTCAAGCATCTATATATCTTAATGGTAGGCAAAAAGATACTGGCGTTCCTCGTGATACTTATGGTATTGTGGCTCTTATTTGCAATGGTTTTGCTAGAGGTATTAAGCAATTGGTATTTACTGACGACAAAGGAAACAAAGAAACCCATGATTACATTGTTTTGCAGAGAGATTTTCCTGGAAATACAAATGTGCCAAATGGGTATCATTTGTCAAATACAGGATACTATATTTTGGTACGTGTAGACGCTGGAGTATCTGATAAGGTAAATTACCATGCTGATAGTCCATTTATTGCTGGTAGAATAAGTGATAGCAATTGTGGTAAGCAAGTATATAATATTACAGATCCTTCCACTGGAGAGGCTTTCCCTGGAGTGCGTTTTTTTCAGGGATTTACCTATACTGAAGGTAGTACTTTCGATAGTAGAGGGTCAAATGATTTTCTACTTGCACACATTAACAATAATGATAATTACGGTAATCATAAAGCTTTCCTGCCCAAAGAACTCGATATTACCACTATAGATATGAAAACTATTTATGGAATTTCAAATGGTCATTGGGAAAAAAATAAAAGTAATATGAATGGCAAAGACGATACGGAAAAAACAGATACCTATAATCGTATGATAACTAGTTGGCAAGATGCTATCGATAACTATACGACTAATCTTAATACCGCTCTTGAGTCGATAAATTCCGATATAGATGTTTGGCGGTCTAAGATGAATACTTGGGATGGACTTGCGAATAAAATACGCCATCGGGATTACGAAATCCGTCAAAATTTAATGTCACGTGCACTACGTTAAGGAGGTTTATTATGTCTATTGATTTGTTGTCTAAGATTAACTATATTTACAATACGCATACTTTTATTTATTCAGGTGAGACAATTACGAGTACGGAGAACAATCCTATAAAAATAAGCGCATTAATAGGTGGTTATACTAATATTTTTAACGAAGGAATGAACGATAAAACAGAATTACTTGATTTTTTAAGTGATATTTTAGATATTGATAGTCTTACAATAGAACAAATAAATAATAATGATTTCTATTCTAGAGCTAAAACCATAAACGGTAAAACGATCGATAGCAATTGTCTTGAAGGGTATCGAGCATATTCGTTTTATTTGGAAAAGATCATATTGCTTTTAAATAAGTTGGATGATGCTATAAACCAGGGACAAGTCGCTATTGAAGAAATAGAAAATCTTGTAACCAAAGAAGGTCTAGAAAATGTGCCTGCAAATCAAACTGTAGAAGGGCATGTTAATAACAAAGTTTGTGAATTGTTGGCAGAACTTTACCTTGCCGACCAAGCTATTGCAGATGTAAGAACAGAATTTGAATCCTGCTTAAAATATAATGCGGATACAAAATCTTGGGATAAATCGAGCTATAAAGATAGCCAAATTTATACATGTTCAAAGTTAGATGATCTTAGAAAGCTAAAGGTTAATATTATAAAAACGGATAATACAATAAATCCTGCACATGAAATAGCTTGTTTTAGTGAGCTTAATCTATTAGATCGGTTGTGGTACATTCGCTATTATTATGAAATTGTTTTAGAGGAAGAAGATTCTGATTATCAAATTTTTCCAGATGATTCGGAAAAAGGTTATCCCTGTGTACCAGACAAGGAAAGTACTACAGATACAAAAGCTACTGAAAGTATGGGTGGCTTTGAACTTTTTTATGTCGGATATCTTGTCGATCGAGATGGTTCTATCGATGCTTACTCTTCCTGCCTAGAAGCTAAATCGAAGGCTATAACCGATAACATTTCTTTACAATCTGAACATATTGAAGCGTACAATCAATACCTTACCTTTATTAATCGTGCGACACAATTACTTAATGAAAGTCAAAGAGGTGGTGCTGCTCCTATTGCCCATGGGGCGCATTTGGGCTTAACTTATTTTTGTGGAGGTACGATGCGGGATTTATTGGAGGTTGATGGCGTAAATTACATTGTTTTGTCGTATACGACTAGTGAAGGTAGTCAGGATCGACCGAATGGAAATACTGATTTTAATTATGGGTATAATCATCGCTATTTGTTAGTGCGTGCGGATGAGAAAGGTTTGGAAGCGCTGTATAATACCGACAAAGATGGAGTGGGTAAAGATCCAAATGGAAAAGTAAATGGAAATGTAAACAGACTAGAGATTATTATAGCCAGTGATTTAAGTGAGGTTTTTGACAAAAAATGTCAGTTGGATTGCCAATATACTCCTGCTTCAGGTTTTAGTGGTACAACATTTTATAGGAGAGCATATAAAAATACTTCCGAGCCGTGTCCTACCATTGTATCATCTAGTGAAGCAAATAGAGAAATTCTCATATGGGATTGTCCTGAAGGATATGCTGAACAATACCTCCCTAAGCGGCTTACAGCTCAGACAATCAAGCCTAATAGTGTAGCTGCATACGATAAATACGAAAAGTATGAGGGAACCAATGGTTGGGGATATATTGAAAAAAAAGAAGGTGATAAAACTACTTGGGAAAAAAGTGCTGATGAAGCGAATCGTGTTATTAATTCTTGGACGAGTGCTTTTTCAAATAAGTCAGACTACATCAATACAGCTATCGAGACGATCAATACCGATATAACTGCTTTGCGTACCAAGATGGATACGATCGATTCGCTTTGCTCTACGCTTCGTAACCGTTCATTTGAAACGAAAAAGACACTTATTTCCAATTTGAGAAGTTAATTAAACTAAAATCTATTCAAACTGGAGCCGGCTGTCAGAGTTGAACTGACGACCGTCCGCTTACAAGGCGGGTGCTCTACCACTGAGCTAAGCCGGCAATTACTGGTACCCGACCAGGGACTCGAACCCTGAACCAATTGATTAAGAGTCAACTGCTCTACCATTGAGCTAGCCGGGCTTTCAAAATACTAACCTAAAGTGTGAATGGTTTTTTAAAAAAATCAAGCCATTTAATAAATTTTTTGCAATATCCATCTAAATGATAAAAAAGAAAAAATAGTTTTTATAGGAACGAGGTATTTGAGGTTTTGTATGGAATGGGTATGGTTTTTGCTGCATTAAGAATTATTAAAGAAAAAATCTTTATTAACGATGTGATAAACCGATTAAGTAAAGATGAATCAATTTCTGGTGAGGAGTTTTGTAGAATTTTTGACGAATTGCATGGCACATCTCTACAAAGCTAAAACCAAAATTAAGGAACTATTTCAGAAGTTTTTTACTAAGTTGGTATAAAACTTGCTGATATTAAACTAGTGGACATTAGCAATATTGGGCATTTTGTAAATACAGCCGTAGAAAACGTTAAAACCGTTGCAAATGAAGCTATTGGTAGTATTAAAAAAAATTGGCCTACATTCAAGTTTGAGGCGCTAACAAAACTCAG
>JBKSMP010000004.1:0-11326 GCA_046881885.1 Opitutales bacterium
TAAGTTTGCGAAAAACTTTTTCTTTACAAACAGAAAATGGCTTGTTAGAATTGAAAAAGCAATGGAACTCTTAGCAAAAGTGCACGAAGCACTTAAAAATAGGCAGACAGTAGGTCGCCCGCTCTGCAAACATTCAAAAAATACTTGCAGACACAAAACATTGGACTTGGAAAACGAACACGACTTTTCTTCCCCTAAAGAAAGGCCAAAACCCATTTGTTTATCTTAAAATACGTTAATTAAGACACTCATACTTTAGCTTTTTAACTCAACACGAACCTGTAGGATTATATATGAACACACCTTGCAAGATGCTTGCTATGGCATGGATGGCCCTCCGTCCATTTAGTACAAACGTCCATGCGGACAACATCAACTGGGAAGAAGTTTCGCACTTTTTCAACTTCGACACTATTACCGAAAGAGAAAAACGAACGCATCTGGAAACGAACATCCGACTCCTCGTCGAAGAACAACTTAAGCTCCCCAGCGGCCAAAACCTCTGGAAAGCTTTCCAATTCTGAGAAAACCAACATCCGGACCTAGGCTTTCTGTTTGGGTTTACGTTAAGTTCAGGCGTTAGCGCCGGAGTTGTGCTCAAAAATTTGAAAAATTCTACAGAAAATAAAGAAATACTTTGTTTTGAAGTAGTTATTAATAAGTTTTTTGCTGAAAAACTAGAGGCAGATCGGATCCTTAGTGAAAATATGCTCTACCGGCCATGTTTAATAAAGTTGGTTGATTCTGATGATCCAGAAAAATGGGAATATCATCTCCGAGAACAGGAATTACCATTCTTTATAACGCTAGCACATGAGTTTTTACATGTGCTCAATCAGCTGGAAAAAATTGACTGGATCTTAGGAAGTTTAGGTATGCGAACAATGGAAGAGTTATTTATGAAATTGAATCTAATAAACGTAAAAGAATTCAATACTAACAATATCAATTTTAGACTTTTGTGTTTATTTAATAAAGGAAGGATAAATAAGAAAACTTTAAAAGATTTTGGTGATCAACTTAAGGAAAAGTTTAGTAATTACATAAAAAAAGAAATTTTATTTTCAATATTATTGGAAGCAATACTTCCTACTCAAACTTTTTTGGCCAAAAAGTTAAAATTGAAAGATGGTATTGATATTTTAAACGATAATTATTTAGATTTATGGGGCAATAAAGATAACGATGATTTTCTTGATGAAATGACGGTTATTTTACAAAGTAAACGAAGAATTTCTTTAGAGGAAGTAGTATATGTTGGTGAAACTATATTCTTGCAAGAATATTACCATGACGATTCTATTGTTTCTTGGTCTCATTATTCTGCAAAAGATAATGAGTTTTGGGAAAAAATGTATGTTTTGCTAGAGAAAAATTATGTAAATAAAGCATTGAATGGTTTTAAGCTAAAAAGCGGTGTTTTAAATTTAATACATGTTGATTATGCTATTGAAAAATTCAGTTATACACATTATAAGATAGGATATGGTGGTCGAAAAAGCACAAAACGCAAAATACAAAAATTTTTTCCTTTGATAATATGGAAAACTTAAACAATATACTTATTGTTCTTGAAACACCTGATGGTAAACGAGAGATTTTTATTCAATGGAATTTTGCCAAAATTCGAACATTACCTAAATACATGATAATAAGTAAATAATTAAGATCAAAGCATAAATAATAAAAATTTATTAGACTCACAAAAGGGTTTAATAAATTTTTATAAAGAGGCAAGGAACAAGAATTGTTGTAAAATATAAATCAAAATTAAGCGACAGTTTTTTCAATTTTATAAATAAATCATTTTTCTTCAAGGTTTTGTAAAGTTTCTATCAAATTTAAAATGGAATTTGTAAAAAAGTCTGTATGAACATCATTGTTAATCTGGGGATTATCGCAAAAATAATCTTTTATTTCCCATTTTAAATAACTCAAATATTGTTCTTGAGGACTGTTATGGTACAAAAAATGAAAACAAATATAATTTTTTCTACAAATACTGTATAATGTGCGATCTAATTCTATTTGTTTACAAAAATCGCTTGAAATAAAGTAATTGTTGGCATTTACTTTTTTTAATATGTAAGCATATTTACGTCGCAAAAAATAATCTGAATGATAAATAATTTTCTGTTTATTACACCAATTGTGAAAATTTTCTTCCGTAGAAACAATTTCTTCTAATTCTTGAATCAATGCATCATCGTGAATTTTCCAATACTTGTCTTCACAATCTGCTATTAATTCTTGAGGAAGATTAAGTCTTATGCCGACAAATTTAACATAGGGATCATATTCGTCCCACAGGTCGTGGCTAGGATCGCTAAGTTCTTGTGGCAACTCCACGCCATCGATTCCTTCTGCTACTAGCGTCGGCCCTCCTTCATAAAATACATCTATCCGATTCCCCAAGGCGCAGAGCCCGCTTAGCCCAATTATTACTCCAGCGCAAACTAATTTCGTGATTTTGTTCAACATGTTACCTCCCCTTGTATATGCTTTCTTGTTTTATTTGCAGTGTCCGTGGCTTTCAGCCGTCCTTTTTACTTTGTAGTGATTTTAAGGAGTTTTGTAAAGTTAAAGCTAAATTTTCAAAAACATAAAGAGGGAACTTTATATAAAAATTCCCTCTTAAATAATGATTTTATAGGAACTATTGTGCTAAACGTTTGTAAAAGTCGATACGATTTTTAACCAACAATTGCGCTTTTTCGATCAATGCTTGCGAACGTTCTGGATTGGTTTTTGCCAAAACTTTAAAGCGATTTTCTCGATTGAGGTAATCTGCTAAAGGAATTTTAGCATCTACGGCATCTAATTGGAGCGGATTTCTATCGGTCAAACGTGGGTCAAAACGATACAAGGGCCAATAGCCGGAATCGACTGCTAAGCGTTGCTGATCCGCACTAAAGCGAAGATCATAACCATGTTCGATACAATTACTATAAGCAATAATCAACGACGGTCCATTATAGCTATTTGCCTCTTGAAGGGCTTTAACAGCTTGTGTTGGATTGGCCTGGATTGCAATTTGTGCAACGTAGACATTTCCGTACATCATCGCCAATAAGCCTAAATCTTTCTTCATGCGCTCCTTACCTGCTGCAGCGAATTTGGCCACGGCTCCGATAGGCGTCGACTTCGATTGTTGACCACCGGTATTGGAATAAACTTCGGTATCAAGCACCATAACATTGATATTACGGCCGCTTGCCAAAACGTGATCTAAGCCTCCGTATCCAATATCATAAGCCCAACCATCACCACCAACGGTCCAAACGGTTTTTTCCACCAGGAAATCAGCTAAAGGCAACAACAACTGTGCCTGTTGAGAAGTGTTTTGCTTGAGTTCTGCTTTTAAAGCTTCTACACGTTGACGTAAACGATTACGTTCTATATCTCCATCCACATTGGGCTCTAAAAGATCGGCGAATGTTTGAGCCAATTCCGGTATAGCTTGCAACAATTCACGAGCTGTTTGGGTCTTTTTATCAGCAGCCAAGCGAATACCAAAACCAAATTCGGCATTATCTTCAAACAAAGAATTTGCCCAGGCTGGTCCACGACCATCCGCATTCTTCGTATACGGTGTCGTTGGCAAATTACCACCATAAATGGACGAACAACCGGTGGCATTGGCCAAAAGAAGGTGATCACCAAATAATTGCGTCAATAATTTAATGTAAGAGGTTTCGCCGCAACCTGCACAAGCTCCTGAATATTCAAACAAAGGCTGACGGAATTGAGTTGCTTTGGCATCTAATTTTGTTGAAACCGTATCTGGCCATGGTAAAGTTTCAAAAAAGTCTGACCGTGTTTTTTCGGCTTCAAATACGTCTGCTTTTTTACGCATCATAAGCGCTTTTTGAGTAGCATCTGCCTTATTTTTAGCCGGGCAAACTTCTGCACAAAGGTTACAACCCGTACAATTCTCAGGAGAAACTTGAATGGTGAAGGCGTGATTTTCGGCCTCCTTAGAACGGAATGCAACCGATTTAAAGTCAGCCGGTGCCTTTTCTAAAAGTTTGGCATCGTAATGTTTCGAACGAATTGCAGCATGTGGACACACCATCGCACAACGATTACATTGGATACAAATGCTTGGATCCCATTCTGGAATCGCTTGAGCCAAATCGCGTTTTTCAAAACACGTCGTTCCTGTTGGCCAAGTACCATTTGCAGGTAAGGCACTGACAGGTAAAGTATCGCCTTTTCCTTCTAATAACTGCTTGGTTACCGTTTGGATAAATTTGGAACCTCCCGAAAGATTCAAAGGAACACGTTTGTGAGATGTTTCGACAACAGCTTTGGCCTCTAATTTATGCAAATGTTCCAAGGTCGCATCAACTGCAGCGCAATTACTTTGAACCACAGCATCTCCTTTTTTGCCATAGGTCTTTTTAATCGCATTTTTGATGCAAGTAACGGCTTCTTCTTGTGGCAAAATTCCAGAAATAGCAAAGAAACAGGTTTGCATGATGGTATTGATTCTTCCACCCATTCCTGTTTGACGTGCAACTTCATAGGCATCAATGGCATAAACTTGGATGTTTTTATCCAAAATCGCTTGTTGCATTTCTTGTGGCAATTTCTCCCAAACATGCTCTTTTTCAAATGGCGCATTTAGTAAGAAAATACCACCTGGTTTTAATGCTGCCAAAAGATCATATTTTTCAACAAATTGGAATTGATGACAAGCTACAAAATTTGCAGATTGAATCAAATAAGGCGCTTCTATTGGGTTTGGGCCAAAACGCAAATGCGAAACAGTCATCGCACCGGATTTCTTGGAGTCATACACAAAGTAGGCTTGCACATATTGATCGGTTTCATTACCAATAATCTTAATAGTATTCTTATTGGCACCCACCGTACCATCGGATCCTAAACCATAGAAAATCGCTCTAAAGCAATCGTCTTTCTCCAAATCTAGTTGTTCCTTAATTGCTACCGATAAATGCGTAAGATCGTCTTCAATACCCACTGTAAAGGATTGTTGAAGGGTTTTATCCTTTGCAGCTTGAAGCATTGCATTGACCATACTTGGTGTAAATTCTTTGGAACCTAAGCCATAACGTCCACCGATAACAACAGGCAATTGTTGCCATTGGCCTAAACGAACAGCTTCTTGTAGGGTCGTTTGAATGTCTTGGCAAAGTGGTTCTGCGGCTGCACCTGGTTCTTTTGTCCGATCTAAAACAATTACTTCTTTTACGGTTTTAGGCAAAACTTTTAAGAAATAATCCGTTGGGAAAGGACGATAGAGATGAATCGTAATAACACCAACTTTTTCTCCACGATCCATTTGATGCTGAACAACTTCACGAACGGTTTCGCTACCCGATCCCATCAAGACAAAGACGCGTTCTGCTTCTGGATGACCAAAATAATCACACAAATGGTAACTGCGTCCTGTCAATTTCTCAAACAAACGCATTTTTTCTTCTACAATTTCCGGCAATTGTTTATAGAATAGATTGCTACGTTCGCGTCCTTGAAAAAATACGTCCGGATTTTGAGCCGTTCCGCGAATGACAGGTGCATCCGGCGTTAAACCACGCTTACGAAACTCCAACAAAGCGTCTTCGTCAATTAAGGCCTTTAGTACCTCATCATCAACAGGCGTAAAGGTATTAATCTCGTGAGACGTTCTAAAACCATCAAAAAAGTGTAAAAATGGAACACTAGCCTTCAAGGTTGCTGCATGGGCAATAGCAGCCAAATCATGAGCAGCTTGAACTGAGTGCGATGAAAGTAAGGCCATACCGGTTTGACGCGTGGCCATTACGTCCGAATGATCTCCAAAAATCGACAAACCGTGTGTCGCAATTGCACGAGCGGTTACATGCATACAAAATGGTGTTAACTCACCAGCGATTTTATATAAATTCGGAATCATCAAAAGCAAACCCTGTGATGCCGTAAAGGTTGTTGTCAAAACCCCACCTTGCAAGGCTCCATGAACCGTTCCAGCAGCTCCAGCTTCCGACTCCATTTCAACAACTTCAGGAATAATGCCCCAAAGGTTTTGTTTACGTTCTGTAGCCCATTGATCACACCATTCTGCCATTGGAGAAGACGGTGTAATGGGATAAATCGCTACCATTTCACTGAATTTATATGCAACCGATGCAACGGCTTCGTTCGCATCTTTTATCGCTTTTACGGAAGTCTGACTCATAGTTATACCTGACTTTTATCCCATCATGTTTTTTCTAAAAATGCAATCTTAAATGATGAAATATTAATGCTGCAAAGCATGCATTTTTAATTAACATATTACACAATTATTAGGAAAACAACCACAACTAGCAGTTTCTGATGCCCCATACAGTTGTTCATGTTTTTTTCGACAAATATCTTTAGCAATCTGCATTGCTTCTTGATCAGGTTGGTAATTAGTGTTATAAGGTATACGAACGTACATCGAATTTTCGTCATATCCTAAATGCTTTTTCATCACTTCATTTAAATAATCAAATTCACCAATAATGTTTTCATCTGTATTACCAAATGTTTTATCGATACCAAGGCCCAATAAATTTCTATATTCTTCTGGGTTTTCAAATAAATTTTTATAGATGGAATAATCTTGCGTATAATTTTTTGGGGAAATAATATCTACCCAGCTTTTATGAAGATTGTTCCAATTATTATAAACATCTACTCCTTCTGATCTAGGATAATGTTCCTTATGAAATCGGACAAACGCAATTGCATGTGAAATTTCATGGCCAAATTTGTAGCCTTCTAACGCATCTTTATGGGCTTGAAAAAGTTCATTCTCTGACCATAATTTTATATCCAATTTTTGTGTTTCATTTCTATATGTACCAATACAGCGTTTTCCTAATATCGGTTGTTCAGGCTGAACGGATATATAAATTACTGGATTTTGTTGATTCATTAATGAATAATTAGACTTAAAAGCATATTCATCTATTCCTGCTTGCGATGTTCTTGGTTGAATTATTTTTAATTTTATATTTTCTGTTTTTAACTCATCTGTTAATTGTATTAGTTGTTTCTTACCACAATCATATTTAGCAGTTTCAACTAATATTTTTCCCAAACGAACACCATTCACTAAATTAAAATTATTTGATATATTTTCATTGGCATTTGGTGAATTTAATTCATCTAACCCAGAAGCATCTAAACAATTTAATAAATCTAACAGCTTTTCACTTTCGTTTTTAAACCTTAAATGTAGATAATCTTGATCGTTTTGTGGTATATTTAATTCCTTAAAGCGAGTATCTATAGCTTGTTGTATGTTTCGTGATAAATCTGGAATATTCCATTGAGCCCCACTGAAGGAGCTTGAAGACTGAACAGGAGGGTACATTTTTCCCTTTACAAATAAGACAATTTACTATTAATAAAGCTTCATGAAAAACGCATGTTTGATCTATATATCCTTTTGGTTTCACGTGATAGCAAATTGCCATGCTAATTATTATATAAATTTCGAACCTCAAATTCAAGTTTTTTTAGAAGATAAAGCTGCATATTTTAAACAACATGTTGATGCATCCTGGAAAATAGAAATCTTAAATAATGTAAAAAATCCTTTAGATTTCATTCTCATGCATGTAGGCAATTTTATTGTTCATAACGATAGAGATCGAGGAGACTGTTGTGAGTTTTGCTATTATTTAAAAGTCTTAAATGATAAAAAAATAATTTTTTCAGAAGAAAATAAACAAAAAATTTTGAAAAGCATTCAAATACTAATTTATTATTTTGTTCGAGTTGATGATTATCCTGTTAGTTCGGTAGGATGCGCTCAAGAAGTTTTTAAAGATTATGATTATGAATCGCTATTTGTTTTTGAAGATTTAACAAAACCGTTGTCTTTCCAAAAGGAAAAATCCTGCATATTTTTATGAGCTGTGATTGTCTTTATGCTACCAATAAAATAAGTATTTTTGTAGTATTATTAATGAAGTATAAAAACTGTAACACTTGATTCCGTATGAATTAATTATTGGTTTATGCTAAAAAACTGTTGCGCAACAAAGCAATTAAAAAGCAGATGTTCGTGGGTTACTTTTGCAGAAAGATGTTGTTGCCATAGTTTTTCAACTTCGGAGTGCTTCCAATACTTCCATAAAGGTGTGTCTAATTTTAAATAGGTTTCAAATTGCGTTTTTAAAGACGTTCTAAAAACTTGCGCTAAAGGCATACCAAAACCCATTTTAGGTCGATCCCATAAAGCTTGGGGTACGTAGCGATTGAGGACTTTTTTTAGCAAATACTTTTTGTTTTTCTTAAAGAATTTTTTTGATAGAAACCCAGAGATGAAACTCGTGATCCTCTTTGTTTGCCAGTAGATAGAGAATTTATATATGATCTACATGATATGCAAGTTTAAGAATGGCAAATTGTTGAAATTATCCTTAAGACTTTAGTTGAATACATTAAAGCTCTCACGGTTGAAGAAAAACCAACCTCTTATGTTTTTTAATGCAGTAATTTACAGTTTCTTTTGTATAAAGTCTAAGCTTTTCAATTGAAAGCCTTAGCGATTTTTAGTTTAATAAATAACCTAATTCTTTTTGTTGTTTGTAAGAAATTTTACTGTTTTTTCTAGGTTATCTCTATGGTCAAAAATAAAAATAAAAAAAATGCTTGCACTTATGGTCGCTCTGCTTAATTTTAGTAAGCAAAGAAATATTTTAATATGTCACGCATTTGTTATATTACACAAAAAAAGCGAGTTGTTGGATCACGCATCAGTCGCAAAGGTCAATCGAAGAAAAGCGGTGGTATTGGTACGCACGTTACTAAGAAGGTAAAGCGTATTTTCAAACCCAACTTGCAGCGTGTTAAGATCATGTTGCCTAACGGTCAAGTTCGCCGTGTTTGGGTTGCTGTAAAGGCTATTAAAGCAGGTTTGGTTGAAAAAGTAATTTAGCTTTTAAGCTAATTATCTTTTAGAAATGCGAGTAGGCGAAGCTTTAACTTCTTTGGTTGATTTTTTCAAAAAAAAAGGAGTTGAAAGTCCAAGTGTTGATGCAGAATGGCTGCTCGCTTCTGTTCTGAATTGCAGTCGTCTTGATTTGTATGCGGTTAATTATGATCGCACTTTATCGAAAACACAGATAGAGCAATTGCGGAGTTTGAGTGTTCGCAGAGGTCGTAGAGAACCTCTGCAATATATTTTAGGTAATGTTGATTTTTACGGTCAAAAGCTGATTGTTGACGATCGTGTGCTCATTCCTAGGCCTGAGACGGAGGAATTGATCTATCAATTACAACAGTATTGGGGGGATAAGGCTCCGCAAAAAGGTTTAGATTTAGGGACAGGAAGTGGAGCTATTGCGATTGCATTGACCTCATTATATCCGCATTTGCAGATGACGGCTACCGACATTTCTATTTCAAGTTTAGACTTGGCTATGGAAAATGCCGAAAGCAATCGTGTTGATAAGCAGATAAAATTTGTTCATACTTCTTGGTTTCAAAAACTTCATGAAACCTTTGATTTTATCATTTCAAACCCACCTTATTTAACGCAAAAAGAGGTAGATGAAGCTGCGCCTGAGGTACGTTTGTTTGAGCCTATGCAAGCCTTGGTTTCAGCAGAAAACGGTTTGGCTGATTTGAAGCATATTATTGCTGAAGCACGTTCGTTTTTGAAGCCTAAGGGGATGTTGGTTTTAGAGACAGGTTTGGAACAGCATGAAATTCTTGCAGGTTGGGCTCAAAAAAGTGGTTTTGTTCAAACCAAAACAACATTAGATTTGTCACGCAGAGAACGTTATTTTTGGTGTTGGCGAGACTAATAGGTGGGTTGAACAATATTCAAGTAAAATTTTTATTTTCCTCTTGCTTAAAGTAATAATAATTTGGATAATTAAAGTATTATGGCATATATGCCTTCTAATTTGATTGCTTGCATATGGGACTTTGACAAAACGCTTTTGCCAGGTGTTATGCAAGAGCCTTTGTTTAAAGCTTATGGGATTGATTCTAAGAAGTTTTGGAAGGAAGTTCGGGCTTTGCCAGAGGTTTACGCTCAGCAAAATATCAGTGTTTCGGAAGATTTTATTTATCTGAATCATTTGATTTCGTATGTTAAAAACGGGCCATTGCGTGGTTTAAATAATGCCAAGCTGCGTGAATTTGGTGCTGAATTGCAGTTGTTTGAAGGCTTGCCGGAGTTTTTTAAGACGCTTAAAGAGCTTATAGAAGAAGATCCATGTTTTAAAAAATATAATTTAAAATTGGAACATTATATTATTAGCTGTGGCTTGACGGAAATGATTCGTGGCAGTAAAATTGCTCCTTATGTAGATGGTATTTACGGTTGCGAATTTATCGAAGAGCCCATGTTGCCAGGGTATTTGGATCAAGAATGTATTCCCTTAGAGACCACCAGAGAGATTTCGCAAATCGGTCGTATTGTAGATAATACGTCAAAAACTCGCCATTTGTTTGAAATCAATAAGGGGTCTAATAAAAACCCGACTGTTAATGTCAATTCGCACATGTTATTGGAGGATCGTCGAATTCCGGTAAAAAATATGATTTATATTGCTGATGGACCTAGCGATATTCCCATGTTTGCTGTTATTAAAGAGCGTGGTGGCAAAACATTCGCAGTTCATCATCCTGATTCGAAGGCGGAGTTTATGCAAAACGATTTACTGCTTCAAAACGGACGTGTGGATTGTTTTGGTCCTGCCGATTATCGTCCTAACACTTTTACTTATCGTTGGCTTACGATGCATGTTCAGCAAATTGCAGAAACAATCGTGCAGGAACGTGAACAATTTCTGAAAAATCGTGTTCAAAATCCACCTTCTTATCAAGCTTTAGAAAAGCAAGAAGCCGCTATTTTGCAAAATGAACAAGCGAATTTGTTCGAATAAATAGAGTACTTTAGAGATTTTTAAATTATTGAAAGCCTTTCCGTAAAGGCATGTAAAGGCTATTAAGTGTTAAAAACTTAAAAAACAATAAAAAGAAAAAATGGATGATCCATGAGTTCTTTTGCATAAAATAATTGCGTTCTTGCATGGAAAGTTTCTTTACAAGCAATTTTAATTTTAATAGAATTGAAATAGTGATGACACTCAAAATGAAGGTGCGAAAAACACTAAAAACTAGGGAGGCTTCGAGTCGCCCCGTCTGCGGTCGAAACAAAGACGATATCTGCGGACCTTGGATATTGGACCTTGAAAACGAACACAACTTTTCTTCCCCGGAAGAAAGGCCAAAACCCATTTGTTTATCTTAAAATACGTTAATTAAGACACTCATACTTTAGCTTTTTAACTTAAGACTAACCTGTAGGATTACATATGAACACATC
>JBKSMP010000005.1:0-28039 GCA_046881885.1 Opitutales bacterium
CTGAGTTTTGTTAGCGCCTCAAACTTGAATGTAGGCCAATTTTTTTTAATACTACCAATAGCTTCATTTGCAACGGTTTTAACGTTTTCTACGGCTGTATTTACAAAATGCCCAATATTGCTAATGTCCACTAGTTTAATACCAGCAAGTTTTATACCGATCTTCGATTTTTCAATCTGGAAAATCTTTGTTAAAAATTAATCCCAATGAATAACATTAATCTTTATTGGTCGACATTGCACGCTTATACGATGGCGTATTTTTATATGAAGGATCAGCTTCAACCAATTGAGCTAAAACATACATACCTTTTTTCGAAATCGTTTTATCTTGATTAAAAATCATATCTCTTATAGCAATGGGAATATCTTTTGGACGATCTTCTTCTGCTAGTTTTTTAGCATCTGCATAAGACATGACTTCTCCATTTCCTCCATTTTCTTCTAGGGAGGAAGAAAATATCTGCATAAGTTCCCCTACTTGAGCTGCACTTGGACGTTCCTCTGGTTTTTGATTAAGACAATCTTTTAGTAATCCTTGTAAAAAATCCAATTGTGTATCTGAATAGAAATCGGGAATTTCTAAATTATTTTTATCTGTTGCCTTTAAGAAATTGTCATTAAGGAAATCAATAATACCATTTCTGGCATTCCATGCATTATAAAGGTTGCCAAAGTCAGAAGCCTTGTCTTTACCCCAATCTCCTAAAAGTGTTTCCATAAGCATAACACCCATTGCATACACATCTGAAGCCGGAGAAATTGGCTTACCCAAAATGAGTTCTGGCGAGAGATAATGTGGAGTTCCTTTTAAGCCAACTGTTTCAAAAGTTTTACTATCCTTATTATAAGACTTTTCTATATTATCCAAAGCTTCATTTAATTTTATTTCTCTTTGATGATTAAGTTTATTAGCTATTCTATTGTGCAGTCCATTAAAAAAGTTTCCGAAAGATAAACTAGTATCTAGCTTCTTCATAATACTTTTTGTAAGTGCATTTAACGAAGTATTTTGCTTAACCGTTTTATTATCCTTGGTCTGTCCTATTTGAGACAAATGAGATGAATCCGATAAAGCAAAACGAAAATCATTATTTGAAGAACTAACACTTTTAGTCATATTCTACTTGCCCAGCAGCTTTCATGCCGCTTCACTCATTTTTCTTCATTTTATTCGCTTTTAACGCTTGATTTAAACAATATTCTTTACTAGATTTAAAACATGTTAAAGGGATTAAAACGTTCGTTTATAGCTGGGCTCATTGTTTTGATGCCGTTAGGGGTTACTTTCGTAGTTATTCGATTTTTGCTTGAAAAAATTGGACAACCTGCGAGTGTGCTTTTCTTTGGTTCTTGGATTAATCATTTAGATCAACGGTGGGTGGAATTTTTGGCAAGTCTCCTGTCGATACTTATTGTTATTGGTCTAATAACGATTTTTGGATGGCTTTCGAAATTCTTTTTAGGTAAAAGCTTTTTGAAGTTTACCGAAAGCTTAATTCAAAATATTCCCTTCATTAATACGATTTACAATACTGTAAAACAGATCGTTGACACGATTGGTCAAAACAAAAAAGCCGTTTTTGAAAAAGCTGTTTTGGTCCAATTTCCAAGCGAAGGCATGTATTCGATCGGTTTCTTAACCAATCGTTCTCAGGGTGAAACTCAGGAAAAGACTAAGGAAGTTGTTTGCAATGTTTTTGTTCCAACGACCCCGAATCCAACTACAGGATTCCTTATTATGGTCCCAGAAAATAAATTGGTCGCGTTGGACATGTCCGTTGGAGACGCAATTAAACTTATTATTTCTGGTGGAACAGTTATCCCGCAAGTAAAAACGGCTATTGAAGAAAAGGAATAGAGGGTGCAAGCATTTTTAATAGAACATTATAAAGGTGTTTGCTATGCTTTACTTTTTCTTGTTTTACATCTTGTAATTTTCTACAATATTCGGCGGCTACAACAATGGTTTGCTCAATTAGAACTTGGTAAAACGGTTCTAAAACCTTTATTCTTTAAGCTGCGGATTAAAATCTATACCTTATGGGGATTTTTAATCGTATGGATGGTCACTAAATTTTTACAGCTCTGGCTAGCAGCTAAACTTTGCAAGGCTTGTTCTAGTTTCGTTTTTTGCCTCATTTTAGGCGATTTTTTATGCCTCGTTTGCCTTATTATCTTTAGAAAATTCATTAAAAATCTATCCGATATTTATCCCTTATTGCAAAAACTCCTCTTTTTCGGGTTTGTGTTACTTGGATGCGTAGTTGCTGCCAATAACTTAGGCTATTCCATTGGCGGCCTTTTAACAACATTAGGCATTGGAGGTGCTGCAATCGCTTTCGCTGCTCAAAATACCTTAAGTAACCTATGGGGTGCCGTTTCCATCTTACTCGATCAACCGTTTAAAGAAGGTGATTGGATCCGTATTGGCAGTAAAGCTTATGGTCGTGTTGAATCTATTGGTCTACGTTCTACACGTCTACGTACCGAACAAAATACGCTTGTTATCATTCCCAACAATATCCTTATGAATGAGTATGTCGAAAATTCTTTTCAAAAAACCTGCAAATAATCGTTGTTTTTAACCCTAAAATAAACTTGTGTAAAATTATGTCTTTTTTGTCAAACATCTTAAGTACTTTAAATCGTGAGCATCTTATTTATGTAGTCGGGCATGAACGAGCGGATGGAGACGCCATTGGAAGCCAAACAGCCCTAACCTTACACTTAAATGCTTTAGGTTGGGAAGCGTATGCAGTTCGCACTGAAGACATTGCAGATGTTTATAAGCCTTTTGTTGAGACAGTTCCTCAAGTAACCTTAGAAGAAATCAAAGAACCTGCAACTTGGTTTGCTGTTGATTGCGCCAAACGTGCACGTGTCGCACCTGAAGTTCAAGCGAAAGATTATACTCTGCTTATAGATCATCATCCAGAAGAAGAAACGTGGTCCAAATTTAGCTGTATACAAACGAATGCATGTTCTACGTGTGAAATTCTTACCTTTTTACTCAGTCAAAATGGTTATAAGTTTAATGACAGTCATATCAATAATGCTTTGTATCTAGGCTTACTAACAGACTCTGGAAATTTTTCGCACAACAACACAACGCAACATACCTTTGAATGTGCAGAACATTTAGTTCGAGCGGGCGTTAAACCTTACAAAATCATACAGCAAATTTTTAACAACAAAAGTCCGAAACAACTCAAATTACAAAGCATTTTTCTAAACAACGTCACCCTTCACGCAAAGGACCAAATAGCAATTGCAACCTTATCGACAAAGGATTATGAAGCTACCCAAACAGAACACAAGGAAACCGAAGGTTTTGTAAATCAACTACTAACCATTAAAAACGTAAAAATAGGCGTTTTTTTAGAATATAATACAACCTTTGTAAAGGGTAGTTTGCGTTCTTCTGAACCATCCATTTTGGTCAATAAAGTGGCTCAACAATGGGATGGTGGTGGACATCCTTGTGCGGCTGGATTCCGTTGTCCAAATGAACATTTTTCTTTAGATAAATTAATTCACGCATTAGCAAAATCACTCGATTAAATATGGGAAATTCGAGAACTAAACCTTCGTTAGATTTAAACGGTGTGCTCCTTATTGATAAACCCTATGGGTGTTCTTCTTTTGATGTCCTTAGAAAACTTAAATACCATTTTGGCATAACGAAATTAGGGCATGCAGGCACATTGGATCCCTTAGCAACAGGCCTATTGGTTGTTGTCTTAGGAAAAGCTACCAAGCTCTCACAAACACTCATGTGTGGTCAAAAAGAATACACAGGAACGATCCAACTTGGCGTTGAAACCTCTACTTACGATGCAGAAGGTGAAATTGTAAATGCACAACCCGTAGACGGTATCACTCAAGAATGTATTCAACAAGCTATGAAAGGATTTTTGGGAGATCAATATCAACAACCGCCCATGTTTTCTGCCAAAAAAAAGAATGGTATTCCGCTTTATAAACTAGCACGCAAAGGGCAAGAAGTTGAACGTGAGCCCAATTTTATTACCATTTTTAACTTTGTAATGGAGCACTTTGATTTACCCAATATCACCTTTCGTGTAAAATGCTCCAAGGGTACCTATATTCGTTCCCTTGCTTATGACTTAGGCAAAAAAGTTGGATGTGGAGCACATTTAGCGTCTTTACGACGAACCCGTAGTGGCTCACTTAGTATTGATCAGGCAATTACATTAGATGCGCTATTGGAACAAAACACAAACTTCTTGATGGAACACATCATTCCTTGCGAGTACTTCGTAAAAAGCCCATTTGCATGAAGCCTCTACACTTAGCAATTGGCATATTTGATGGAGTACATCGCGGACATCGTTACCTGCTTCAATCCGCAATTGAAATTGCAAAAAAAGAAAAGGCTTTGTCAGGCGCTTTAACCTTTCATCCGCATCCTAAACAAGTGCTTCAGTTGCCAAATGCACCACAACTTATTTACCCAATACAACAGCGCTATTGGCTGCTAAAACAATTAGGTTGCGATTCTGTTTTTATTAAAAAATTTACGGAACCCTGGTCACAATCAACCCCAGACCAGTTTTTTGCTTATTTGATGCGGCTCTTTCCTAATTTATCGCATCTTTATATAGGTGAAGATTTTCGTTTTGGCCATAAAAGACTGGGAACATTAGACCTGCTTCAAAGGTTTTGTGAGAAAACAGCTGTTCAACTTCACATTATTCCGCATTTAAAACAAGATGGTGAAAAAATCTGTAGCACACGCATTCGAAAGGCCCTTAACGAGGGTTTAGTTTCCTTTGCCAATCAACTCCTTTATAAATCCTACCACTGTATAGGCAACATCACGCCAACTTGGCAATTCCAACATCGCTGTGAATTAAAGCTAAAGGACGGTATGTATGCTTGCCGAATGTTTTGTAAAAAAGCCGAACAAAACCTAATTCTTCAGGTCAAACAAGGCCTTTATCGGCTTGTTTCTGACCTAGATCCAAGCTTTCAAAAAAGAACCTGCTTGCTTGAATTTCAAAAGGAATTGTAAGATTTGTGATACACTACCCACTAGGAATTCTTACCCTCATCTGTATTTTCAATCTAAGCTTCGCCTGTTGTTGGCTACAGACAAAAATCCAGATAGCTTCCTGCTTGTTTTATGCATTTCTGCTACTCCTTTGGATAAAGTACAAACAGATTCATTGGCCTTACAAAAAAGTTACGATTTTCGCTTTTATCTTAAGTGGTTTATCCGTCTTCTTGATGCTCCAAGAAGTCCAAAGCATTTCACAAAAAAGATTTTTTACAAAAGGCACGTTTACTTTTGAAAAACGCTTTCAAACTAAGGAAAATAATCTTGGAGGTATTGGCATCCTCCGTTTGGAAGATGGAACGCAACGAACGCTTTATCTTCATACTCGTAAGCAAAAAGAACCTATAGATCCTTCCTATACCTACCAATTCTCAGGTTATGTAAAGCCGCTCATCAATCCTTTTGTGACGAAACAAAACTTTTCCTTCTATCTTTGGTCGAGAGGGATTCGTTATCATGCTACGCAAGCCCATTTATACAAACCTTCGCAAACAACCCAGTTTTTACAGCTTTGCCGCAATTATTTCGCCAAGGCTTTAACCTTAAAAGATATTTTAGCAAGTTCTGTTTTTCAAGCGATTTTAATGGGAAAAAAGGAAGCCATTCCTCGAGATCAACTTCAACATTTTTTCTATACCGGAACCATGCATCTTTTTGCCGTTAGCGGATTACATGTGGGGGTCGTCAGCAGTTTTATTTTCTTTATGTGCAAACTTCTCCTGTTCCCAAGATGGCTAAAAATCTTCTTTACGGGAATAAGCGTTTTGTTTTATGCCTCAATCGTTGGTTTTAGTCCATCTACTTTGCGAGCAACCTGTATGGTTTTCTTCGTACTACTCGCACAGATCTTCAACCGTCCTATAGATATTCGAGCTGCATTCTTCAACACAATCGGCCTAACACTCCTCTTCAATCCCTACGCTTTATGGGATGTCGGATTTCAACTCTCTTATGGTGTCGTTGCAAGTATTTTGTGCATAGGCATTCCTTTAGCCTATACCTCTTCACGTAATTATTCTGCTTGGCGCGCAACTTGTATCATCTCACTTTGTGCCAGCGCAATGAGTAGTTTATTTTCCATCTATTACTGGAACTTATTTAGCCCTTGGGCTTTTATCGCAAACCTGTTTCTCATTCCTCTCGCAAGCGGCATTGTAATCCTGGGACTTATAAGTGCTTTAGTAAGCTTTTGTTGCCCCTTCGTCTTACCCCTCATTCATACCATCGCACAAATTTCAATTACCTGCTTACTCAAAAGCGTTACCTGCTTGGAATCTCTTCCATGGGCTACCCTGGAGCTTAGACTACATCCTCAAGTCTTCTATGGCCTACTATTCCTATTTCTTCTCAAAATCCTACCACAAAAAAAGCCTGTTTTAGACTAAGTAAAAAACTTACAACTTTGAAAGATTTTTTGTAAAAAATCTCTCAACCTCTCTTAAAACGTTTTGTTCATTGCCCAACAATATTGTGCAATGAATAAAAGTTTTTGAAGGTTTAAGGGAAACTTTTTTCAAAAAGTTCCCTTATAATAGGCGTTCCACAATTTCAAATTACTTTTTATTTGCCTTTGCTTTCTGTTTTAGAGCTGCTGTACGATTTTTGGAAGAAACACCTGTATTGGGTACTGTTACACGGTAACGACCAATCTTGTTCTTGATCAAACGTTTCGCTTTGTGAGCCTTTCTGCGTGCTAAAACATCATCCAACTTATTTTGAAGGGCATGAATATCCTTGTAAATCTTAGCTTCTTGTTCTGGCAAATCGACTTCACCCGGCAAATCTTTATCCGTCATACCAGCCTCAAACATACGCTTGCGAGAGATGTTTTTAATACCTTGTTGATGTGGATAAAGAATGGTACCATCATAAGCAATCTGGGTTGCCGATAAGAAGATCATCAAATTAGTAAGTTCATCTTTTTTGCTTTTGTTGGAAAAGATGGTGCCAATAAGCGGCAATTCACCTAAAAATGGAACTTTTGTCTTTGTATTCGTTTTAGATTGCGACATCAAACCACCAATAGCAATTGCATAACCACTTTTAATGGTAACTACACTGCTTGTCTTTTTCTCAGCGATTTTAGGATAACTGACGCTTGTTCCAGATCCTGATGTAAATGGTACCGTTCCATCTTGAGTTGACAAGCTTGGAGCTAATTTCAACGTAATATACTCTGCTTGAACTTTTGGCGTAACATCTAATTGAATACCGATAGGCTTTTCTTCAAATCCACTGATTTCAAATTGTCCCTGATCGGAGTTATAAGAATAGTTAGGGATTGGGTACTTTGTAATAACACTCATCGACGCTGGAACGTTATTCATAGTAATAATCGTCGGATTGGACAAGGTCTTTCCAATATCATCCGTCTTTGAAAAATTAAAGGTAGAATTCAAGGTCTTAACGAAAAGACTATGTCCCTTTAACGCTTTGCTATGATTGATGCCCCAAGTAGCCTGTCCATGAGTATCGCTTTGAGTTGTCGTAGTTTTACTACCTTCTGTAGTTGATGTACTTTCGCTTGTTGCCCCAGTTTGATCTAAATAAGCACTCAAGCTTGCAGGCCATTGAATACCAAAATCATCTGAAAAGTTATTATGGGCTTCAACGAACTTAGCTTCAATCATGACTTGCGTTTCAGGTTTATCGAGTTGTTGGATAATGGTTTCCACTTGTTGTAAATTCTTACTACGACCGGTCCAAATGAGCATATTGGTACGTTCATTAAATGTTACGCGTTCTTTGTTCTCTTTATCGACAAATTCAGCCAATTCTGTTACTAAAGTCTTCGCATCTGCAAACTTCAACAAAAAGGTTTTAGTTTGCAAAGGTTCTTGCAACATCGTCTCTGCAGAGCCGATTTGAACAATTCCTTTATTTTCTACATAACTGCATCCTAATGGCGCCAAAACCGCTTCCAATAATGCTTGCCATGTAACATCTTTGAGACGAATGGTAACTTTACCGGTTAGAGATGTTGGAATGATAATATTCAAATCATATAATTCTGAAATATAACGTAAAACCTGCTTGATATCCTCATCGATAAAGTCTACCGATACACGACTCGCATTGCCCGGCCTCATGTCAGGAACCTCTTTATCATCATCAAAGGTTACAACAATGTTACCCGAAGAAAAAAATTGTTCTTTATCATACTGTTCAGCTTTCTGGCCATTGTCTGGCGTTACCTTAACCTCTTTCAATTCATCAAATGATGGTAAATTAAAGATGGAATCTTTAGCATGTAGGAATCCCTGTAAACTACAGGTTATCATTAATAATAATATGGTTTTTAGTTTCATAGTCTAATAATTAAAGGTGAGTGTGTGATTGTTTAGGTTTAAAGTAAATTTGTCCTCTTCAACACTAACAAGTGTTATTGTAAACGTCATTCCATTGTAATTTGCAAAGAAACTGTCACCAGCTTTAAGGGTACGATGCCCATTAATACACAATACATATTGCTGATCAAAGAAAACTTTACCTTGGGGCTTTAACGCACGTCCTATCTGATTCAAAATAACCCATTCATCTGCAGACGGTCTTTCGGGTTCTTTAACAACAATTTCTTCAATAATCGGAATTTCTTCTTCTATTATTTCTTTGTAAAGGAATACGTTATTCAAGGGTTTTTCGGGCAATGTAGGCTTAAAAGCATTTGCCAAAAATTCTTTACACGTTGTGACGGCGGTTTGACGTTCTTGTTGTGTTAAAAGAGCTGTTTTTGCTTTAGCCTTTGTTTTCTTTCGAGGAGCCGCCTCTACCTGCAAAACACTTAACAGTAAAATAAGTATGAACTTAAGCATTGGCGTCCTCCTTCAATGAAATTTTCCCAAGAATAGAAAAAACAAGATTTACATTTAAATCATTCCTTACGATTTCACCATCCTTATTATTGGTTTCTCCTTGACGAATATCTAACTGTTTTAAACGAATCAAGCGATCCAATTGCTCCATTTGTTTTAAAAAGGCCATCAAATTCTTAAAATTTGTTTTAAATGCCATTGTATATTCCACTAAAATAATATCCCCATTAAAAGAGCTCAAATCTTGTTCCAAGGTAAGGCTTTGTTTTTTTATCAAATTATAAGATTTTGTAATCGAATTTGTAGAAGTAATTTGATGTCCCTTAAGAATCTCATTCAATCGATTAAAAAATTTATACGTAGATGTATTTTTACCAAAATTTAAACATTTTTTGAAAATATCCGCTTTAATTCCATCTAAATGCTTCAAATCGGCATCTACAGTACGTAACATATTGATTTGCTTTTCCATTTGCTTCACCTGCAGATTAATGGAATCCATCTGGGAAGAAATTTCATCACAAGTCGCACTAAAATTGTTACGTAAAATGAACAACACAATACTTGCAATCGCCAAAGTACACATCAGTTTATTGTTTTTTATAAACTGCTTAATATCTTCTATAGTGATGTTAGATAAGCTATTCATTCGATTGTATTGTCAGTTGAAAGTTAATTTCGTCGGATGCACTTCCGTTATTATTGGTAATTTGCAAAAATCCCTTACATCCCTTTTCGATCGTTTTTAAAGATGCAAAATTTAGAACTTCTTCTTTATATTGATCCAAAAAAGTTACATCATCTTTTAATTTACCATATAATTGAATTTCTATAGGTTGACGC
This sequence comes from Opitutales bacterium, assembly GCA_046881885.1. GTDB lineage: Bacteria > Verrucomicrobiota > Verrucomicrobiia > Opitutales > UBA9783 > JBKSMP01. The sequence goes on from JBKSMP010000005.1 coordinate 9,738, forward strand.
GTACTATTTGCACTTACATCTTTATTATCTTTGATCGTAATGTTTGAAAACCGAAGATTTTCTCCCTTATGAGCCGCTAATTCGGAAAAAAATTCCAAAACACCAAAAGGTGATGTATACCCCTGTATAATACCTAATAACTCATTTTTTCGTTGCACAAAAGTCTGATTAGAGGCAACCATTTGCTTAGTTTTTGCGGAATGTTGCGCAATAAATCCTTTTTGTCGTTCGTAGTCTCCTTGCTTACTTAGCTTTTCAAAAAAACTAAAAACACATAATAGTCCAAATAATAACGTAGTTGCAGCTAATCCATAAATAATGTAAACACGGATAGCATTAAACGTAGCATCATTGGCTAATGCGGAATCCCTAAAATCAACTTGCCAAGGATTTCCTTCATTTAACAATTTAAAACTCTTTAAGTCCAATTTCATTAATTTACATCCTGTAGGATAGCACTTATCATGCCAAACCAGTTATCATTTGATAATTTTTTTAAACTTGCATCGGAATCAAAACTTATTTTCCGTTTTTCAAACCAATTTTTATAATCTAATTTTAACGGAGCAATTTCCAATGCTTTAGAAAGTGCTTCTCGTAACCAGCTCATCTTATCGGGAAGTCCTACAAAAAATAACGAATCAATTGTATCTCCTGCTTGTACCTCAAAAAAGTCTATATAAGATTTTATGTCTGAAATCATACGCTGAAGCAATTGCGAGACAGCTTCATGATTTGGAGAAATTTCTGATGTAATAAAACGATAAGTACTAATATCATCTGGCAAATTACATTCTTTACGCGCCAAACTCAGTAGATTTTTAAAGCCATGCGTAGGTGGATAAGCTGCTAAAATTTTATCGCCTCCAACCACATACACGCAAGATCGTTGCATTGAAAAATCAATGATCATAACCGGCTTTTTAAAATTAAACGTACGATTGTAATCACCTAAGCCAAAGGGTATTGCTAACGAAGTAAAATATAACTTTTGCAGAAAAACGCGTGCATGCATCATTTCCTCTTGAATATTTTTCAATTCACTTTTTTGTGCACCTACAATACAGATATTTTCTGGAATTTCTTTTGTTTTTTCATTCACTTCAATCCCTGTATCGGCAGACAAAACCGCTACTTTGTTTTGAACCAAATCTACATTGAATCGCTCCTTAATTAAAACCGATAATCCACGTATACCTTGATTTTTCACCTTTGGCTCCAGCTTCGTCCGATAAATAAACTGTGAAGTCGGTTGCACATGATAAATCGCCTTTTTATACGAAGATAATGTTTTTAAAATGCTACCATCCAAATACGCACTATCCCTAAAGATATTATTTTCAAAAGCAATGGGCTTAATGATTTTTATAGACTTATTTCTGCCTTTCGCAACCGATGCACTCAAAGCATAAAACGGTGAACCTTCGATAAATGCTTGCCCAGAATTGAAAAGTCCTGTTAGTTTAGATAAAAACGCCATGTAATAATTCTAACAATTGCACCTCAAAATTGCAAGCGATTTGTAAACATATAGAGAAACTTTATAAAGTCAAATACCTTACTATCTAATAATACAAGAAAATTTTACTGTAAATAAGACAAAAACTTCCCAATATACTGCAACTTATAAGAAAATTTTTCCTAATTACAAAATTTCCTGGTAAATTCCACCACCAATAAGGATATCATCTCGATAAAAAGCGATGGCTTGACCGGTAGCTAAAGCACGTTGAGCTTGTGCAAATTCGATTTCGGCTACGGAATCGGAAATCCAATGCCAAGTAATTTCTTGTGAAGTGTCACGATAACGTGGTTTGGCCAACAATTTTTCGCCATTTTTCGGTTTTTCTTCTAAAAAATTTAGACCAAAAATACGGGCTTTTTGGGCATACAAACCTTTTGTCTCCAGATGGTCAAAACCGACCATTAAACGGCCTGTAGTATAATCTTTAGCAACAACCACGTAATGCTCAAAATCACAGTTCGAAGGCACATCAATCCCTTTTCTTTGACCTATTGTGAACCGATGCAATCCACGATGTTGCCCTAAAATCTTACCCTCCAGATTTACAATTTCTCCGGGAGTATCTGGCACATATTTTTCTAAAAATTGATTAATCGAGACCTTGCTACTGCCCAAAAAACAAATCCCTTGGCTATCCTTACGTTGTGCATTAGGAAGGCCGATTTTTTGAGCTAAATTACGTACTTCTGGCTTCGTAATCTCGCCCAAAGGGAAATGTACGTTTCTCAAATTTTCACGCTTTACCAAACACAAGAAAAAACTTTGATCCTTATTGGAATCCAAACCTTCTGCTAATGAAAACGAGCCCCTATCGCTACTTATTTTCCTACAATAATGCCCTGTAGCTAATCCATCAAACTGATTGCGTGTCATATGTTCCACCAATACGCCAAACTTAATGTAACGATTGCACATGACATCCGGATTTGGAGTTTGTCCCGAACGGTAACCTTCAATCAAATAATCGACAACTTTTTTGCGATAAATATCAATAAAATTGATAATTTCAAAAGGGATTTGCAAACATTCTGCTACGGACCGTGCAGCTGCCAAATCCTCACGCCAAGGACATTCTTTCCATAATTCCGTTTCGTTTTGCCAAGAACGAAAAAAAACACCGTGTACCTGATAACCTTGTTCTTTGAGTAAATAAGCGGCTATGGCGCTATCAACGCCTCCGGATAACGCCACTAAAATCCGCTTACTCATTCAGATTTTCGACCTCTGTCTTACAAAAACGATTCATTCCTAAATACACAACAGGGGTCACAAACAAGGTCAGAATTTGAGCAAAAATAAGGCCACCTGCTACACATAAGCCCAAAGGAATACGCGAAGCACCGTCTGCTCCTAAGCCCAATGCAATCGGCAAAATACCAAAAACAGTACTTACGGTTGTCATCAAAATCGGACGAAAACGATCGCAACAGGCATTTAAAATGGCCTCTTCCGGGCTTTGACCTAAACGCTGCTTTTCAACGGCAAAATCAACCAATATAATACCATTTTTCTTAATAATACCCATCAACATGAATAATCCGATAAAGGCATACAAAGAAAATTCTGCATTAAAGACATAAAGCGTCAGCAAACCACCCGCCAAAGCTACTGGTAAGGTTGACAAAACTGTCAATGGATGAATCCAATGCTCATATAAGCATCCCAACACAACATACATGACAAAGATAGCCACAAAGAGCAAAAACGTCAAACTCTTCATGGATTGCTGGAATTCTTTCGACTCACCTCCTAACATGCCATCAACACCATTCGTACAAACGTCTTTGGCAATTGCTTCAATGGATTCAAGCGTTTGGCTCAACGCAACTTTACCATTGAGGTTGAAAAAGATATCTGCTGAAGGGAAATTATTTTTATGGAAAACGCTTACAGGACCTACATTACGCTTTATATCCACTAAAGCATCCATAGGTATAGAACGACCACCTGCGTTTGCAATACTCAATGAATCCATATGTTGCAAAGAACGACGTTGAGCTCGCTGAGAAGCCACAATCACTTCATATTGCTCCATATCCCCTTTAATCAAATACGAATAATTCAAGGAAAGTCCTTCTTTTATCGTATTTTCAAGCGCATAAGGTGTAAGTCCATATTGGAACAAGCGACGACGATTGTAGTGAACATCCAAAACAGGATCATTTAACTCAACGTTGCAATTCAGTGAACGTGGATCAATACCAGGAACAGAAGCAAAACGTTTAACCAATTCTTGCGCAGCTTTATTGACTTCATCAGCTTCCATACCGGTTACCGTATAAACATATTTACCACGGCGATTATCCGCAGAACTTGTCTGAATTTCCAAAACAGGTATTGGTTTAATTAAGGGTAAAATCCCTGGAACTTGGAACAACATGCCTTGCAACTCTCTGCATAAGGTATTGATAGAAACATCTTTTCCACCACTCAAAGATTTGCGCTCTTCTAAATCTTTCAAAACAATTAAGCAAACACCTTGGTTGCCTGCCATAAACTGCCCAATACCACTCGCATTCATCGTAACTTTAACGGCAGGATGCTTAGAAACAACAGACTTTATCTGCTCTTGATACCGATGCATTTGATCCGGAGATGTTCCCGTCTGAGCCATAAAAACCCCCATGATTGCAGAACTATCACCAGCAGGCAAAAAAGTTTTTGGAATAGAGATAAATAAGGAAACCCCCAATATAACGCAAGCTGTCCAAACCCACCAGGAAATCCAACGATGCTCAAAAAACCAGTGTAAACGCTTACGATACCATTTCAAGAAGCCGTGTTCTAAATTATAAGCAAAACGCTCAATCAAGGTTTTATCATCTTTTTTATGCTTCTTAAGGAAACGTGCACACATAACCGGTGTTACCGTCAAGGAAACCAATCCTGATGCAAGAATAGAGACAACAATCGTTACAGAAAATTCACGGAATACACGACCGATTTGCCCATCCATAAAAATCAAAGGGATAAAGGTCGCCATTAATGAAAAGGTCATCGACAAAATCGTAAAGCTGATTTCGGAAGCCCCCTTAAAGGCCGCCTCTAATGGCCCCATTCCTGCTTCCATATGTCGTACCACATTTTCCAAAAACACGATAGCATCGTCCACCAAAAATCCAATCGCCAGGGTCAACGCCATCAAGGACAAATTATCAAGGCTGTATCCCAATTGCTTCATTACAATAAAGGTAATCAAAAGCGATAAAGGCATTGCCACCACAGGAATAATGGTTTCTCGGACACGACCTAAGAACAAAAAGATGACGATAGCCACTAATATAAATGCAATAACGATCGTTTCTTTAACTTCATTAATGGAATCCAAAATACTTTTAGCTTTATCGTAAATAGGCAGCAATTTTACTGAAGGAGGCAAGGTTTTATAAAGATAAGGCAGCATCTCATTAATATGCGAAGATACTTCAACGGTATTAGCACCTGGAGCTTGGCTAACTGCTAAAACGATGATAGAATCCATATCAATACTTACACCACTTGCCCAAAACTTAACCTGAAAGTCTTCTTCTTGGAAACCATCAACACATTGCGCAACATCTTTCAAATAAATAGCGCGTCCCTTAATGGTTTTAACAACGATTTCCCCGTATTCTTTGGCTTGTGTCAATTGCCCATCAGATGACAAAGTTAAGGTACTCGTCTCGCCTTTTAATCGCCCCATACTTAAAATCATCGTATGTTGTTGTATAGCACTGGTCACATCACTAACGGACAAGTTCAACAAACGCAACTTACGATTATCTAAGTGTACACGAACGGCACGCGGAACACCATATACCTGTACTTGAGATACACCTTCAACCTTATTAAGCTGCTGACCGACTTTAGTCTTCGCATAATCATACAAAGCTGATCTAGTCATGCTATTGCTTACTAAAACCAAGAAATAAATCGGATCGCTATTAGGGTCCCGCTTGCGATATTGGGGTGTAGAGGGCAAATCTTTTGGTAATTTCCTCTGCGCACGTGTAATAGCGGCTTGAACTTCCATTGCTGCAACATCAATCGATTTATCGAGATCGAAGTTAAGCGTTAATGCAGTCGAACCCAAACGGCTTTCAGAAAGCACTTCATTCATTCCATCAATTTCCATGAATTCTTTTTCCAATGGACTTGCAATGGAATTAGCCATCATTTCCGAACTCATTCCAGGAAACGATGCTGACACCTGAATAACGGGATAATCAACTCTAGGAAGTGCACTCACAGGCAACTTGTGATAACAAGCAATTCCTAATAAAGTTACACTAATTGCTAACAAAATCGTAGCAATAGGCCGGCGAATAAACGGATCGCAAATACTTTTCATAAAAACCTCTCTTTCGGCTTATTTTAAAGAAGCAGGAGCTGTTAATGTAGTCGTTGCTTGTACCGGTATTCCTGGCGCTAACAAAGCATGGCCTTCCGCAATCACTTGCTCATCACCCGACAAACCGGACAAAACAACAATCCAACCATCATAGGTTTGATCGATCTCAACGTAACGCATTTCCGACAAACCTTGTGCATTAACAATGTAGACAAAACTTCCTTTGTTCCCTTCATGAATAGCACTTTCAGGTACAAGTAGAACGTTTTGCAAGGTTTTGAAATAGATTTTCAAGTCAACACCACGACCAGCCCAAAACTGCAATTGTTCATTTTCAAATTGAGCACGAACATCAAATGTACCGGTACCTTTTTCTACCTCATTGCTAACAAAAACCAATTGTCCAGTTTGCAAAACCGTCGCATCATCAATAAGACGAGCTTCAACCGTAACGGCATCTGGATGTTCTTTCAAAGCCTTCTGCAATTCAACCAAATGCTTTTCAGCCAAGAATGAATCGACATAAATCGGCTGCAATTGATTGAGGACAGCCAACTGTGTTCCTTTGGTAATAAAAGCGTTGGGATCTACAGCGGATTTTCCCAATTCTCCAGCAAAAGGCGCTTGAATATAGCAATGCCCTAAATCAATACCTCTAAGTACACAAGCGGCTTTATCAAACTCAATTTGCGCAGCACTCGCATCTACATTGGCCCTATAAGTATCATATTCTTGCTGAGAAACGAAATTACCCGAACGTAAGCCTTCTGAACGCTTTAATTGCAATACATTCAGCTGATGACGAGCTTCATCCATGGCTAATTGAGCTTCGCTCTGCTTCAAATACGCTTTAAAAGAATCATCATCTATTTGGAACAAAAGATCTCCCTTTTTTACTTGCCCACCATTCGGATAAGCGACTTTAACCAAGGTACCCTCAACCTGTGGGACCAAAGAAATTTGCTGAAACGCAGTACACTGCCCAACCGATTCTACATAGCTTTTAACAGAAGCTACATGAGGTTTTGCAACCGAAATCGCTAACTTCATAGAAGCAACGACCTCAGTCTTTTTGTGCAAACGCTTTGAAACAAATTGCCAAGCTAATACCAAAAGCAAGAAGCTTACGGTAGCAGCGAGGTAATAAAACCATTGTTTTTTAGTTGTATTCATAATAAACGATTAAAAATCTTTTGTCTGTAAACGCCCAGTTACATAAGCCAATTGGACCCAGTGAATGGCCAAATTGGATTGAGAACTAATACGTTTTACACGTGCTTGAGACAAAGTTTTTTGAGCAGACAACAAGTCTAACAAACTGTTTAAACCTGCATCATAACCGGTACGAATCGCAATAAAGGATTCTTTGGCTGCAGATTCGAGAGCTTTAGCGGAATCCAACAACTGAACAGATGATTGAAAAGCATGAAATGTCGACCAAACATCACGCAAAACTTGCAATTGCTGTTGATGGAATAAATAAGTTTGATTCTTTAAAGCCGCGTAACTTTCTAAAGTTTTATATTGGGAATTTCCACCATTGAACAAATCCCACGAAAGACCAATACCTAAGCCATAATTCCGTTGCCAATGGCTGTCTTTATGATAACGTAAAGCTCCCACGCTTCCAACTACATCAACAGCTGGCAAAACTTCTCGCTGTGTCTTCAAATGCGCCCAATCTTGTGCGTGCAAATTCGCTTCTGCAGATAAAATATCTGAACGTTTTTGAAGCGCTTCTTGCAATAAATCTTCGACTTGCTCCGTCAAAACCGTACGTTCTACTTCTCCTGATTGCGTAATTATCTCAAATTGCTTCGAAACGGGTACTCCAACCGCTAAAGCTAATTCTGCACGAGCAGCTTCTAATGCCGAACGCGCCGATTGAAGTTCATAATCTGCTTGCAACTTATCTGCCTTTGCCAACAATGCATCTTGTATTCTGGCCAATCCGCTTTCTTGTTTGTTCTGCACGGCCTCAAAAGAAGCTTCCGCATCCTTTAAATTGCTTTCACAAGCCTCTATGGTCGCAATCGCAGAAACATATTTATAATAACATTGCTGAATCGTAAAAACAACCGTTTGCAAGGTATTATTAAAGTCGTAATTCGCTGCAGCTAACATACAAGCAGCACGTTTAGCGTCTGCAACACTTGCTCCAAACTGGAACAAACGATATGAAACTTGCAAGGAAGGTCCCCAATTGTCGATTTTACTACTGGCAGCACCTAAAACCGCTCCTGTTTGATTTCTTTTGGCATCTAAATGGGCAGAAATTGTTGGAAAAAATTGCGAATTGGCACGACCCTTTTGGGCTAAAACTTGCTTTGCATGCCACCAAGCAGAACGTGTTTGTGGATTCTTAGAAAGCCCCAAATCCAACAAATCTGCTAAGTTATATTGTCCGTTTACATCAAAGGTAGGCGTTTGCATAATCACAGCATTTTTAGGATAGCTTACTGGCTGCCATTCTTGAGAAGCATGCGAACTTACCTTGGAATTCATAGAAGCACATCCCGATAACAAAAGAAGCAACCCAATTGCTTGATTATTAAAACTTTTCATATAACCCTTCCTTTCAAGCATAATACGTACCATTAAATTATTTTGCCAACATTTTGTCTTCGCAAATTTCCAAATGCAAGCTTTTTTGAAATTATTTTTTTGATCTCTACAAGCTTTCTAATAGAATTTTAGCATTTTTAATTTTTTTCAAAAATTTTCTCAAGATTTTAGCAAAAACGCCGATAGTATAAACTATAGAACGAGAAATATTTTATGAAAAACAAAATAATTTTAATATTAAGTGGCCTAATAGTGGCAAATACCGTATTAGGAAACGTTGGAGGAGAAGAAGATGTGTTTGAGACCAAAGAAGACGTATTTGGATCGAACGAAGCCCAACCGGTACATCAAGAAACGACAACAGTTAATAAAGAAGTAAAAGAGGAACCTACCCTAGCAAACGAGGAATTAAAAGTACAAGTGATTCCTGATTGGGATGCTTTTTACGAAAGAAATGGTTTTGTGATTCAAAAAGGTATGGATCAGTATGTTATAGAATATTGTACTTTGCACCTGTACGAAACAATTACAAAACTTAAGCCATTATATACGGATAAAGCTAAAAAACTAGGTCTCCGTCCTATTGTTTTTAAACAGATAGGTATTTTGGAACCATCCGATATACCTACAGAAGAAAGTGATGAATTTTCTATTGAAGGGTTTGTGGTTGGACAATCGATTTACGACATAAACTACTTTGAAGAATTTTATAATCCATTAATTAAATACGATAAGCTCATTGTTTTTGAATGTGTAAACTTAGGCCTTAAAGATGAAATTGAAAAAAGATATGGTTTAAATAAGTGCCAAATTACTTATGAGGGATTCGTTGAATCTTTTGATGACTATTTGAAAGTTAAAAAATTAGGTATAGAAAATCTAAAAATTAGGATTGCAAATATTCATCCTAATTTTATTCCAGCAAATGAATTTAGAAAGCAATTATCTTCATACGTGCGAGATAACCAAGTTGATAGTATATATATTATAAATAATATATATAAGGGAACAAAAATCCCCATTGAATATTTATACTACGTTGGAGATAAAATTTCTTTTGCTGAAAAGATTGTACCTGTTTTTAATTCTCAAGACATTGAAGATACTGTGTTTATTGCGAATAAGAATCTATCCAATTGTTACGCCGAAGACCAATGTAAAGTTTATCTAAAGAATATAGCATGCGATACTTTGTTTTGCGAAGCTACCCCAGAGATCGGCAAAAATGTTTCTTGCAAAAATATTGTTTTCCCTGGTTTTCCAGATAAACTTTCTTATTTTAATAAAATAAACAACTTAGAAGCTGTTTGGCTTGGACTTTCTTCAAGAAAATTTGATGACGTCAAAAAAGGAGTTGGCGCGTGGAAAGAAGAATGGAAAGAAAAATGGAAAGAAGAGTGGAAGGAAATAATGGAATATTTTACTAAGAAAAACATCTCTTTGAGGCTTTATAATAAAGAAAGAGCGAATAAATTATTTGATGTTTGTAAAGAGTATATAGAAGAAAAGGATATTATATATTTATTTGGCTACGTAAACGCAAAAAATAAACCCGAGGAACTTTCTGATAAAGAATGGGAACAAGTATTAATTTTAAAACCAAAAGTTAAAGAATTTATTAAGAAAATTCAGTCTGAAAGTATAAAAGCACCAGAACTTGAAGAACAAATGTAGATTAGATAGAAATCTTAGAAAATTTTTCAATGATAGTTGAAAGAGACAAGTTGTGACGCAAACAGGCTTAACACGCTTAATGCGTCTTACAGTTCGCAGAAAGTGTCGATAAACGAACAAGGAATTTGAAAATTTTCCTGGAGTAAGTTAAGGATATTTTGCACACCAAAGCATTCGGTTGCATAATGACCACAAGCGAAAACATTAAGAAAATGCAATTGCGCAAAACTTACTGCGGAATAACGAAGCTCGCCAGTGATCAAAGTATCTATCGAATGATTAAGCGCATCTGTAAGGATTTCCATACCTCCACTTCCACTTACAATACCGATACGACTAGGCTTTTTAGGTCCAAACCTTAAAGCATGAAGCGATTTTGGAAAAAGCGTTTGTAAGCGTTTTTCAAGGGAAATTGTCTCTTGTGGATCGCTACAAATAAGCCCACAGGCTTGATCTTTATAATGGGCAAAATTACCTTCTGGACTAAGGTCTAAATGCTTGGCAATCGTTACATTATGGCCCCATTGCGGGTGAACATCTAGCGGAAGATGCATACTATAAATCGCCAAATTAGCATCCATTGCTTTTTTGTAAAGCTCATAAAGTGGACCAACGATCGGTTGTGCCCCATTCCAAAGCAAACCATGATGGACAATTAATAGCTGAGCCTGTTCTTCAATAGCCTTTTCAATGCTGATTCGGCTAGCATCTACAGCACCTACAATTTTATGAACAGTACCGTTGTTTGCGAATTGAAGGCCATTGAAAGCATTCGGGAAATCTTGAATATTGCCAACCTGGAGAGTCGTTTCAAGAAATTCAATAATTTTACCAAAATCCATATTATTCTACCGTTACAGATTTGGCTAAATTACGTGGCTTATCGACATCGCACTTACGTTCCAAAGCTACATAATACGCAAATAATTGCAATGGAATAGCTGTAAGAATCGGTAAAATGGCTTCATGAACTCTAGGCAATAGGACAAGATCATCGTAAGCTTTTTCAGGAATTTCCATACCTTCAACCCCTAAAGCAATAACCTTACCTTTACGCGCCTTTACTTCCATCATACTGCTGATATTTTTTTGCAACATCATCGGATCTGAAGCAAGAACGATCGTTGGCAAGGTCTCATCAATCAAAGCAATAGGACCGTGTTTTAATTCTCCAGATGGATAGGCTTCGGCATGCACATAAGAAATCTCCTTCAATTTAAGCGCACCTTCTTGAGCAATCGGACAAAGCGATTGACGTCCTAGGAAGAAACAATGCTGATAATGCGCATATTTTTGAGCAATTGCCTTCATAATGGGATCGCATTGTTTCAATAACTTACGTGTTAACTCTGGGAGATCTTTTAAGGCTTGGACGAAATCACAACCTTCCGAAAAGCTCATGTCGCGCATACGACCTAAATACAATGCCAGCATAGCTAAAACACAAATTTGCCCCGTAAAAGCTTTTGTTGAAGCGACACCAATTTCCGGCCCGGAACGCTGATAAACACCGCCATCTGATTCACGCGCAATTGTTGAACCTACAACATTTGTGATAGCCAATGTGCGAAAACCTTTACGACGTGCTTCATGAAGCGCACCTAAAGTATCCAAAGTCTCCCCTGATTGGCTTACAACAAAAACAAGGGTGTTTTTATCTAAAGGAGCATTGCGATAACGAAACTCCGAAGCACATTCGACCTCTACAGGGATACGCGCATATTTTTCAATTAAATACTCTCCAACTTTACAAGCATAAGAGGCCGTACCACAACCGAGCAGCAAAATACGATCAACTTGGCGTAATTCTTGTGGAGACATTTGCAATCCCCCTAAATGCGTCGAACTTCCATCTTTGGAAAAGCGTCCTAATAAGGTATTTTCGAGGGCAATCGCCTGCTCAAAAATTTCTTTTTGCATATAGTGCTTATACTCACCAAGATCTGAAAAATTGGTATCCCAATCAATCGTTTCGATTTTTGGATTAAGAGCAGCCTTATTCAGGTCCATAACCGAAAAGTTTTGCCCCTGAATATGCACCATTTCATTATCCGACAAGAAAACAACGTCTTTAGTATGTCCCCCAAAAGCACTTACGTCACTAGCCAAAAAAAGACCGTCTTCATGAACGCCTAAAATAAGCGGAGAGCTTTTACGAGCACCGATAAGTTCGTTGGGACAATCACAACATAAAACAGCGATTCCATACGTTCCTTGAAGCTCCAACAAGCTTATACGTACACTTTCTTCAAAACGTTGCGAAGTAGGTAAGTCCGCCAAACTTTTATAGTGAAAAGCAATCAAATTAGCTAAAACTTCTGTATCGGTATCGGAATAGAAATGGATACCTTTTTCACTTAAAAAATGTTTAATCGTTGCACAATTTTCAATAACACCATTATGAACTAAAATAATCTTTCCGTCATCGCTACTATGCGGATGTGCATTTTGCTCTGTAACACCTCCATGTGTGGCCCAACGAGTATGGCCAATACCCACATTTCCAGAGACGTTCATAAAGGCTAATTTTTGTGCTAAATTTTCTACACGTCCTACAGATTTTATAAGAGAAAAAGGATGCTCTTCATCACCAATCGCTAAGCCTACAGAATCGTAGCCTCTATATTCCAAACATTTGAGGCCTTTGATTAAAACTTGCAAAGCGTCCGATTTTCCTATATAACTAATTATACCACACATTTATTACAACAATGAACGAAAAACTTATTAGATCAAGGTTAAAATTATGAGTCGCTTAAAATCGAATGTTTGCTGCATTATTATGGGCGGAGGCCGCGGAACTCGTTTAGCTCCTCTCACACAAGTGCGTTGCAAACCTGCTGTCCCCTTAGGGGGCAAATATCGCTTAGTCGATATCCCGATTAGTAACTGCCTCAATTCTGGCTATAATCAAATTTATTTATTAACTCAATACAATACGGAATCCCTCCACAGGCATATACAAGAAAGTTATCGTTTCGATTATTTTTCTGGCGGATTTGTAGAAATTTTGTCTGCAGAACAAACGCAAGTCAGCGAAGATTGGTATCGTGGAACAGCGGATGCAGTACGTCAAAATTTAATCCATATCCCTTTAAAAGACGAACAAACAGTCGTTATCCTTTCTGGAGATCAATTGTATCGGATGGATCTCAATGCATTTGTGAAACAACACCTTGAGACAGGAGCAGATATTACGATCGCTGCTAAAGCGATGCCATCACACCTAGCTTACCAATTTGGTATTATGGAAGTGGCTTCGGACTGGCAAATCAAACGTTTTGTTGAAAAACCAAAGGATCCTGAAGTCTTAAAATCGCTTTATTTGTGTGACCATTTACGCGCTCAAGTAAAAGATACCAGTGATCAAACTTATTGTATGGCGTCTATGGGAATTTATGCCTTTAAGGCTGGCGTATTGAAGGAATGTTTATGTTCCGAACATCACGATTTTGGTAAAGATATTATCCCCGGAGCACTTAATCGTTACAAATTATGCGGGTATCTATTTGATGATTATTGGGAAGATATTGGTACCATTGCTTCCTTCTTTGAAGCCAATTTGATGCTTACGGATTCTTTGCCAAAGTTCGATTTTTATAATGAAATAGCTCCGATTTATTCCAATCCAAGGAATTTAGCAGCATCTAAGCTTAACAGCTGTACGGTAGATCACTCCATTGTTGCGGAAGGTTGTATCGTAACACGTACCCAACTTAATCGTTGTATCATTGGTATTCGATCAATTATTCGCGGCGGCTCTCAACTTGAAAATGTTTACATGATGGGCGCTGATCGCTACGAAACCTTAGATCGTATGGCTGAAAATGAGGCACAAAATATTCCAAACTTAGGCATCGGAAAAAATTGCTACATTCGAAATGCTATTTTAGATCGTAATGTTCGCATTGGAAATAACGTCCGCTTATCCCCAGAGGGCAAACCAGAAGGATTCCAACAAGGTCCAATTTTTGTCCGAGACGGCATTCTTTGCGTTGCTAAAGACGGTGTCATTCCAGATAATACCATTATTTAAAAAATTTCTAATAAGTTTGCAAATTCAAGTTTTATTTAGCAAATACTAACCATTGTTTCTTGACTTGTTTGCAAAAATTCTGTTAGGATTAGCTATCTTATGAAGAAAGGTGAAAATTTGGAACAAGTAGAAGTTGTTGAGATTGCTTCTACAGAAAAGAAAATTTGGAATTGGTTAGGCAAATATGGCTTTTGTTTACTTCGATTAGGACTGGTTTTAGTCCTTGTTTGGGGAGCTTATTTGTTGTTAAGTGCTTGGAGTGATTGTAGAGCAAAAAAACATGCTAATGCTTATGCTCAATTAACAACGTTGCAAAGCCGTGTGGAATGGGCTGAGCAAGCGCATCCAAAAGCATTGCGTAATTTACAAGGTTTCGTTTTCTTAGAAAATGCGCATACTTTATGGGATGCTGGAGAAATTGAAAAATCTATTTTGTATTTCCAAAAAGCACGTGATTATTTAAAGATTTCTCCATTGAAAGAACAAGCATTAGCCGGTTGTGCTTTTGGATACTTGCAAGTCGAGCAATTAGACATGGCAGAAAAATTGTTTTTAGAGCTTAATAAATGCACATTTAAATACTTGCGTGCACAATCTTTATATGCGCTTTGCTCCATTGCAGAACAAAGAAAAGACGATGTTGTATTAGAGAGTTATAAAAAACAGTTGCAGAAATACGAAGAAGGTGATACACTAATAAGGCAATTGGACTTATTAAAATTAATACAAACTTCTTTGAATGACACAAAAAACTTGCATAACCATTGACGGCAGAAAAATAGGTGAAGCTTATTCACCTTACTTTATTGCGGAACTTTCAGCAAATCATCAATTATGTATCGAACAAGCGCGTGCAATGATACGCGCCGCCAAAAAAAGTGGTGCGGATGCTGTAAAATTACAAACCTATACAGCGGATACGGTAACTTTACCGGTTCGAAATGAGCAATTTAGCACACAAGGACCTTGGAAAAATGCTTATTTATATGATTTATACAAAGCGAGTTATACGCCTTGGGAATGGCATGAAGAATTAGCAGAATTTGCACAAAAAATAAAAATTACTCTATTTAGTTCGCCATTTGATGAATCTGCGGTCGACTTTTTAGAAAAAACAATTCATCCACCTGCTTACAAAATTGCTTCGTTTGAAATGAATCATATCCCTTTGTTGAAAAAAGTTGCAGAAACAGGGAAACCGATTTTGTTAAGCACGGGATTAGCAACGAAGGAAGAAATCGAAGAAGCTGTTCAAACTTTACGTGATAATGGGTGCAAGGAATTACTTTTGTTGAAGTGTATTGGAGCTCATTCCGATGATTTAACGGGCTGTAATCTAAAGTGTTTAGACTATTTAAAAACCTTTGATTGTCCTGTAGGAATCTCGGATCATTCGGTCTTGCATTCAGTTGTAATGGGAGGCATAGCTATGGGTGCATCCCTTATAGAAAAACATTTTATTTTATCGCGTAGTAGCGATGCGGCTGATGGCGATTTTTCGCTTGATCCAAAAGAATTTGCCCAGATGGTGAAAGAAGGTCGTCGTCTTTTTCAGGGCTTAGGAAATGATCAACTAATTATTACGAAAAAAGAAGAAAGTCTTAGAAAGTTTCGTCGTTCTATTTATGTTTCTAAGCCAATAAAGAAGGGAGAATGTTTTTCATCTGAAAATGTAAAAGTTATTCGACCGCACTTTGGTTTACATCCGCGGTATTGGGGGCAAATTTTCGGAAAAACCGCTAAAAAAGACCTGAATTTTGGCCATCCATTGAGTTTAGACGATATCGCAGATTAAATCATTTTATACCTGTAGGTAGAAGTAGAAAATGTAAAGCGCAAATATTTTCTAAAAGATGAAGTTAAGTTTTTGACGGTAATTGGTGAGATACGCTAAGGAGTAAGTAACCTTGTTTTTAGGGAAAATATTGCCGCAAGAGGTGGTTGGTATTTTGTTAGTACTATACGTCTCCAAGAGCAATGCTTCTGGGCTAATTTTTACAATGTTTGCAATTATCATGCACCTCTGCTATTGTTTTATTTAAACTTCTGTTTTGTGTTAAATCCTCGATGGTTCTATGTTTTTCTTCAGAGATGCGTTTGTACTGTACCCTTTATGGTTGAAGTTTTAATGATCCAGTAATCTAATGTGGTTTTGATGCTGGTGATGGATGACAAGCGGGCAATCTTCGTGTTTTAATTCTGAAAATCAATTTGGGCTTTCTCCTTAATCTTGACAAAAAACCTTCGAATATGTTGTCATAGATGGACTTATGCAAGAGGGTTTGTTTTTTACGGAAAAGGATAATTTTTTAGAAATTATTAAGCAGCATTTGCCGAATGTTAAGGAGGATTCGGTTACGTTTATTAAGACGGGATGGACGAATTTTGTTATGTGTGCGTCGGATGGCGTCCAAGAGTATTTCTTCCGCTTCCCACGTAATCGGTTTTTTGCTCGGATGTTGCTCAAAGATAATGCTTTTTGTTCCTTTATGAAGGATAAGGTTTCGTTCGAGTTTCCGGATTTGAAGCTTTTTTATGATAAGGGCCGACCATTTAGCATGCACAAAAAGATCAAAGGTTGGTCTTTGACGGAGCGTTTTAAGCATTTGTCGCGCCAAGCTGTAACGAATTTGGCTTATGATGTTGCGAAATTTATTAACGAGCTCAACCAAGTCGATCCAAAGGCTTTGCCGGCTTCGTGCAATATGTATCTTTCGAAGTTTTTGGATGAATTGTCAGAAGTAGATACAAACTCTTACGATCTTTCACAACACGATTTTTTGCGCCAATGTGAACAAACACCACATGTGGTTCACGGCGATCTCAATCCAGGCAATATCTTGCTCGATGAAAATGATCGCATGGTCGGTGTTATCGATTTCGCTTTTGCTGGCGTTTCCAATAACTATGTAGATCTTTCGCGCGTTATTGGGCGTACGCATCCTTCGTTTGCCGAACCTATGAAAGAAGCTTACGAAGCGGTCATGAAAGAAAAAGTGGATATGCAGCGCGTCGAAAATATGATTCATATGTGGAATTATGTTGAGGAGCAGTATATTTTGTATATTAAGGAAAATCACCCCGAAATCCAATTGCCTTCTTAATGGCCACTATCGAGCTTACGATTGATCCTGAACACTCTGGCCAGCGTATTGATAAGGTTTTGGCTGATTATTTGAAAGGCCAGGCAAGTCGGTCCCATATTCAAAAAGCCATTACCGAAGGACGACTTCAGATCAATGGAGTTGTGGTGCTTAATGCTCGGCAGCAAGCGAATCTTGGGGATGTTTGTATCCTAGAATGGGTTCCTCCTAAGCCCCATTCTTTGCAAGCTTCGAAAGCGCCTATCCACATCCTTTTTGAAGATGAAGATTTGTTGGTCCTCGATAAGCCTGAGGGACAAATTGTTCATTTGGGGAATAGTGTTGAGCCTGGAACGACTCTTGTGGAAGCTGTTTTGTCGCATTGCTCTTTAAGTGCAGCAGCAGGATCAGAACGTCCAGGAGTTGTTCATCGCCTTGATCAAGCAACTTCGGGTGTTATCCTTTTCGCTAAAACCGATAGAGCTTATTGGGCCCTTACGAAGATGTTTGCTGAACGAAAAATCCATAAAACCTATTATGCGCTCGTTTGGGGGATTCCAAGGCTTTTGTCAGGAACGATTGAAGCTCCCATAGGACGTAGTACTCGCGATCGAACCGCTATGTGTGTTACTACTCAAGGACGGCCTTCTTGTACCCATTGGCAAGTGCTAAAAACTTTTCCACAGGCTAATCAAGCCTTGCTTGCTTGTAATCCTGTGACCGGCCGTACGCATCAAATTCGTGTGCATTTAAAGAGCATAGGGCATCCTATTGTTGGTGATCCGAAATACGGTAAAATTCCCGATCAACGTCTGTTTTTACATGCTTATCAAATTGAATTTATGCATCCTATTTCTCAAGAAAATTGTTGTTTTCAAGCTCCATTGCCGCTTTCTTTTGCGGAAAAATTAAGGCTACTTGAAAATTGATGGAATTTAAAAATGTTTTATTAGACATCCTGCAAAAGTCGAAATGAAAATCGCCAGTAAATTCAGTATCTATGCGGTCTGAAGAGCGAAAAATAATATCAAAAAATTTTAGCCCCCTTGAAACGACCGCTTTTTTCATTATTCATGCGGCATACCAAAG
>JBKSMP010000006.1:0-82272 GCA_046881885.1 Opitutales bacterium
TTAAGATGTTGAGTGCGCGTTCGCGGTCTGCGGTCCGCAATTCGCCAAAAGTACTGATAAGCAGCTTCATTAACTCGCGCAAGTCGAAGTCGGAAAGCGTTCCCTTTTTGGTTGTGACCTTTCCACTTTGATCCATTGAGCTAAGCGTGATAACCGAATCTGCGGTAATTGCCCCGGCAGGCTCTACCGAGTAGGAAATATTTTTTAATTGCTCTCCAAAATATTCCTGAATTTCGGGTAAGTTTAAAACGTTTTCAAGGACTTTATGCATCAAAATATCGCTGTCTTTGGGGGTTGTTATTGTTAATTGCCCATTTTCATACGATATACCCGTTATCCCTGCCTCCGCAAGACTACCTGCATTTTTTTGTATGTTGGTTACTGCTGCGCTCATCTGCGTAGCATCTATTCCTAAATTTGGATCTATGTTTATTTTTATATTATTATCTACTGGACTCATGCCTCTTTTACTCAGCAAGTTTTGTGCCATTTGCATCTTTTTGAGCTTTTTAGTTGCCAAAAATCTAAATTTACGTTGGATTAATATGTGGAAATGGAAGAACGGTTACAGAAAGTCCTCGCGCGCGTTTATGGAATCTCTAGACGCCATGCCGAGGAAATGATCGCAGAAGGTCAAATCTGCGTTAATGGCGAAATCGCACACCTGGGTTGCAAAATCGATTGTGAGCGTGACACGGTCGTCGTTGGCAGCCGTAAGCTCAAAACTCAACTCCTCCAAATTCAATTCACGCCAGAAGTCTGGATGCTCTTTAAACCTAAAGGCGTTATTTGCACACACGATAACCCTTTCTCTAACAACACCTTGCTGCCCTTCGTACCAAAACCTTTGCGTGCCCAAAAATGGGTCTTTATCGGACGTTTGGATAAAGATAGCGAAGGTCTGCTCCTGCTAACCAACGACGGAAATTTCGCCAATAAGGTCGCCCATCCATCTTCAGGTATCGAAAAAGTCTATCGCGTCCACTTAGACAAACCTATCGATACCAACCTCATCCCTTTACTCAAGCAAGGTCGCGAATGCGAAAACGAATTCCTGCAGTTCAAAGACGTCCGTATCGCTAATTCCAGAAAAATAGACGTAACCTTAGGCCAAGGAAAAAAACGCGAAATCCGTAGATTATTGCTCGCCTTCGGCTACGAAGTCCTAAAATTAAAACGCTGGAAAATCGGCGGCTTAATCCTCGATAAAAAATTAATGCCCGGACAATCGCGCCGCTTAACTCAAACCGAAACCAAACTTATCTTTTCAAAAAAATGAAACCTACAAAATTCTCTTACATCCTAAGTATCCTTATGCTGCTTCTAGCTTGCGGATATTCTCATGCACAAGTCACCGATCCCGCCTTCAAAAAGCCCAATGAACATCCTGCCCATCAACATGTGCGCATCTTCGAAGGCCGCCTCGAAAAGTATAAAAAATGGTATTCTTTTATCGCAAGAAATTCCAATACCTATCAACTCATTAAAAAAGATAAATCAACCGCTTTACTCGATTTTGCCGGCAATAAACGCATGTTAGAGCTTGTAAAAAACTTGGTTGGCAAAAATGTTTGCATAAAAGGAAATCCGCAATACATGAACAAAGAACCTTTCCTATTGATCTTTGTCCAAGAAATTTGCGAGCAATAAAATGAAATTTGCCCAATTATTATCCGGCCGTGAAGTCGCCGATAAGCTTTTACAAGAAGTAAAAACAGAGGTAGCTCAATTGAAAGGTCGGCCGCCTTGCGTCGCTTTCTTACGCGTGGGCAACGATGGCGCTTCCGTCTCCTACGTCCGCCAAAAAGAAGCAAAAGCCGCCTTTACGGGCATTAAAAGCTTACTAAAAGTCTTTGACGCCGAAACTACAACCGAAGCACAATTGCTGGAAGAAATAGAACAGCTAAACCAAGACGACACAATTGACGGCATCTTGGTACAAGCCCCCGTGCCCAATTCCATGGATTTCGTCAAGATTTGCAACACTATCCATCCACACAAAGACGTAGATGGCTTCGGAACAACAAATTTGGGAAATTTACTGCAAGATCGTCCAGGCCTTGTTCCATGCACCCCAGCAGGCATTATCGAACTCTTGAAATATTACCAGATTCCAACCGAAGGTAAACACGTCGTTATCGTCAATCGTAGCTTAATCGTCGGAAAACCCTTGAGTGCGCTTTTTTTGCAACGTTCTGCTTTCGGAAATGCAACCGTAACAATTTGCCATTCCCAATCAAATAATTTACAAGCCATTACAAAATCAGCAGATATTTTAATCTTAGCCTGTGGACGTCCGGAGTTTTTCGATGCAGCTTACGTCAAAGAAGGCGCAATCGTAATCGATGTGGGTATTACACGTGTTCCTAGCTCTAATGAACGGGGTTATACTCTAAAAGGCGATGCCCATTTCGAAAGCTTGTTACCAATCGTTTCACATATAACACCTGTTCCTGGCGGTGTTGGACCTATGACTGTTGCAATGCTCATGAAAAACACATTAAAAGCTTATTATTTATGTCATCAAAAGCATTATTAAATTTAATCTTACCGCCTGCACCTGTCGGAAAACGTATTTTAGCTACACTTTGCGATTTAATACTTATTTTCTTTTTAAGCGTGTTTGTTATTGGGAAATTATGGATCCCAGTTTATCATGCGGATGTCGTTATCCAATTTAAATTGTTACTACTAGAATATTCCGAACAGTTACACGCAGGACAATTTGTTGAGTTTTTCAATCAAATTAATGCCAACAAAGCAATCGTGGATATGTTTATATCTGTCGATCGCGTTCTTTTTTTCGTTGCATGGATTTATTATTCTTTAAATGGCATTTTTTTACAAGGCGGAAGCCTAGGAAAGCAAATCTTTAATTTGCGTGTTCTAAAATTGTCGACATTGAAGTTTCCCAATTACGGTGAAAGTATTTTGCGTTCAGGTATTTTAACCTTCTTTTTGTTCAGCGCTTGGCCATTTTGTATGTGCCTCAATTTGTGCTTCATTTGCCTAAATGGAATGCATCGCGGTTTTCATGATTGGTTCTGCCAAACTTATGTTGTAAGTTATGAAGTTTTGGAGCAAATAAAAGAAAAAATGCTCTCAGCAGTAAGTCAAAATGAAACCCATTTGGACTCTGATTAAGATATTAATATTGATTTTTTTATAAAATCGATAGAGTGGGGGAGTATTTTTTATAAAACCTATTGGAGTTGCAAATAATTTCCGCTTGACAAAAAATGCAAGATTTTAATAATGTATATTTAATACATGAAGCAAAGACTTTTTAAATTAGTTGTGTTATTTGTTGCCTTAGGGTACAATTTATTTGGGTAAATGGCTTTTGAGCAAGGAGCCATTGCTAAAAAAATGGATAATATTCTTTTAGCCGTTGATAGGCTTTGCGTTAGTTATTATGATATTTCTAAGCAGGCTGCTAAAAAGTTTACCTATTCTGTTAATCAAGTTTCCTTTCGTTTAAAGCAAAGTGAAACATTGGGTATTGTAGGTGAAAGTGGTAGTGGAAAAACTTCTTTAGGGCGTGCGATTATTCGTCTTGCACCAATAGTTTCTGGTAATATTCATTTTAAAGACCAACCCATCGTATCTCTAAATGCACGTCAGTTTTTCCCTTATCGTAAAAAGATTCAAATGATTTTTCAAGATCCCTTTGGTTCTCTCAATCCGCGCATGACGCTTGAAACCATACTTAAAGAACCACTCGAAATTCATTTTAAGCATTTTTCTCAACAACAACAACATAAACGTATCTTGGAGTTATTGGATCAAGTACATTTGCCTAAAACTGCATTGAAACGTTACCCAAATGAATTCAGTGGTGGACAGCGCCAACGCATTGGGATTGCACGAGCTTTAGCGGTAGAACCAGAATTACTTATTTGTGACGAACCTGTTAGTGCACTGGATGTCTCCATTCAAGCACAAATCATTAATCTTCTTGTTGAGTTGCAAAAAGAGCTTTCGTTAACGTATCTATTTATCTCTCATGACATGGCAATTGTACGCCACATTAGTAATCATATTGCTGTTATGAAAAATGGCTGTTTTATTGAACAAGCTCCCACAGATACACTCTATACACACCCACAACATCCTTATACTCAAACCTTATTAAATTCTATTCCTGAAATTTAAAACCACCTTCTTTTTACCAATTTATGATGGGTGGCTAAGGATTTTTTATCTCTTGACGCGCTCTCTCTTTTGGGACATAATTAAGTTAAGACATTTGTTACTGAAGATTTTATCGATCAATCATGAGTTTTTTATCTATTATAACGAAATTGTTTGGAGGTTTGGCGGTCCTCATTTGGGCTTCGCATTTGTTATTAAAAACTGCGGATGATGTG
This sequence comes from Opitutales bacterium, assembly GCA_046881885.1. Lineage (GTDB taxonomy): Bacteria > Verrucomicrobiota > Verrucomicrobiia > Opitutales > UBA9783 > JBKSMP01. Next base: position 4,371 of record JBKSMP010000006.1, read on the forward strand.
ATTGCTAAATTTCGTCTGTCGCCCATTTTTATTGGAATGACAGTGATCGCTATTGGCACTTCATTGCCGGAGATTTGCGTTTCGTTTAGCAGTGCTTATATAGGGCAATACGATGTTTGTTTATCTAATATCCTAGGAAGTAATTTGTTTAATGCTGGTTTTATATTAGGTTCTTGTCTTTGTATTCGTTCTATTTCTTTAGATAAACGTACACTTTTGGGGCAATTAGGAATCAATGTTCTTGTAGCTTTTTTATTAGCTTGTTTTTTATGGAAAAACGGACAACTTATGGTGGTAGCTTGCTTGGTATTGCTTGTATTGTTTTATATTTATTTAAAAATAGCTTATCACAAAAATCCAGATGTTGTTGTTCCTGTTGCCACTAGAGAGATTTCTTTAGGTCGAATTCTTTTCTGTTTTGTGGCTTGTTTACCCATGTTTTATTTTAGTTCTCGCTGGGTAACGCTAGGGGCCTTAGATTTGGCTTCTTGGCTAAATGTGTCCAATGCTTTTATTGGGTTTACGGTTATTGCAACTGGAACATCTCTACCGGAACTCGTTACCGGTATTATTGCTACTCTTAAGCGCAGAAACGACTTTATTATTGGAAATGTTTTTGGGAGTAATATCTGTAATATTTGTATGGGTTTAGGCCTGGTAGGATTCGTTTTTCCTTTAAAAACGCAACAGCTTTTTTATTTACGCTTACAACTTTTTATGCATTTTATTTTTGCTCTTGTTGCAATTGCTTTTGCTTTTAAAAAAGTACTGTCTCGTTTTGTTGGTGTTCTCTTTGTTGTTACTTATATGGCCATTGTTTGGATATTGTATTATTATAATCCAGCTTAATGCTCAAAAGGTTTATAATAAAAACCTTGTAGAACTTAATCTACCTAATAAAAATAGTAGGTGCTATTAAAACTTTCAATGGTTAATAACAAAGACCGCAATGTTGCGGTCTTTGTTTATTTTTTTATTTGCCCAAATTATTCAACCAATTTTGCATTTCTTTGTTTGAATATGTTTTTAATTGCTCTAAAAATACATGTTTATCATTTGGGGAGTGTGGTGTTTCTTTAGCTAAATTTCTTAATAGGTTTAATATATGTTCTGTTGAACATTCTTTTAGGTATTTTATTAACGCAAGGTATTGTTCTAAAGATAAAACTTCTGTTATGTCAGAAAGTACATAACTTCCTTGTATTTCTTGTTCAGAAAGATGAATAATATTATCTTTAGAAATAGTTGGGTAGTCAATAGATCCTTCTGTGTTATTTTGTATAAAATAGCAACGATTTAACTGTGTACCTTGTGGAATAAATACTCGTAGCTTAGGATTGTTAATGAAGCATTCTTCTTCAAAAGAATAGTGACAAAAAGCACCTTGGATTTTTGTGTCATATTTTCTATCTATTGTTTCTATAATATTTTTGCTGACTATCTTTTTTAAGTTAGGTAAAATTACAATTTCAAGTTGTGGTGTACCTAGAAAGGCTTCTGGGGTAATAATTTTTACTTTGGGTAAAAATACTGCTTCTATAGGGCTTCCCAAAAAACAAGTATCTTCTATTTCGGTTACCTCTTTAGCAATTACATGCTTAATGTTTGCGCAGTAAGAAAATGCGCCAAGTGGAATTGTTATTGTACCACCTAAGTTTACTTTTTGCAAAGTTGCTGCACTAAAACAGTTTGGGTTTAGTTTGGTATTGTAATCACCAAGTTCTATTTCTTTTGTTTTGGATTGACTTAGGCCATAACTATTTATCTCTCTTAAATTAGGAAAATTGGCAATATGTGGAAAATTTGCAGGAAAATTATTAGGTATTATTTGAAGGCCTGAGAAATCTGCATTCTCTATGTTTGGGAAACTACATTTGCCCCAAAATTTTTCAGAAAATTTTTCAACACAATTCATGTTCAATGTGGTAACCTGTGGATAATTATTGTGGCCAAAAATGCATTCAGTTGCTTCTATTCTTACGCCATTGTAGTCTATTTTAGTTACTTCGTCGGGTATATAAAAAGAGTCACTAAAACTAATGGTTATGGCATTATTGTTCATTATTTGTTGTGCAGTTGGTAATGACAATCCTCCTTGGATTAATAAGTCAAGTATTGAAGCGGTGTCATTTGTGTGTGGTAAAATATTTCCAAGTGCTTCAGCGAAAATATCATCTATTACGAAAACCAAAGAAAATGATTTTCCGTAATTCACTATTTCTTTACAAAGATTTTCGTCAAAAGGATAAGTGAACATTATGTTTTTATTATATTTATAATAACAAACGTCAATATTAGGGTGTTGTTGATTAACTTTTGATATCAGATGAGGATAGCATACTGGTTTATTGGGAACTAAATATTCTTTCATTTTGAATGCATTGCCTGCGTAAAGTAATAATTCTATATCCCCACATCTGTAGATATTTCCTGATTGTGTTCTAATTGTTGGATTTTTTATGATTGTTAGGTTTTGACTTGGCTTTGTAAACTCTCCATTAACGATACCTGTAATTCCATTTATTGTAATTTCTATATTTCCATCTTCCGTACGATTAAAACGTCCAGTATGTTTACGCTGAAAAATAGTTTGTTTGGCCTGAGATCCATCTTCGAATAATTTTTCACATAAAATAAGAGCATCTTTTTCTGTGTAGATCGGTTCAGTATTGGTTTTTGTTATTTCTAGTCCTATTTGTCCATTGGAAGAAATTTGTCTGAGTTTTGTTTTTTCTTCTCTAGGCAAATACATTGCGACATTTGCCAAATAAACAGGTTCTAATTTAGTTTTGTTATTATTGCCATCTCCTTTTAATATGGATGAAGATATAATGACACCTAAGAGTATGTTTGTTGTTGTTTTCATGTTTGTATGTTATTAAAGAACGTAATGATGTATTATTTGTTTTATTTATTGTGTCAATAAAAAAACAAAATAAAAAATATTAAATTATGATTATATTTTTAAAAACAGGCTTGACTTATGTTGAAAAAGGGAGCACTTTAATATTTAGTTTTGCGAGCGTAGCTCAGATGGTAGAGCACCACCTTGCCAAGGTGGACGTCGAGGGTTCGAATCCCTTCGCTCGCTCCAGGTTTTTATAGGAGTTTAAGAAGGAAAGTAATATTGGGGACCCGGAGCGAACGTCCATGGAGAATGTTAAGCCGTTAATTCAAGTTAAAGATTTAAGTAAATATTATCATCAAGAACCTGTTTTAAAGGAAATTTCTGTTGATATAGAAGAAGGAGATTTGGTATCCATTATAGGACCTTCTGGTTGTGGCAAGTCGACATTTTTGCGATGTTTAAACGGGATGGAGATTTTGGATTCGGGTTCTATACAAATTGACGGAATGCAGCTTTCTCGCAAAACGCCCAATACCCCCTTAGGTCTTGCTTTTCACAAAAAAGCGCATGATTTAAGGCAACATGTAGGAATGGTTTTTCAGTCGTTCAATTTATTTCCACATAAAACCTTATTACAAAATGTTATGTTGGCTCCGATGATTGTGCAAAACAAGTCTAAGGAAGAAGCAGAAGATATTTCCTTAAGATTTTTAGATAAGGTAGGTTTGAAATTATTTGCGCATCGTTATCCAATGCATTTGTCGGGTGGACAACAGCAACGTGGTGCGATTGCACGTGCCTTAGCCTTATCTCCCAAAGTTATGTTGTACGATGAACCTACTTCGGCTATTGATCCAGCACGTGTGGATGAGGTTTTGGAAGTTATGCGTGATTTGGATAAAGAAGGTATGACGCAAATTATTGTAACCCATGAAATGCGTTTTGCCAAGGATGCTTCGGATTATATTATTTACATGGAACAAGGGGAATTTATTGAAATTTCTGATGAAGATGAAATTTTTATTGCTCCAAAAGATGAACGTACGCGTCAATTTTTAAAACATTTTATGTAAATGAAGTACGGATTTTTAAGTTTAATTTTAGGTTTGCAAGTTCTGATAGGGTGGGGTAGTCAGGAAGAAAACGTTTTGCGTTGGGCTGCAGATGCAGAATCTGGTGTTCCCAATGTTTTTTTTGATCCCTTAGATCCTAATAAAATTACAGGGTTCGAATACGATATTGCTCAAGCCATTGCACAGAATTTAGGAAAGCAATTAAAGTTTTTTGCGAATGATTGGGAAATGCTTGTCCCAGGTTTGCAACGTGGTCAATATGATATATTGCTTAATGCGATTGAATGTCGTACTTGGAATTTGTTTGCCGGTAAAGCTAAGGTTTTACTTTCAAATCCTTATTATATCACACATTTACAATTGGTTGTTTTAAAGAATTCCTACTTGAATTATTTTGCAGATTGTGAAGGCAAAACCATTGGTATTTTAAAGCAATCTTGGCATGCAGAGAAGGCTTTGAAGCGGTTTACTAATACGCAAATCGTGATTTACGATGATGAAGTTAAGGCTTATGCAGATTTGAAGAATAAGCGCTTAGATGGGGTTTTATTGGATCATCCAGAATCTTACTATTATGCCGCTATTGATAAAGAAGTTCGGCTTATTGATGAACCTATTTCGCGTTTAGAATATGCCGTTATGGTCCGTAGTGAAGATGCTGAATTGCTTAATAAAATTAATAGCATTATCGATAAATTAAAAGCAGATGGTACCTTAAAAGCGATATTGGAACGTTGGGGGCTTTGGAATGCAGAAACAGCAGCTTATTTTAATGCTCCATTAACGAGTTATTCACCTGCAATTGCCTTTGATCATTATGTTAATTCTGTTTTAACCTCACAAAATAATTCTAATCATTTTTACTTAACCTGTTTGCCTATTTTTGCGAAAGCGGCTTGGGTAACGCTAAAATTATCCTTAATAGCCATGTTTTTTGCAATTATAATGGGATTTCCTTTGGCTGTACTGAGAACCTATGGGGTAGGGCCTTTGCGTTGGCTCATTTCACTTTATGTGGAATGTGTACGTGGAACGCCATTGCTTATCCAATTATTACTTATTTTTTACGGATTACCGACTCTCGCACCTTACCTACCGGAACCTTTAGCAAGTTGGGTCTGCTTGAAGCCATTTGTTGCAGGTGTTTTAGCGTTAGCGATCAATTATTCTGCTTATGAATCAGAAATTTATCGTGCGGGTTTGTTGTCGGTTCCTTCAGGGCAAATGGAGGCAGCTCGGGCACTTGGAATGACGCATTTTCAAGCGCTTTGGCATGTTATTTTTCCCCAAACGATTCGTATGGTAATTCCGCCTGTTACAAACGATTTTATCATGTTATTACAAGATTCTTCCTTGGTTTCTATGATAACTATCGTCGAGTTAACGCGTACCTATCAATGTTTGGCTGCCACCCATTTTAATTACCTTGAAACAGGTTTGTGTGTAGCCGGTTTTTATTTATTGTTGGGCTTGCCATTTGTTCGTTTAGCGCGTCGCTTTGAAAAACGCTTTAATCGTAAAGTAAGAAAACCTTCATGAAGTATTTTAATCGTTATACGCAGCAAATAGAGACGGAAGACATTCCAGGAAAGAATAGTCTTGTCTTTTTGTATGATACGGTTTTCGGAAACTATGTAGTTGAGTTTTTGATAAAAAAAACATGGTTTTCTCGTTTGGCAGCTGTTTGGGCAAATTCTAAGTTCTCTAAACGTAGTATAAAACGTTTTATTCAAAAGTATCGCATCGATATGTCACCGTTTGAAGAACGCAATTATTTGCATTTTAATGACTTTTTTTATCGTAAATTCAAAGAGGGGCAACGTCCTCTTGCACAGACATCAGATGCGATTTGTTTTCCTGCAGAAGGGCGCCATTTAGGTTTTCAGGCCATTAACGACTGCCAAACCTTCTTTATAAAGGGAAAAAACTTTAATCTTGTGCAGTTGCTAGGAGATGAAGAGCTTGCAAAACGTTTCCGAGGTGGTAGTTGCGTTATCAGTCGTTTGTGTCCGATAGATTATCATCGATTTCACTTTTGTTGTTCGGGAATCCCTCAAAAAGCTTATACGCTTCCAGGGCATTTATATTCAGTAAGTCCTGTTGCTTTACGGAAAAATTGTCAGATTTTGCAAGAAAATAAGCGTTCAGTTACTTTATTGCAATCGAAACAGTTGGGTTGTGTTGCAAGTGTCGAAGTTGGTGCGACATTTATAGGAAGTATCCAGCAAACGTATAATCCTGATAAACCTTTTAATATGGGCGATGAAAAAGGTTATTTCTTGTTTGGAGGATCTACAATTGTAACGCTTTTTGAACCCGGTCGTATCCAATTAGCAGACGATTTGTTACAATGCACGCGTAAAGGTTTGGAATTATTTGCACACGTACGCGATTTTATGGGAAAATGTGTTTGAGGTCCAAGATGTAGTATGTGTAACTCAATCAATTAGACATAATATTTATTGTGCGAAACAAAAACAATAATTAAACTGCTTGAAAAATTTAAGCTTCGGTTTAAAATTAAAGGTATGTGGTTTGTAAAGCCTTTATTTATTTTAGATCAAGTTAGTAGTCAATTAATGGTTGATTCGCAAGGAAGTTTGTGGAATGTGTTACAAGAAAAAGCTTCTGAAGATCCATTCCGAATACTTACGTTTTTAATTTTCATGGGAGCGATTTGTCATACATTTTTGGCAGGAAAGTTCTCAGCATGGTCACACACCATTGAAATGAAAAACGGACATTCGACCTGTTTATCTAAATCGTTGCATTTACTAGGGGAAGTTGAAGCGATTTTTGGATTGTGGCTTATACCACTTATTATCAGTTTCTGTATTTCAAAAGGCTGGCATGCTACCGTAGATTATTTTTCTACACGGCATTATACCGAACCTATCTTTGTGTTTGCGATTATGACCATTGCAGCAACCAAACCGATTTTATATCTCGCAGAAAATTGTATTCGTACGCTTGTGCGCTGTTTAGGTGGTGAGCGTCCATCGACATGGTGGTTATGTATCTTAATGGTCGGTCCCTTATTGGGTTCTTTGATTACAGAACCTGCAGCTATGACTATTGCAGCCATGCTCTTAGGGCAAAAAGTTTTTGCTTATCAACCCGGAAAATGCTTTTCGTATGCAACCTTAGGTTTGTTATTTGTTAACGTTTCTGTGGGTGGTGTTTTAACCAATTTTGCAGCCCCTCCGGTTTTAATGGTTGCTTCTTGTTGGAATTGGAGTTCGTCATTCGTATTTACGCATTTCGGTATTAAAGCGATTATAGGAATTGTTTGTGCTACTTTCTTTTATTTCGTACTATTTTCAAAACAATTAAGCCAGTTAAATCAAAAAGCTAAATCAGCTCAAATAATTACCGATGTTAAAGAAAAAATGCCTTTAAGTGTTATTAGTATTCATGTAGGATTTTTAGCTTGGACTGTCTTTAATTCACACCATGCAACCCTCATTGTTTGGGGATTTTTGGCCTTTTTAGCTGCCAGTCAGATTATGTCTAATTGGCAATCTAAAATTGCATTACGTGAATCCTTGCTTGTGGGGTGTTTTTTAGCAGGACTTGTAACTCATGGCGGATTACAAGAATGGTGGATTCAAGCACTTTTGTCTCGATTGAGCGAACAACTCCTTTTCTTTGGATCCGTTATTTTAACGGCTTTTAATGATAATGCTTCTATTACCTATCTCGCATCTTTAGTCCCTGAATTTGCGCAGAATTTTAATTTACAAGCGGCAGTTGTCGGTGGTGCGGTAGTGGGTGGTGGACTTACGGTTATCGCAAATGCCCCCAATCCAGCAGGCCAATCCCTACTTTCAAAATTCTTTGAAAAGGGTTCCGTAAAGCCATTGCCCTTGTTTTTAGGAGCACTCTCCCCTACCCTATTTATGGTGATTGCTTTTCGTTGTTTGAGTTTGTAAGAAATAATTTTATAAAAACTTCCCTCGTAAAGTTTTAAAATAAAATGCTTTTAATAGCTTGTCTTTTTTGAGCAAAGCAGTTTTTATAAAATAGATGGAAAATTATACGGTAATCGCGAGACGTTGGCGCCCCAAACATTTTGATGATTTAGTCGGTCAAGATGGAGTTGTTAAAGCCCTATCGAATGCGATCCGTTCAAAACGTATTGCGCATGCGTATTTGTTTGTCGGGCCACGGGGTACCGGTAAAACGAGTACGGCGCGTTTGTTTGCTATGGCGCTCAATGGTGAAGGAGGGCCATGTGTTGATTTTGATCCTGAAAGTCCACGTTGTCAGGCGATTTTTCAAGGACGTTCGATGGATGTAATTGAAATCGATGGAGCTTCTAATAATTCCGTTGAACAGGTTCGTTCCTTGCGTGAAGATTGCCAGTATGCTCCTGCTGAAGGGGCTTACAAGATTTATATTTTGGATGAAGTTCATATGCTTTCAACGGCTGCATTTAATGCACTTTTGAAGACTTTGGAAGAGCCGCCAGCGCATGTGAAATTTATTTTTGCAACAACAGAGATTCATAAAGTTCCCAATACGATTGTTTCGCGTTGCCAACATTTTGAATTTTTTCCCTTAGAAGCGGATATTATTCAGAAGCAATTGCGAAAAATTGTTGATGCTGAAAAGCTTGAAGCTGAAGAAAGTGCATTGAAAACAATAGCACAATTAGCCGAAGGTGGCATGCGAGATGCACAATCCATGCTTGATCAATTATTGACTTTTGCGGAAGGGAAATTGACCGACGAGGCTGTTCGTTCAATGTACGGATTATTGGATCGTAAAGCCTTGGAAGCTTTGGTTCAGGCAATTGAAGAAGGGAATTATCCGCAATTGTTAGCAGGCGTTGAAACGGTTGTGCAATCGGGTTGTGATGCGTATCGTGTGCTTGTTGAACTCGGGAAGCTGTTTCATGATAAATTCGTTGCTTCCATGCAACCTAACACTGCAGAAAAATATGTTCCTTTTGTTTATGCAAAGATTTTGGAAATTTTAAAATCGGGGGAAGATCAATTGCAGCGTGGTTTGTCGATAAAAGGAAATTTTGAGGCCATTTTGTTGCGTGCAGTGGAATGTACGAAATTGGCGGCTATTGAAACCTTGTTGGATTTGTGGAATCATTTACCTGAAGATAGTAAAAAAAAACCCTTGAATCTTGGTTAAAGGCTACGAAATTTGAACATAAGCCTCAAGTATTCGTTACTGAAAATTTAGGAAAAATGGTAGCAATAGATGAGGTTCCATTCGTTATTTCTTCACAGGAAACAAAACCATCACAATACCTTGAACCTATTTATGAAGGTTTAGTTTTCGAAAAAGAAAAAGATGTTCCTGATTTTGAGCGAGAACCTGTTTATGATTTAAATAGTTTTGGTGGGAAACAGATCAAAACAGAAACCATTTTAACGCCTCCACCCGATTTTGAAAAAACATTAGCAACCTTACCCAAAGATTTATTAGATTCATTTAAATCTGTTTTACATGGAGAAGTCGTTGGCATTTGGCCCATTAAAGTGCAGGATGTGTTAAAATGAAAAGTAAAAAAAATTTAAATTGCTAGGTTGGTACTTAGTTAATTTCTGAAACTTTTATACTATCGGACTGAATCGCCTTAATAATTTTTTTAAGTTTTTGTTTTAAAACCAATACTTGCTTCCATTCTTCATCAGAAAGCTCATCCGGTTTATTTTTTATATTTACATATCCGGACAAGTGTATGATATTTTTATCTTGCATGTATTTTTCATAGCTATTTAATAAATTATACCTCTTCTCGGTATTATAAAATTGTAAGGAGATATTTTTCTCGGCCAATTGTTTTATTAATTCTTCGCCTTCTTTACTAAAGATATTTTCTTTTTTTATTTGGTTAAAATAATCTGAAGGAATACCAAGCCAAATAGTTTCTAAATTTTTTATTTCATCTAAGTAGTTAATAAAATTATTTATTTGTGAATCTGGGAGAATAATAGTTTTACAAGAGACATTTCTGACAACTTCCTCTAGATCATTGCAAAACAAGGTATTACAAGTTACATTTTCTATCATAACAATCGACTTACGAACAAATAGAATATCTTCAGTATTTTTAGGATTGACAAGTTGTGTTTCAGTAGTGTTCCCATCAAACCTAAGCTTTAAGCAAGTTGCGTATTCTATCGGAATAGAAACCCTTTCTTCTTCATAATTATTTGTAAAATGAAGTTCTTTAATAGTTATTCCTTCTATATGTTTATCACGTGTGTACGCATGTAATTGTTTTTTTAATTCTTTTTCATCTGTAATTGGAAATTTTTCAGCTTCTTCTATATCTTTTATAAACTCTGTTATGTTGTACTTTGTTAAAGAATCTAAAAAGTTTGCATGTATTACTTTTCCAAATTTGAAAAGTCTTTTTAATCTTAAAGTTTTAATTTTTTGTTTTAAATTTGCTTTAGAAAGAAAATTTAAGTTTTTTATTATCTCTTGTGTTGAAGTAGCTTTTAAAAGAAATTCTAAATTTTCTTTTAGGTTTTGTTCCAGTGAACAAGGCTTAAAGTTAATTGTTGCCCAAATTTTTAGGTTTTCAATACCCAATTTGGTAAGTTTCAAGTATTCATCAAAAGAATAAACATCTGCAGAATAAGTAATTTTGCAATTGCTTAAATCATATGTTTTTTCAATTTTATCTCTATAATCCACTTTTACATAATTAAAAACAATTGGTTTGCCGTATTTGCTTAATGCATTATAGAATTCCCCAAACCTATTTACACTAAGAATTGAAATAGGCATAAAACTTTCAACAGAAAATTCATCTTTTTCTTTTATTGGTGTTTCATCGGGTTCTCCAAACATTTGATATTTAAAAATAATAGGTTTTTTACCTAGTTTTTTAGCTTTATCAGTATGTAATGGTGTAAGTTTTGCAAGAATTGAATAAAAATCTAATTTCTGTCGAATAGGTTGTTCTATAATATATTGATCCATGCCTTTTTGAATTACAAATCCATTTTCTTCTCGAAGCGCTTCCCAACTAGGAATGATTTGTACTTTTAATTCTTCGTTCGTTAGGATGGGGTCCTCTTTTATTTCCTCATTAGTTGTTGTAGTTTCTTGATGTACCGGTTGAGCTTCGTTTGATCCAAATACGTCTTTTGTTGCAAACACATCTTCTTCTCCTCCAACTTTTCCTAATACGGTATTTACCACTATTAGGCCACTTAATACCAGAACTATTTTGTTTTTCATAAACTTTATTTTCCTTTATAGTTTATACTATCGGCATTTTTGCAAAAATCTTGAGGAGATTTTTGCAATATCTTATGTGAAGCTTAAAAAGGATAATTTAAGCTGTTTTTATATAAACCCTATTTATTCCTTCAACCAGTCGGTAATACATTCAAATACAGTGGCTTCAGACAAATCCGCAATTGATCTTGTAGGTGATTGGACAATACATTTGGGAGCATCAAAGAAAGGACCTCCCCAATCTGGATTTGTAGGTCCAAATAAGCCGACGGTTGGAATACCGAAAAAATTTGCCAAATGCATGCCGCCTGAATCGTTTGCGACAATAAAATCCATATCACGCAAGGTACATTCTAACTCAGGTAATGAAGTTTGCCCTGCCAAGTTTTGCACACGCCCTTCTGGTAACCTCAATAACACATCCGTACATAATGAACGATCTTTTGCATTGCCTAAAAGTACGCAATGAGCTTGCGGATAATGTTCCAAAAGCAGTTGTATGAGTTTTTGCCAACGTTGAACGGGCCAACGTTTTTGAGGGGTGTTCGCAGAACCGCAGAAACACGCAAAGGATTTTATCGTTTTCTCTTTCTTATGGATTTCAACGGGAATATTAGGTAATTCTCCTTTTAAACCAAAGTTTTTGAATAGCTGATACCATAATTCCGTTTGATGACAGGTAATCGGTTGTTTAGGAATAAAGGTGTGATTAAGCAAGTACCGTTTTCCTTTTTTCTGCAAACCAAAACGTTGCGGTGCACCTGAACAAAAGGCTTCAAAATCGCTTCTTAAAGAATTCGGAAAGTTAATCCAAATATCGGGATAACGATTTCGAATTTGCCAAAAACTTCGAAAATAAGCCCATCCTGACTTTTTAGGTAAAATATGAATAAAATCTACTGGAAAATGGCGCTGCAGCCAGGGTGCAAAGCTTCTTTGTGCGACTAAATGGATGCAAAAGTCAGGTCGAGAGCGTCGAATCGCTTGAATAAGGGGATAGGTCATTACACAATCACCCAGCCAATTGGGCATACGGATCCATACCTGAGTACGACGTGGTAAAGCACTCCAATTAAAAAACTGACAGGTTTCTTCCAACCAATTACGTTTTTGGTAAATCTGAAAGCGACGTGTCGGATTTTGCTGAGTTTTCCAACGACGATGCATCCATAACCAATTTTCAAAAAAACAACGTTCTGTTTGTAGCTTTCCTTCTAACCAATGATTGGCAGCGAGAGTTATGCTTAATGCATCTTTTTTTGGTGTAAAAATCTCTTCTACACACAATTCACCACGAATAAATCCTGTGCGTTTGAGATAAACCACAACTGCATCAGAACCATATTTTTCAATCAAACGCCCCGGTAGATCCGTTGTAGAAGCTAAACGCTCGAAAAAAGTGGTTAAACAGCCAGTTTCACCTGCAGATTGATCAAACAGCAGGCTTACAATACCACCATTTTTTAAAATTTTTTCCAAGGGTGCTACACCACGTTTTCTGGAAATAAGCTGCAAACCAAAGCGCTCGCGTGTTTTTCGAATCCAGTCTTCAAACCATTTTGTGCGAAAAGGCCGATAAACAACACCTGTATTAGGGAATTTTTGGAAAAAACAAGGTGCCCATGTCATGGCTTCCATCAAATTTAAGTGAGGAATCAAAACAACCGCGGAACGTTTATTTTTCTGCACATCTTGAATCCAATTTTTAAAAGCAGCAGACGGCTTTATCCGTTGTTTTATTTTATCTTCTGACCAACAAGTGGTGACTAAAAACGCCCAAGCAGTTTCTACCCAACGACAACAATGAATAAGTCCAACTTTGCGGCGCCATTTTTCTGTTTTTTGCGGAAAAACAATGTATAAATTATGCAAGACAATACGCCGACGCGACGGTAATCCATAATAAAGGCAGTATCCCCCTATCGTACATAAAATACGAGCAAAACGCTCCGGAATTCGATTCAGGCAATAGATCAAAAAATAAAATAATTTTTCCAACATTTCTTAATCTTCTTCCAATATTGCGTAATCAAATTGTCCACCTAAAGCTTTAATATCTTCTAGTAAAGCTTGATTGTCTTTGCGCTCTGTTTTAGACAAATGATCGATAAACAAAATACCCCGTAAATGATCACATTCATGTTGTATGCAGCGTGCAAACAAATTACGGCATTGTAAAACATGCTGAGCACCCCAAAGGTCTTGATAATGAAGTTTTATTTCGTGAAAGCGACTAACACTTCCTCGAACATCTGGTAACGACAAACACCCTTCTTCTTCGGAAAGTTTTACGTCATTAACCGGTTCAAAATTAGGATTGATGAAACAAAAAGGCTGTACTAACTGAAGCGGCAATGTTCGTCCATCTAAAATAACAGTTTCATCGCTTTTTTCCAATTGCAAATCAATAACGACCAATTGAATGGATTCCCCTATTTGCGGGGCTGCCAAACCAATGCCATTAGCTGTGTACATAGATTGCAGCATCTGTTCTGCTTTTTTCTCGAGCTGAGCTCCAAATTCAGTAATTAAGCTTGCTTTCTTACGTAAAACAGGTGCACCAAAAGTACAAATTATACAGGATTCAGGCTTAGGCATTTTTCTCCTCTTGGCTTGCGACCACTTCTACTTTTGCGTTTGTTTCTGTTTCGGCCGATTTTTCTTCAGGAATTTTTGAAATAAGTGCGCCTTCTTTTACAATTTCATAAACATACTTACCTTCTAAGGTTTCATATTGTAACAGGGCTTGTGCCAATATTTCTAAGCAATCTTCCTTTTCTTTCAAAATCGTTTGCGCACGCTTATATTGCTCTTGAACAATCTCAGAAATGGCGTCGTCAATTTGTTGCGCAGTTCTTTCGCTATAATTTTGCTCACGTGCAATCTCCTTACCTAAAAAGATATGTTCTTGATTTTCGCCGAAAGCCAAGGGGCCCATGCGACTCATACCCCAATCACAAACCATACGACGTGCCATTTTTGTGGCAACACGAATATCCGACGATGCACCGCTTGTTTGCTCATTAAATTTTATTTCTTCAGCGATACGTCCGCCCATGCAGCAACAAATTTGATTCAGACTTTGTTTCTTGGAATAATTTAATATATCTTTTGATGGCAACATCATTGTACTTCCTAAACTTTGCCCACGAGGAATAATGGTTACTTTGTGAATAGGAAGTAAGCCATCATCGATAACGGCTTGAACAATTGCGTGGCCAGCTTCATGATAAGCAGTAATCTTCTTATCATTTTCATCCATCAACTTCTTACGTTCACGACCAAAAGAAATCTTATCGCGTGCTTCATCTAAATCGCAAGGTTCTACGCGTTTTTTCGATCTCCTAGCCGCTAATAAAGCTGCTTCATTGAGTAAATTTTCCAAATCTGCACCCGAATAACTTGAGGTATTACGTGCAACAACCTTCAAATCGACTTCAGGACTCATCTTAATACGTTTTGCATGAACACGCAAAATCTCTTCACGACCTTGAATATCGGGCAAATCTAACACAACTTGACGATCGAATCGTCCTGGACGTAATAAAGCATTATCCAACACATCTGGGCGATTGGTTGCAGCAACAATAATAATTCCTTCACGAGATTCAAAACCATCCATTTCAACCAACATGGCGTTAAGTGTTTGCTCACGTTCATCATTACCGCCGCCTAAACCAGCACCTCTTTTACGGCCTACAGCATCAATTTCATCGATAAAAACCAAACAAGGTGCATTTTGCTTAGCTTGCTCGAACATGTCACGTACACGTGAAGCACCTACACCTACGAACATTTCAACAAAGTCTGAACCACTTATGCTAAAGAAAGGCACATTAGCTTCTCCTGCAATCGCTTTTGCCAATAAAGTTTTTCCTGTTCCTGGGGATCCTACCATCAAACAACCTTTAGGTACACGACCACCAATATCTTGGAACTTTTTAGGATTTTTTAAAAAGTCGACAATCTCTTTAACCTCTTCCTTGGCCTCATCACAACCGGCAACATCGGCAAAAGTAACCTTCTTTTTATCTTCTTGTAGTAAGCGTGCGCGGCTTTTTCCAAAGTTCATGGCACTTTTACCGGCAACACGAACTTGGCGCGCAAACATGATGTAAAGAAAGCCAAAAATAAGCACAAATGGCAAAATATTAACTAAAATAGAGGAAAGTAATGTACTTGCTGGACGTTCTTTAAGTTCGAAGCCAAAATCACCATCCAATAATTCATTAAAACGGCTATCGGTCAAACGTCCTGCAGCTTCAAAATGTAAAGGCAAAGTGGATGCAGCCGATTCCCCTCTTAAAAGTGTTTGTTTCGACCAAATACTTGTAGGGTCTTCGCTTAAAATTTTATAAATCTTAGTACCATCTTTAATTAAAGTTCCATTAATTTTATACCATTGAGGCCCTCCGGTTGAATCCGATTGCATTTCCGCACTTTCAATAAGGCGTTCTTTAGCTAAATCTAAGACTTGATTAACGGTTAAATGCAACCTTCCTTCGGGGGTTAATGCCAAAGAATTAAGCATTAATAAAATGAGCAACAAAGAGCCCCACACTAAAAAACTTCTTGTTTTAAACGATTTAGGAGCCTTCTCCTGTTGATTTGTCTTTTTTTCCTTTTTTACCATTTTTTAAATAAGATAAACAATTTATTTTTTTTTATAAATCAAAAAAACAAACAATTTTGTATTTGGATTAACTTTGGCATAATCTGCAGGAGGCAAACCTGGTATCCATAAGATTTTTCCGGTTGCATCTGTTATAACCGGAACTTGTTTTCTTAACTTCAACTCTACTTTTCTTTCCGAAAACAACTGTTTGACTTTTTTTTCGTTTGCAAATCCAATCGGCTGATACCGATCGCCATCTTTCCAATTCCGTACATAAAATTCTTTTACTAAGTCTCCATCTAAAGCAACCACTTCAGTATCTTTATAAGCTCCAGAAACAATTTTCTCATACAATTCAGCGGTTGCAGAACTATAGCGCATCGACAATTGTGCATTTTGTGGAAAAAAAATGATTCCGTTTTTCCATTTAAAAGAAAAAGTAGTAGCCTTTTGTCGCTCAATTTTTTGAATCCTAATCGTGTTTTTTTGTAAAACTAAAGAATGTGTTTTATCTAAATTGATAGTTGCCGATTCGGAGTGATTTAAGTCATTAATAATAACTTCCAAGCGCTCAAAGCTTAAATCGATATCAGAGTTCACACGCACCCACTGCCTAAGTTTTAGGTTTTGTTCCCAAATAGATTTTTTTGAAAAACTATTTCTATCCAAGAGTTTTTTGATAGGGTCAAAATCCTTTAAATAATTGTTTTCGCAATGTGTTAAAAACTTGCCTTGTTCGAGCAAATTAGCACAGGTTCGTCTAAAACCTTTACGCCAATTCGTGCCTTCAAAAACAGTTTCAAGTTGAGGCAGAATGTACTTACGTAAACGATTACGAATGCACATATCTTCGAAGTTTGTATGATCCACAAAGTAATGAATGCCACACTGTTCACAAGCCGCTTGCAGCTCTGACTTAGTTAATGTCAATAAAGGACGGAGTTTAGTATAGAGCTTTAACGGGTGCACCGCTCTAGGAGCGACAATACCGTCTAAACCGCTTCCACGAAACAGACGCATCAAAACAGTTTCCACACGATCATCTTCGTGTTGCCCCAGCAGTAAACATCGGCAATTATGCAGTTTTAAGTTTTTTTCAAAAAAACGATAACGAGCTTCACGTAAAGCTCCTTCTGTTGGTGGAATAGAACCTTCTCGGTGGCCTGCTACAAATGAAACCTTCAAAACATCAGCTAAAGCTTTTAAATAGGCTTCTTCAGTGTCGGCTTGTGGACGTAGCTTGTGATTGTAATACAATAAAAAACAGCGATTTTGGGGCCAGTATAATCTAGTTAACAAAAGCAAAATCAAAGAATCAGGCCCGCCCGAACAAGCAACACTTAACGGACCTGTGTACGCATCCAACCAAGCTACAACCTCCTGGTGCAAGCGTTTTTTAGGGAAAATTTTTGTCAAAACTTCCCAATTGCCTAATTGTACATTCATTTATTCCAGTCAACGGTACGTGTTTTTCCATTAGAAGACGTCATTGTTGGACGTTCTTTTCGTGCCAAAATGCGTACAACAATATTATCATCCCCGATAAGCTGTTGCGCATGTTGTAAAGCTTGTGCAGTTGAATAATTAAGGTTTCTCGGGTCATCAAAAAACACATTGTCTCTTCCAACAATATCTAACAAACCCGAACGTTCAAGTAATTTAAAGAGTGGTTTGGAAACTTCACACAACAACAAGCGGCGGTTATTGGAGGCCATGTATCTCAACAATTCTTCCAAGGCCAATAAACAGGTTGCATCGATATAAAAAGCATTTCTAAGTTTTAGAAGAATAACCTTCAATTGAGGCCTCTTGCAAATTTCGCGAATTTGATCTAAGAAGACTTCCGAAGAACCAAAAAATAAATTTCCTTCAATGTGTATAATCGATAATTCAGGGTTTTCTATCCCTTGTCCTATAGGTGTTTGAAAAAATTGCCCGTGATCATAGTTATATTCAGAAAATTCCGGTACAGCTGCCTTCTTCATAAACAAGGCAACAGAAACCAAAATCCCCATGTAAAGTGAAATATTGAGCGGAAACAAAAAAGCAAAAATGAATGTAATAAAGAAGACGCAAGCATCCGAGCGATTGGTATGTAAAACAACTTTTAAGGCTTGTGTATCAAATAAATTAACACCCAATATAACGATTAACATTGATAAACCAGCCTTAGGAATGTGATTAAAAAACGGCCCAAAGAAGACGATACCTAACAAACAAAAAAGTCCGCAAAAAAGGCTCGTTAATGAGGTTTTTGCTCCACTAGAATAATTGGCGGATGAGCGAACTAAAGAACTTGAAGCAGGCATTCCAGAACAAAGTCCACAAAAAAGGTTTGCAACTCCCATGCCAAAAACCATTTGATTAATTTTAGCTTTTTGACCCATGCGAGCTGCTAAAAGTTTTAAAACTGTTGTCCCATCAATTAAACAGATAAAGCTGATTGCCAAAGCCATGTTGGCAAAATTGCTGATATTATCGAAGTTAAACCCTTGTAAAGAAGCTTGCCAGCTAGAGGCATATACTTTATCTAAAACCTGGATTGGACATTCGAAAAAACGCTCTAAAATAAATGTAATCAATGAAATACTAATAATGCTTAAGGCAATAACAGGACTTTTAGGAAACACTTTTTTCCAAAAATAATACAAGCCACAAACCAAAATCGCAATCGCCACAGAAGAAATATCCATATCCTTTAAACCAAAGAGCGTTGCCTTGCAAATATCAAAAAACGTAATAACATTGTCATCGGTTGTAAGCGGCAATTCAAACCCCAAAACATTATGTACTTGATTGACAATCATAATAATAATGACGGCTGTCACATAACCAAAAATAACACTTCTAGAAATATATTGCACAAGTGAAGCAACATTGAAAAAGGAGCTTACAATTAAGAAAAAACCTGTTAAAACAAGAACAGGCGGCAAAACTTCGGTAAATTTATTAAGCGGTATTCCACAAGCAGTAAACATGCTCATCATTAAAACTGCGGTGGAACTAGTGGGACCTAAATTGAGGACTCTTGACCCTGAAAATAATGCAGACACTAAAGTCGCAATGATTGCTCCATACAAACCGTATTCTACCGGTAATCCTGCCAAAAGCGCATAAACCATTGCCTGCGGAAACACCAATAAAGCTACATTGAGTCCTGCAAACAAATCTGGCCAAAAACAATCCTTATTGTACTTAAGAATTTCTCTGCTAACAGGCAAAAATTCTAAACGTGTATCCCTCCATAAGCGAAAAATCTCCTTAAATACTTTGCCCACTAGTAAATTTATTAAACTCATTAAGAAGTTTTGTAAATAATTTTTGTTAATTAAAATTTTTAACTGTAGCTCAATTTCAGATTTTCAAGGTATTTATAAAGATATTAGAAGTGGGTTTGTAAACAAATTATAATTTTTTGATTTACTTCATTTTTAAATTGTATCAAATAGTTTATATGTCCGTTACACTTCCGAAATTAAATTGGTGTATTGTACGATTAGGCAATGACTACAATTGGTGGGTCAAAGAAATTAGTGACTCCATCCATTGGGATTTGGATTGTCTAAGTATATTAGATCCTAAACAAGTAGCTTATATTCTGGATTTGACAGAGGATTTGAAGGAATATGGTTTTGCGTCGGATGTTTTAGATCGTACTTTTTTCCGCTTTAAAATCGACAAACGTATTGGGGACGATCTTGTACGTCTTGTTCGGACCGAACAAAGTCTTTTGGACAGTGATGAGCCTTTATTTGCTTTGCCGGATGTCATTGATGAAGAAAAAGGTCCTTATGTAGACTTTATCGAAACTTTAACAAAATTACGTGTTAAGCTCTTAAATGATAGCATAGATTTTGAAAAAAGTCTTTCTGCAGAAGAAATTACAGATGAATTGAATGAAAAATATCGTCAAGAGTATTTTGAAGGAACGGCTATTCATGCATATCGTGAGTTAATTGATATTTTGGAATATGTTCCAGAAGGTTTTGAACTCGATAAAGAAGAAAAGGCTACACTGAATTCGGATGAAGATTATTCGGATTTAGCGGAAGATTTTGATGAAGAAAAGGATACACTAGAAGAAGATGAAACGATGCAATGGGATGAAGAGTGGGACGATCGCAAAAATAAGTAATTTTAGCTTGCATTAATTTTTTTTATTTGAGATTTTCTCATTAAGCTTTTATTGAGGCACGGTAGCCAAGTGGTAAGGCAGGAGTCTGCAAAACTTCTATACGTCGGTTCAATTCCGACCCGTGCCTCCAATGGTTTTTTCTAATGAAACGATTGCAACAAGAGTGGATTCAATTGAGACGTAAGCGGTTTCGCTTGCTAAAAAAATGGTTACGTTATTTACCTTCTCGTTCTTCTATTCGCAAAAATCGTTTTATTGGCAAGTGGGGAAGAAAGTTTTTAGATAAATATCCGGAATTGTGGTCTTTTGCTTATGGTCCTATGCGCTCAGCTTATTATGCGGGCTGGATTTTGACATTTATGCCCGTTATGGGACTACAAATCACTTTAGCTATTATTTTGGCCATTTTTTTAAGGGCTAATGTAATGGTTCTTGTTGCCTTGCAAATGCTTTCTAATCCCTTTACGATAGGCTTCTTGTGGACTTTTGAATACCATATTGGAAAATTTATTTTATCTTTTTTGCCGCATCAACAAAGAACACTTATGGAAGTTACCTTAGCAGAAACGGTCCAAAAAAGTTTTACAGGACATTCTTTTTTTAAAGCTACTTTGGCGATATGTTTGGGAGGACTTGTGCTTGGAATTCTTTTCGGAAAGCTATCGTGCTTAATTCATCAATACATTCTTAAGCGTACCGTTGTTACTTATGAAGAATTTATACAGCAAAAAATTGACGACCTTAATCGTTTAAAAAAAGATTCCGATGATTTTATTGGAAAAGTATAATAGTGATTAAAATTTTTTCTTCTAAGTTTGCTTTGTTTTTGTGTTATTTCTCCCTGATCGACAATTCCAAAACTTATATAAAATGTTTTATCCCATTATTTTTCTGAAAATAAAATACAAATTGCTTGTGTCTACTGTTTTGTTTTGCTAAACTAAACACATGCGATTGCGAAAATTTAGTTTATGTAAGCTTTTGGGGCTTTTTTTAGCGATACTCATAAGTCAATCTGTTGTAGCCTATGTGCCTGCAAGTTTAATGGATGGTAATACCCAAAAGTACACGATAGGTATGATAGATTCGGGTGAGTTTTGTTATCCCTATTGGATGGATACAACAATGGCAAGCAATTATGGTTCTGAAGCTGCTGTACGTGAATCATTTGCACCTAGTGCTATGGTTGATGATAATGGCAATTTATATGCGATTTCGCTTTGGGGATTTGGTAATACTAATGGTCCTTATTTTGCAATTCATAAATATGTCGATGGTTCACTATCTAAAAGAATTACTGATTTTTATCCATGGACGAAAATTCCTGGTGTAACACCGCAGTGTTCAGAAGTACCGAAATTTGATCATAATATAATTGAAGCCTTAAGTGTAGAGGCAGAAAAGGAAATGTTTAAAAGATATATCCATAATGCCTTTATGCCATGTTTGGCACAAGAAATAGATGGCGGTTCGGAGTGGCTTTATGGATTTGTTTACATTCCAACAACCCGACTTATGAACATAAAAGTTACAACAGATGACTACGAGTATGCAGAAGAGGGAGGTACGGAAGGCATGCTTTTCTTTAAAATTAAAAAAGATGGTTTGTCAGAATTAAAAACAACGTATACACCTCAAAAAGTTTGTAGATATTTTCAATATGATCATTTATTTCCTAGGATAATCAAACATGGAAATACTGAAGGAGGATTCCAACCACATTCTGGAAATTTTAAGGCTTGTTATAATTCAGGAAATAGAACTATACATTTGTATCATTCTGCAAATTTAGATGGGTACTTAACAAATTCTCCTGATTTTTGCCGTTCCATTTTTGATGAAGACGGAAAATATCAAGGTACTTCAAATGATAAAAATAGTACTTTAGATGAAGGAATCTTTAATCTCGTTTTACCGCCCAAATTCGTGAAATCTGGTGATTATCTTTATTTTATGTGTATTAAAGATGGATATGTTCCGATGCTTTTTATGCAATCCATTACAAGTAATGAAATTTATTTAAAAATTAAATATTTGTGGAGCTTAATATACTTAGATGGTTCAGCTGGATATGGTACAGGAGGGTGGACTTTTTCTCGTTATGATTATGATTTTTTAGTTTTGGATGCAGGAGACAAGAAAAACAAAATTTGGTGTGTTTTATGTTTTCAAGGACAAAATGAGCATTCAGGGCTTAGTGAAACACAGGGTTGGTCTAATACGTATTGTAATTTCCCTTGTGGCAACGCATCGCTTCTTTTATGGTCGTTCCCAATAACGAATAGTACAGTTGGTTACACAATTGAAGATCCTATACAAAAAGAGCTTGATACTAAATTTGATGCTATAGGTGGAACAAATGAAAGTAGTTGTACCTATGGAGCTTATGCAGAATATGTCCAAAATGTCATTTATACAACAGAATGTGGATCCACTAGCGCAGTGAGCCCCAACCAATCAGGTGATGAGAGTAAAAGATTATATTTAAATACTCAAAAAATATGTACCTACAAAAACTATATTATTTATGCGTATTGTTATCCAGGGAAAACGGGTAAAGGTAATCATTTATATATCGGTTATGCCCCCTATGTTATTACGTCAAATGTTCAGCTTCGTTTGTTAACCAAAACAGAATTTAAAGATGCAGATGGTAACAGTTTTATTACAGATTGTTCTCGAATCGTCTCTCTCGATTGCAAGAATGGCCATGTTTGGCTTACGTATATGGCTAAAAATGATTCTGGTGTCGAAAATGCTTGCTATAAATATTTCTACATTAAGGCTTCTGATCTTGTAGGAGAATAGCTTTAAGTTGAATTTATTTTTTCATTTTTTGTTTGCAAAGATTTTCGGTTTTTGATATACTTATTGTATGCAAGGAAGTTTGAGAGATAAGAAAGTATGGATAGCTTTAAATAGTTTTGTAAATGAAGCGCGGCTGTACCGGTTAAATTATAAAAAGGGAATGGCAATGTGTTTAACGGTTTTGAAGCCCTTATGGTATTTGGGAAAAGATTTCAGAACATTTCTAAATACCCAAAAATTTTGCTTGAAGTCTATAGTAAAATACGATCTAATAATCAGCACGGTAGGATGCCGATTGGTAATTACTGGAGAGCATGAAGCAATTAATTATAGCTGAAAAGCCAAGTGTTGCTAAAGATTTAGCAAAAGCCTTAGGCTCTTTTAAACAAACCAAAGATGGTTGTTTTGAGAGAGAAGATGCGATTATTACGTCTGCTTTAGGGCATTTGGTTGAGTTGTTCATGCCGGAAGATTTCGATACGAAATATAAGTATTGGTCTTTAAAGAATTTACCTATATTACCGGAAAAATTTCAGTTAAAGCCGATAGAAAAGTCCGTAGAACGCTTTAATCTTTTGAAAAAATTGATGCATCGTAAGGAAATTGACTGTGTTGTCAATGCTTGTGATGCGGGGCGTGAAGGAGAACTGATTTTTTCGTATTTGTGCGAGTTGGCAAATTGTAAAAAACCTAAGTTGCGTTTATGGCTCTCTTCTATGACGCCTGAAGCTATTCGTGAGGCTTTTGAGCATTTGCGAAGCGAAGAAAGTATGCATGCGCTTGAAGCTGCAGCACGGTGCCGTTCCGAGGCCGACTGGCTTGTTGGAATTAATGGTACGCGTGCTGTTACAGGACGTATGTTGGGTAATCGCCGAAAGGAAGTTGCATCGGTAGGACGTGTTCAAACCCCTACCCTCGCTTTGGTTTGTGAACGCGAACGACTTATTTCGGAATTTCAGCCGGTACCGTTTTGGAATATCATAGGAAATTTCCAAATTACCCAAGGAAGCTATCCAGGTTTGCTACAACGTCCAAACTTCAAAAAGCAAAATGATGATGATCGTAGTGATCGATTTTGGACTGAAAATGAGGTACAGCAGCTATTACAACAGTTGCAAGCTCTTCAAAATCATACCTGGAAGGTCGAAGAAACTACGAAGAAAACAAAGCAATCGGCGCCGCGTTTATTCGATTTAACATCGCTTCAGCGTGAATGTAATCAGCGTTTTGGGTATTCTGCAAAATTTACTTTGGATAAGGCACAAGCGCTTTATGAAAAGCATAAAGTATTGACCTATCCACGTACCGATTCTCGTGCTTTGCCAGAAGATTATGCGTCAACCTGCATTGCTACTCTTAAGCAATTGGGTGAGCCTTATAAGGTTTTTGCTGAAAAAATCGTAGCCAATCAATGGGTTAATCCATCTCAAAAGCTTATTTTTAATAACAAAGCCATTTCGGATCACTTTGCTATTATTCCTACGGGAACTGTATCGAATAAATTGAATGAAAGCGAAGCTAAGGTCTACGATTTGGTGGTTAGACGGTTTTTGTCTGTGTTTTTTCCAGCTGCAGAATTTGCAGTTACAACACGACTAACAAGCTGTGAATCGTTTACGTTTAAGACCGAAGGTAAAGTGTTAACGTCTCCTGGATGGTTGGAAATTACACGAAAAACAGATGCTAAAGAAGGACTTCCAGCGCTTTTATCTGAAGATAATTTTTCTGCAAAAGCTTTGCCATTTGAATTAAAATCGGACGAAACACGTCCTCCGGCACGGTTTACGGAAGCAACCTTATTGGCCAGCATGGAGCGCGCAGGTCAATTCGTAGAGGCCGATGAGTTGGCTGAAGCTATGAAAGGTAAGGGGTTAGGAACACCTGCAACACGTGCGCAAATTATTGAAAACTTGATCGGCACCAAATACCTTGAGCGTCAAGAAAAAGAGTTAATTCCGACGCCAAAGGCCGAACAACTTCTTGATTTTCTTAAAGCGGTTAATGCGCAAGAATTGGCAAGTCCAGCGTTAACAGGCGAATGGGAATATCAGTTACACTTAATTCAAAATGGTCAACTTAGCAGAACACAATTTATGGCAGATATTCGTTTAATGTCCTCTAAAATTGTAGAGAGTATTCTTGCTTTTAAGGATAGCGACGAAACACAAGTTCCTACTAAAATTATATCCCCCAGTGATGGTCAATTTATGGTGGAAACCTTTCGTTGCTTTAAATCCCAGGATGGGAAAATAGCTATTTATAAAGTCATTGGTAACCGTAAAATGAGCGAGGAAGAAATTGCTGAGCTTATTGAAAAAAGGCATATTGGGCCCTTGGAAGGTTTTAAGTCTAGATTTGGGAAACCCTATATTGCCTCTTTGGAATTGACCGATGATTATCAAGTAAAATTTAATTTTGGACCTAAGGTAGAGGCTATTGTACCTTTAGAAGATTTGCAAAAAAATCCTTGTGTGGGTGAATGTCCTCTTTGTAAAGGAAAGGTTTATGCTACTAATACGGCATTTATTTGCGAAAACGGTCAAACTGAAACCAAATGTACGTTCCGAGTTGCGCGTATTTTGCTGAATCGCATGATCCCTGATGAAGAATTTCAGCGTTTGTTAAAAACAGGTAAAACAAGTATTTTGGATAAATTTAAGTCTAAACGTACTGGAAAATTATTTTCAGCACAACTTATTTTGAAGGAAGATGGTAGCATCGGCTTCGAGTTCAAAAAAGCACCGATGAAATTAAGCTGAGGTTTTGTGGGATTTTAGGAGATGTTTTGTAAACTAAGTAATAATTTTACAAAAGTATTGACAGGGAGCGAGATTTGTAGTCTTATTAGTTGAAACGATGGGGTTGTAGCTCAGTTGGAAGAGCATCACAATGGCATTGTGGGGGTCGTCGGTTCGAACCCGATCAACTCCACCATTGATTTTGAACCTACGCTGAAGTGGTGAAATGGCAGACACGCATGATTCAGGTTCATGTGCCCGCAGGGGCATGGGGGTTCAAGTCCCCCTTTCAGCACCATTTTAAGCTTGACTTTAGGAGTTTTTTTCGAAACTCTGTTACATATTAAGAATACATGCAAGAAGCTATAGAAGTAGAAGGAACCGTTGTAACCGTTTTGCCTGGAACGACTTTTCGCGTTCGGCTCGATAATAATCACGAATTATTGGCCCATATCTCTGGAAAACTAAGAAAAAATTTTATAAAAATTGGTGTTGGAGATCGTGTAAAAATGGAAATGAGTCCTTACGACTTTACGCAAGCCCGCATCTGTTATCGCCTCAAGCAAACACAAAACCAGCCTGCCAATCCCCCCAAACGCAGTTTCGGTCCTCGCCGTAATGGCTAATTACAAAATTTATAAAAACGTACAAGAGGTTTTTGTAGGTTGATGTTGTGGAACATCTACAGGTTTTGATGATTGTTGTGAGGTATCCTGACGTGAGGCTCGTATTTTACGAATAAGTTCGTAATAATCCAAACTAGCTAGAAAATTATGTTCTTCTTCGGTTAGGCCAAATTGAGTCATTGAACGATTAATAATATTGATTAAAATATTAAAATGTTCTAAGGCACAAATAAAACTATTTATGATCAAATTTTCTTCTGTTTCAGGAAAGGATAAATTCTTTAATAGATTCATTCGATAAAAAATTAAATAAGTATCGTAAATATCTCGATCTCCGTGGTGAAGATACTGATGTAGCCCATAAATTTTATTTTCTAAAATTTTATTTTTGAATACATTTAAATCAGAACCATCCCGTAATAAAACATTTTCACACAATTCACATATTCTTAAAAGGTCATCATCTTCTAAAAGATCACTTAACCGAGTTGCATAAGAAAAGGTTACCATTCCAACACAATACCAACCAAAATAATATAAGAATTTAATAAATCTGTCAAACATTTGCCTTTACTATGGTAGATAGTTAAGTTTTGTCAATAAGGATCGATGGTGCTTTTGTTTTTTGTATTTTTTAAAATTAAGGAACATTATGTGTTTTAGGATTTTTGGGAAACGTCTTCCATTTCGGCTCCTTCAGTGGGGCCCAACAGTACTAGTTTTTCCAGTACTGATAATACAGTTACATCATTGACAGAAAACTTGAAAAATATTTTTAGAGATGTGTTTGTACTGCATTTTCATCTTTTACGTTATCTGAAAATGCTAGCTTCACATCTCTCTCCGCTTTTCGCAACTTTTTGCTTCCTGTGTTTCACTTCAAACTTGAACTTTCCCCTACTTCCAATTTTTTATTGCTAAATTACTACAAAAAGTTTAAAATAAAAGAATGACATCAATCAATGTACAAGGCCAAGCACCACTCCAATCTTTACCTCAAACAAACACTCTAAACCCAAATAGACCTGATAATCCGGTTACTCAAACCCAAAGTTCCCTAACACCCATATCATCAGCTCAAAATCAACCATCTTCCATACAGCAAACCCCAAATTTAGAACAAGCAAGGCCAGCAACTGGTATACAAGCAGAAGCTAAACGATCAAAACCCATTCAGGAAAATGATTCAACAAACAAAGGTACCGTTACTATTACTGAACAAATTTCTTCAGGTCGACATCCGCATTTAGATGAAACCACTAATAAATCGGTTCAAGACTATTTCAATACTAAAAAAACTGATAAAAAAGAAGATGTCGATACCCTTATATCTAATCTGAAAGATATGGATATTATTGATGACGATGGTAATATTAATTTTGGAAATTTAAATCCAAACTCTAAAGAAGATTCAAGATTTGTTAGTGACTTGAAAAAATTAGCAGCTAAAGCTGGCATTAAAGGTAAAATATTCAAAAATGAAGAAGGACAATTTGACTTTGAAATTACAGGAAAATGTAGTGAGGAAGCTAAAACATGCATGAAAGCCCTTAAAGAAAAGCTAAATGATATAAAAGATAATACAGAGCCGAAATTAGAAGTTAATATAAACATAAATCCTGAGGCTGTTGGTCCTTTATCTGTAAATGATCAGCGTATACTTGCAAATGGCGGTCAAATACAATACCGTTCATTGCCTGGTGGCGATATAATGAAATTAACATTAGATCCGAGTAAAAATAATGGAGAAGGAGCGTTAAGGGTTGATGTTTTTGATGAAAATTGTGTAACTTCAAAATCTACTTCTGGAAATATCCCCCTTAAAGTGGTTTTTGAAGGTCAAGAACTTAATGGAAAGAAAGTAGGTCCTTTTTTAAAAGATTGGCGTAGTAGACAATTATTTGAAAACTCTATCATTAAGGAAAACTTTACAAATTTTACACCTGGTATACATCGTTGGGATAGGTTTGATGGTTCCAACGAGAATGATGTCAATCGTATTCAATCACAAGATACCCTTTGGAATGCTGTTAATGAGTATCTAAAAGCTTCTGTTGAAATAACCGAAGGACACTTTAAAGCTGATAATAAGGAACCAAATGCTTCAGCTGGTATTGATACTTCCAATGGTGAAGATCATCAATCTGAATCGTATTCTATATCACCTGAAAATAATTCATCAGCTACTGCAAGTACAATTCAAGAAAACAGTTCTCATCTAAAAGGTAGTCAAGAAACAATATACAATCTTAGCGATGGTATGCCAGGAAATATTGATACCAGTGAGGAACTAAAAAGTCCTAAGGGAAGCATCAAAACTAAAGGAAATGGCGAACAAAATGCTGTTTTACGCAACGGCTTTGAGAATGTAGTCGATCTTGCCCAACAAAGCCTGGAAGTAAATATTCAGCCTAACTCCATAACTACTGAGAAATCTCCAAGTCAAGATTTAGATATTCAAGAGGTTCTGCCTGAAGGTAATCAAAATAAGAAATCTATTAAAGCAACCTTCCAACCTCCCCAAAAAAGTAAAGATTTTTGGGGGAATCTGGATAACCTAAAAAAACTTAATACAGAATCTTCAGAGAATGAAATTAACGTTGAAAATTTGGAAGCTACCGCTGAAATTGCAAAGAAAAAAACAAAAGCAACAAGAAATGGGAAAGCTGCAGGGAAAGATAACTGGGAAGAATTGTTAAAAGCATCTAGCGATTTGGCAAAAAAAATGAAGGGTTTACTAAGTGGTCTAAATGATGAAGAAACTATCGATGAATCTTCAAATATAAAACCAAATACTACTGCAATAGAAAATCCAGGACAAAAATTATTAGAAAAAAAAGGACTTGCCTTAAAAATTCAATTAAATGAAATACAACAGGAATTGAACAGTAAGTGGGTTTTTCACAAAAATCATGGTTTGGAAAATCCAGATGCGTTTAAGCAGGAAATAACAAACTTTAATAATGCTATAAAAGAAACTTATAATAATGAAAAAGATTATTGGGACAAATTTACAAGCTGGTATGCAAAAAAAAATGGTGGCTCTCCAGTAGTGAAAAAATAGCCAGGCACTCTACGGCACAGAATAATGAAACTACCGCTGCTGCCTTCCGGCCCTGACGGGGTTCATTCATCGTTCTTGCATAGAACCCAGCTACAAATACTAGTTTCATAGAGAAAACAATTTTTGTCAAGTTTCTTTTGCACCCGATAGTTTATAAATCTTAAAAAAATTCCAACTAGAATTGGTAATTTTTTCAAGGTTGCATTAAATATTTTTATTTTGGGATGGACGAAAAGGCAAAGTTTCGCGAGAGTAGATATATGGGGAAAAACTTTGTGCATTTGCATGTGCATTCTGAGTACAGTTTGCTCGATGGTGCTTGTCGTATGGATCGTTTGATTCAGCGGGCAAGTGAGCTTCAAATGCCGGCATTGGCACTTACGGATCACGGAAATTTGTTTGGAATTCCTCAATTTTATAAAGCTGCCAAGAAGGCAGGTATTAAGCCCTTGTTAGGTTGTGAAATTTACTTGATGTACGAAGGATCACGGTTAGAAAAGCGGCGTGATCAAGGTACGGAAGGCTTAAAACTAGGTCATAGTTGCTTGATTGCTCAAAATTGGCAAGGATTTAAGAATTTAACACAACTCGTTTCGGATGCTCACGTTAATGGTTTTTATTACAAACCAAGAACAGATTTGGAACAATTACGAAAGTATAGTGAAGGCTTAATGGCTACATCTGGATGTCTTGCAGGCATTATTCCTCAGTTTTTACTACGTGGTGATTACGACAAAGCCAAACAAGCTTTGGAACGGTTTCTCGATATTTTTGGCCCTGAAAATTATTACATAGAGATCCAAAATCAAGGTCTTCAAGAGCAGACAGAGATTAATCCATTGCTACATCAATTAGCGCAAGAATTTGGTGTAAAATGCATTGCAACCAATGACGTGCATTATGTTTACCAAAAAGATTGGGAAGCGCAGGATGCACTTTTATGTATTCAGACAGGCAATAAGGTGAGCGAAGAAGAACGGATGCGGATGCCCAATCATCAGTTTTATTTGAAGTCGCACGAAGAAATGGCATTGGCCTTTCAGGACCATCCCGAATACCTCGAAAATACGATGGATTTTGTGGAACGCTGCGATGTAGAATTACCTTTTGGAGAAAATCATTATCCCGTTTTCAGCTTAAAACATTTGCCAGAAAGCTATCAGAAGCAGTATGCTACTAATAAGGATTTATTTTATGCGCTATGTATTCAAGGTTTGAAAAAGCGCTACGACATTGATTTTGAAACTGAAACTGGCCCTGAGGCGTTCGGTTTGTCGCCACATGAAGTCGTGGAGCGATTAAAATACGAATGGAAGATTATCGAACAAGCGGGTTTTACGGATTACTTTCTTATTGTTTGGGACTTTATCCATTGGGCTAAAACGCAAGGTATTCCAGTAGGTCCTGGAAGAGGTTCGGCAGCGGGTTCGCTTGTGGCCTATTTGATGACCATTACCGATACGGATCCATTACGCTTCAATCTCCTTTTTGAACGTTTTCTCAACCCGGAACGTGTTTCTCCACCCGATATCGATATTGACTTTTGCATGCGTCGTCGAGAAGAAGTTATTCAATACGTTCGACAGACTTATGGCGCATCAAATGTAGGCAACATCATTACCTTTGGAACATTGGGGGCTAAAATGGTGGTACGCGATTTGGCCCGTGTTTACGATATTCCCTACTCAGAAGCCGATCGTTGGTCTAAGATGATTCCAGACGATTTGAAAATTACCCTATCCGGAGCCCTTGAAAAATCTTACGAACTTAAGCAAGAAGTTGAAACCAATCCCTCTGCTGAAAAGGTGTTTGAAGAAGGACAGGTTCTAGAAGGGATCGCGCGGAATTCAGGTACACACGCTTGTGGTATCATTATTTGGGATAAGCCGCTAACAGAAATTATTCCAACAACACTTCAAGACGAGGTTCTAACCACTCAGTATTCCAAAGAATATGTGGAAGAATTGGGCCTACTTAAGATGGACTTTTTGGGCCTAAAAACGCTTACCATTATTAGCGACGCCCAAGATTTGATTCGCAAACAAGTTGATAAAGATTTCGATATTCATAACATCTCTTTTGAAGACCCAAAGACCTTTGCAATGCTCAATAAGGGTGAAACGATCGGTGTTTTCCAATTTGAAGGTGCATTTGTGCAAAAAATTTGTCAGCAGTTTGAACTTAATTCTATCGATGAAATCAGTGCCCTTAGTGCTCTCAATCGCCCTGGACCAATGGAATGGATTCCAGATTATATTGAAGGTAAAAAACATCCAGAGAAGATAAAATACATTCATCCATTGTTGGAAAATGTTTGCCGTAAAACCTATGGAATACTTGTTTTCCAAGAACAAGTTATGCAGGCAGCTCAGATTATCGCAGGTTATAGTCTAGGCGGTGCGGATATTTTGCGACGAGCAATGGGTAAGAAAAAAGTCGATGTTATGAATGCCCAACGCGAGATTTTTGTAAAAGGCGCTTGGGAGCAACATAGCATTCCCGATGGTCGTGCAAATGAAATCTTTGATGTACTTGCAAAGTTTGCTGGTTATGGATTCAATAAATCGCACTCAGATGCTTACGCAATTATCATTTATCAAACGGCTTATTTAAAAGCCAATTATCCTACGCAGTTTATGGCAGCCATCCTTTCGTCAGAATTAGGAAATGCAGATAAATTGTCGTTTTACATCGAAAATTGTCGAAGCTCATTGGGAATTGAGATTCTTGGGCCAGATATTAATGAATCCTTAGATGTCTTTACCCCTGTCGCTTTTGATCAGAAAAAACAGATTCGATTTGGTTTGGCAGCTATTAAAGGGGTTGGAGATATCGCTGCATCGAAAATTTTGGAAGAACGCAATCGTAATGGTAAATTTACTTCGTTTACAGATTTTGCAAAACGCGTAGATCCCAAAGCTTCTAATCGGCGTGTCGTTGAGAACCTTATCAAAGCAGGAGCTTTTGATGCCTTTGGGGAAGATCGACGTTACTTGCTCGAAAACATGGATAGTTTGCTTAAATCAGCCTCCATTGCTCAGCAAGATTTACAGAAAGGCCAAGCCTCTTTGTTTGATCTAGATGAACTATTAAGCGTACCTGAACCTGTTGTTGAAGCTAAGCAAACACGTACAATGCCCTTTTTCGAGAAATTAAATTACGAAAAAGAACTGTTAGGATTTTACCTTTCAGGGCACCCATTAGATTCTCTTATGGGACTTGAAAAAGTCTTTCAAACCTTTGAACCCGAAGAATTACCTCTGGTTCCTGGGGGTGAAACCTTTCGTATTTGTGGAGTTGTTGAAGATGTTACCAAGCGTATTTCTAAAAAAACAAATCGTCCTTGGTTAGCCTTCGTGCTTTCTACCAAAGAAACCCGTTATGAACTTCAATTGTTTTCAGAAAGTTTTGAAAAATTTGGCCACTTAGTTCAAGAAGGAGCGTTGCTTATTATCGAAGGAGCCATTCGTAAAACAAAAGAAGGTTACCAACTCAATACGCAACGTGTGATCGATTTTCAGAAGCATTTTCCTAATTTAATTAAGCGTTTGCATTGGATTCTTAAGCCCATAACAGAAGCAAAAAACTTTTTTGAAGAACTTGCAACTATTATAAAAAATAAAGACGGTTCTATGGAAATGAAAGTAAGTTTTGCTATTGATGAAACATACGCATTAGAAGGTACTTTGCCTCTCGGTAGTAAAACCTCCCTAACCTTAGAAGAAATTGCTCAATTAAAAAAGCATCCAGCGGTTTTTGCGCTTGAAGTTACTCCTTGTGAAACCACGCCTTTCCCTAAAAAAGACTTCAAAACTACGTCGCGTCGTTGGATTGATTAAAAAGATGTCGATTTATATAAAAACAGATGATATAATTTTTATATGCGAAATTGAACGAAAGAAACGGGGTTTACCCTACCCTACTGGAAATGCTTGTCGTAATCGGGCTTTTAGTAATTGTTACGACAGTAGCAGTGCCTCAATTTTAGAAATGCTTTGATGACATTCACCTCAACAAATCTTTAGACGATCTAGATTCATTGTTGCAATCAACGCGATCTTACTACCTCGTTATGAATGAATTTCCTGACGATGGAGACCCTGAAGTTTTCCATATAAAAGATGGTTGGGCTTTCCAAGCTAATTTTCTTGGAAACAAAACAACAAAAAGTGAAAAAACTACTATACTTTTGCTATAAAACCATGGAAAGGCTATACTTATAATTGGGATTTTTGGCCCTTGCAAAATTCTCATATATGTGAGTGGGTTTTACTTTTTGAAGGACAGGGAGAAGATTCTGTAGCAGAAACAAATAGAGATTTATTTAAACAGAAGGTATCTCAGCGTTATAGAAAAGATTTAGTTAATGATGTTACTAAAAGAAATAATGAGGCTTATACCTATTTGAATTTTTCTGTGGTAGAAAGTCCTAAAACAGGAAAAAAAGCAAACTATTGGAATCGGTATTACTAAATAATTGGCAAATTTAAGCCTTATTTATGAATTCATTGCATAAACTTTCTCTTGTTTAAACTTATGACTTGCATTTTAAAAAAGGTTTAATAAAATTAAGTTGTTTTAATGGAAGTAGATAATACACAAGCTGTTTTTAATGTTTGCCAGACCTTTGATTCCATTATTATTCAAATAAAAGGAAAGGCTGATTATTTAAATGCACCCTTATTAAATGCATTTTTAGAACAAACACTTTGCTATAATTTTAAGAAGTATTGTGTTTTGTTTCAAGAATGTACAGGTATTGATAGTACATGCTTAGGGATTCTGGCGGGCTTGTTGTTAAAATTAAAAAAAGATAATGGAGTTTGCTTATTTTGCGGTTTGCGAGAACGACAACTTGAAAGTGTACGTTTATTAGGTTTGGACCAATTAGCTCAAATTGTTAACGATTTTGAAATAAATGATAAAGACGTAGAAACGTGCTTTTTAGAAAATAAAAATTCTACTTTGAGTCCGGATTTGATTTTAGAAGCTCATAAATTTTTAATGGAGTTAAATGCACGTAATAAAATTAGATTTCAAGACGTCGTACATTTTTTAGAACAAGAAAAAAATACTTAATGCTTTACTTTTTATTAGGAATTTTTTTTGGAAGTAGTTTGTTGTTGGCATTTTATTTAACGGCACGATCGGAACACGCAAAGCAGGAAATCCTAACTTCGCAAGTTATTAAAGAAAAAAAGGTAATTTTAGATTTTTTGCATTCCATGTTTGAAAGCATTGCCCAAGGTTTATCTGCTAATGATATTTACAAACAGATTGTACATGGAGGTTTGACTACAATTGAAGGTGTATCGGCTTGTTTTTTTAAATTTAATTCAGACACAAAGGAATTGGTAGCCTGTGCAAGCGAAGGTTTGTTCCCTCTCTTAAAAACAAAATTACCTAAAAAATTAGAACGATCCAAAATGCTTTCTCTTGCTATGCACGGAGAATGCTTTGATTATGAGGAATCCTTTATTGGAGGTGTAGCAAGAGATTTGACCCCCATTTCTCTTTATGGAAAAGATTTGGTTAATTTGCCTAAAAACAATGATCCTGCTTTAAAAATACGTGCTTTACTCATCTATCCTATTACCTTTAGGAAAGAGCTTTTTGGCGTTTTGGCCATTGCTAATTCCTTGAATCCTAATGGTTTTTCAGAAGAACGTTGTCGTTTGTTCGAATCCGTTTGTGAGCAGGTGGGTATTGTATTGAATAGCGTACGGCAATTAAGTGAATTGTTAAAGAAACGAAAGTTAGATTTTGATCTTAGCTTGGCGGAACAAGTACAATCGGTGTTGTTGCCAAAAACGGAAGAATTGGCAATAAAAGGTCTGGAATTAAGTGTTAATTATAATGCTTCACAAAAGGTGGGTGGTGATCTTTATGACATCATACCGTTAGATGAATATCGAACGGCTATTGTTATTGGAGATGTTTCAGGGAAAGGGGTATCAGCTTCATTGCTCATGGCGACTTGCCTTACGCACTTGAAACATTATGTTCATACGGACGCGACACCTTCCTCTATTTTAAAAAAATTGAATACTGCATTGTATCAACATATTCCGAAAAATATGTTTATTACAATGATTTATGCGATTGTAGACACACAGAAAAATTGTATAGAATTTGCAAGAGCAGGTCATGAATATCCTTTTTTAATTCATAACGATCAATTGGTTCAGTTAGAGTCACCAGGAATGGCTTTAGGAATGATGCCAGAAGCTATTTTCAATCAGGTGATTAAGGATGAAGTTCATCCCTTTGATGTAAATGACGTTTGCCTTTTTTATACAGATGGATTGTCGGAAGCAGATAATAGGGACGATGTTGAATTTTCAAGTAATAATGTAGGAAAATTTTTAATCCATTATAAAAATGAATCCCCACAAGCAATTAACGAAAATATTATTCGTGAAGTTCATACATTTAGGCAAAAACAAAGCTTAAAAGATGACTTAACTCTGATTACCCTCAAAAGGATAAATCATAAAATCTAATAATTATAACTTTATTGTTACAAATTAGGTTTACAAATTCTCAACCAACGTTGAAAGAGGAGTAAGCCTGTCAAGGTAATAGCACTTTGAAAGGTGTTTTGCGAAATCGCAGAATCTAATTGGTCTAGGGGTAATAAATAGGTTGCTAGATCTTCGTCGGGATCGAAGTTTGTAGCTTGTGTTTTTGCGCAATGCTTCAGAAAATAAAAATGCACCTGATTAGTTTGCATGCCTGGATTAGGGTAGATGGTTCCCAAATGGATGGGGTTGTTTCCTGTAAAGCCTGTTTCTTCGGCTAATTCTCGACGGGCTGCATCGACAATATTTTCGTTTTTATCGACCCCACCGCCGGGTAATTCAAGGGTTAATGCTTTATTACCAATGCGAAACTGACTAACAAGCACAAGGTGATTGTCTTTAGTTAAAGCTATACACTGAACCCAATCTTTACAGGCAACAAAATGGTAATCGTGAATTCGGCCATCGGGATGGCGGGCTTTACTGCAATAAGTTTGGCAAAAGCCGTAATCATGGCAAATTTCCTCGGAATCGATTGTCCAAAGAACGGGGTTTTTACGATCCCACGACCAATTATCAGTCATCGTTTTGGCCTCTAGATAACAATATATAATAAGCGAGTTGTCCCAAGGAAGCGATGAAAGCGGCTACATAAGTAAAAGCGGCTGCATTTAAGGTTTCGCAAACACCTTTGGATTCTTCGCGATCGATGATGGACAAATTTACGAGTATCTTTTTGGCACGAGCGCTTGCGTCAAATTCTACGGGCAAGGTTACCAATTGAAAAACGGCGAGAATAAGGTAAATCCAAACGGCTAGCTTGATGAGTCCGAACATATTTAGGAAAAAGCCGCCAAAGATAACAAAAGGTAGCATTTGGCAAGCGATATTGGTGACGGGAATAAGTGTCGAACGCCATTGTAAAGGGACATAAGCTTGTTTGTGTTGGATGGCATGACCGGCCTCATGGGCAGCGACTCCCAAAGCCGCCAGAGAGGTTCCATGGTAATTTTCTTCACTCAAAGCGAGTTGTCGATGGATGGGGTCGTAATGATCGGTCAATTTCCCACCGATCTTGACGATTCTCACATTGTGGATTCCGGCCTGTTCCATAACTGCTTGTGCGGCTTCAGCACCCGTTATGCGGCCTTTGGAAGCAACTTTCGACCACTTAGCATACTTCGAATGGACTTGCATTTGGGCCCACAAACCTAAGAAAATCGGAAACAAAATTAAAATTACATATGTCGTCATAAAACCCTCCTTTATTAACCTTAAAGCATTGTTTTTATTATTCAAGTAAAAACTTTATGGAACAAACGTTCTAATGTTAAGCGACAAAAACCACAATTGGCAAAAACAAATAAAATATATGCAAATTTTTATAAAAACAGGCCTGATTTTTACCCAAATATTACTTTTTATTGTTAGAGTAATGAGTGCTCTGGTGAAATTAATTACAAAAATGAAAATTCAATCGTTTATTGGGAAATTTAGTACCATTATTGGTTTAATCGCTTTAACTTCGTTTGTACAGGCTGCACAGTTTCATTTGCCAATTGGAACTCCGGGATTAGTGGGCCAAACTCATGCACCTTTTGCCGGAAACAATCCAAGAGGTTACGAGAAAGTTACTATTCCTGGAACAAATTGTGATTTGTTTTTTCCAATAGATGGCTTTCAGCCAAAAACAAGTTTAGCAGGACGCTATTCTGGAGCAAGGTATAATGGTCCTAATAATGATGCTGTAACGGATTGGTGGGTAAGTGTGTTTGGAGGTAATAAAGCTGTTAGATTTTCTCGAAATCCAAACCAACTTAAAGAACCCAAAATGTGGTTTGGGGATACCAATAATCCTGTTCACATTATACACGTAGACACTACTGGTGCTGGTAGAGGATTTAGCCAGGAATTTTGGCAAGTATTTCGAAAAATTGCTGAAGATCCGGTAGGGCGGGTGCTTCTTTATCGATTATTGATCGAAATTAGAAGATTTGATGATGCAGGTAGAAATGGATGCTATGAAGATAGGATTAACACAAGTCAATTAGTCAATCGAAATAAGTGTAGGAGTATACTTATAGATTCAGCAAATAGTCATTCTTTTATGCCAAAAAGTGGTAAAATTTGTTTTAATTCAAATAATACGACAAAACCACTAACACTAATACATGTACAAAACATTAACTTATTAACAACAAAAGAAGAAGTACGAAATAATGATATTGGTTTGTTTCATGAAATGTTACATTGGTTCCATTTTTTACGTGCTACAAATAGGCTTTTAAATAATATAGGCAATAATGCTAATCTTTTTAAATATCCAGCTTGTTGTTACTATGGTCCTGTAAGAGATATTTTATATGTATGGGGAAGTGGCGGGAAGGTAGATGCAGAAGAAATAGCAACAATTTTAGGAGTTCCAGATTATAATAATACCGCTTATCATGATTATATAAACCAAGAAGCTTTCTTATTTTATAAACTTAAACTTATTGCGGTTGATAACATAAAAGTAAAAGGAAAAGATAGATATATTCCGTGTAATGATAAATTCTTAAATGGTGATGATTTATCAGAAAATGTTTATCGTGCATCTAAAAAACATCATATGCGTTTTGGTCATACAAATATAAGCATAGATTTAATTTCTTTTATCCCTGTGCGTATTCTATTGGCCCACAAAGTTGCCCTTGATTGTTATGAGAAAATTATGGGTGCACCACCACAAAATTGGGAATTAAAGAAAGGACAAGCAATTCAATAATTGACAATTTTCAAAACAATAACTAAAAGGAAAATCATGAAAAATATATTCTTATCCGTACTTGCTTCTAATAAGCACAAGTGTTCTAGGAAGTTCTTTAGGGGCTAAGATAGATGAAGAGTTATCTCAGGCAAATGAAAGCTTTTCCAATTTGGAAATTAGTATAGATGGTGAAGTAATTAGTACAGTAGAAAATTCTTTAAATACTGTTCTTGAAGAATTAGAAAGGTTGAAAAATACTAATAATTGCGAAGCAGAATATCAAATAATGTCGCTAGAAAGAGATTTGGATTTTTTAAAAGATTTAAAAGCATTTATTAGTGACGGTTCCCAAAAAGAGGAATTAGAACAATGGGCTAACAATAGTTTGAAGTTTGTTCCTATAATTTTAAAAGCTTTTGAATCAAAAGGTATTGTAATTTACTAGTAAAAACTAAATTTATTTAATTAAAACTCCACAGATTTTCTGTGGTTTTTTGTGTTTTTTAGAACAACCTAGCCTGAGCGAAGTTTTTAGACTTATCTTTAGTTATTGAATGGGAATTAAAAAGTTTGTTGAGTGTATTTTTATAAGAGAAGTTAGGATACTGAAGGGGTTGCCAATGATTTTTGAGAAGTTCTTTTTGGCCGAAGGATTTAGTGATGCGTTGTTCGAGGTTGGTGGCATCTTGGGTGAAAACGCGGACGGATTTGCGTGCTCTAGAGATGGAAACATACCATTGTTCTAGGGAAGTAGCTTTTTCGCAGCCGTCGTCGAATAAGATGACATGATCGACGGTTTTTCCCTGAGAAGCGTAAGAGGTAAGCGCATAACCGTAAACGAAGAGACCATTATTGGGGGATAATTGGTAGGTTTCCTGAGCATCAGCAACGGTGAGGATTTGCTTATCCAAATCAATTGCAGTCACAGTTACTTGGGGACCATTGGCAAGTTTTTGGCCGTTTAAATCTTTCATATTGCATTTTATTTGCAGAAGTTCACCTTTGGCAACTTCGAGCTGAGACGCTTGGGCGATTTGCCAACGTTCGGCGTATTTATAGTCGATACGATATGTTTTTTCGTTATAGCTTACATAAATTCCATCGAAATCTGCTTTTAAAAGCCTGCAAACGCTATACTGAAACAACAGAATTAAGAGCTAAAGCAACTATATTTTAACATATTTAGTTAGATTCAACCATAAAATTTAATAAATAATTTTTAAATAATGCCGATATTATAAAATATGAAATGCAATTTAATATTTGTTAATCTCATTTTTTCCTTTTCAAATTTACTGGGACAAAATATAACATGGACGGACTTTGAAGGACATATAACATATGAAAATGGAGCTGAAGAAAGTATTGGTATTTTCTTAAAATCTAGGACTGATGATGAGATACAAGAAAAATTAACAAAACTCACATCGCAAGAAAAAAAAGATATGCACATCGATGAAACTGAATATGAACAATCAAAATTTATAAGAAAAAGTATTACAAATATTGTTAAAGAAAATATTGAAATTCTTTTAGGTACATATAATGGCCAAACCTTACTAGCTGAAATAATAAAATTATTACAAGAAAAAGATAAAAAAATAACCTTTTGCTTTTGTATTGATGGTATACAAGTTAACAACTTAAATTTTTCTATCGATCCTTTTGATTTATATAGTTCAACAAATTTTTATTTAAGAGGAGGAAGCATTGAAAAAAGAGCTTTACCAGATGTTTATTTTTTTCATGAATTATGTCATATATATCATTATCTTTTAAACGATGATATTTTTACCAAACTAGGAAATGGAAATTTGCTAGAGGATTACCACAGTTCAGAATTTCCATTACCTGAAAAAGAAGAGGAAGAAAAGAAGACTAACATTTTCAGATATCATTTCCCTTCTACTATTCCTCAAAAAACTGATTATGAAGAAATGAGAACTATTTTAGGTATTCCAAGTGAGAGGCCTATTGACGATCGAATATGGAAAGATTTAATTTGTGAAAATAGTTACAGGCAAGAAAAAGGATACAAGTTAAGAATAAACCTTTTAGATGGAAGGTTACCAATGAAAAAAATGAGGAAAACACAATCGTTAAATAACACGCAAGTATTGGATACTATAATAGACAAGCTTGTGAAAGGCAATTGTTATTTAATGTCGCATAAGTCT
Source organism: Opitutales bacterium (assembly GCA_046881885.1). GTDB lineage: Bacteria > Verrucomicrobiota > Verrucomicrobiia > Opitutales > UBA9783 > JBKSMP01. The sequence goes on from JBKSMP010000006.1 coordinate 44,940, forward strand.
AAACAGTAAATCTTTTTGTAAAATTGCTAGAGAATACTTTAAAAAAGTGTTATTATAAGTGCATAAATTAAAAGAAGAATTAAACCACTCTAAGTATTGCCTAATTTCATTTTGGTTGTCGTAAGATTCAATTTTACTAATTTCATCTAAAAATGCATAACAACTTTCATAACAGTTTTTTTGATCATCAGAAAATTCTTCTAATAAATTTTTTAATACATATTCTCTAAGATCAGCCTGTAAAGGATAAGGGATTGTGTCATTGGGAATATATTGCAAAATATCTTGTTTGAGATTGCATAAAAAACCTATAATCAATTTATTTTTTATAGGTAAATCTGAAAAGTTTTTTGAGCCTATATTTTTATGAATTTCAAAATCCAACCATTGCGTATAAATTGTTGCTTTAGCAATAGGTGAATACTTTTTTTCTTTTAATGCTTGAAGTACGTATTGACATTCTTCGTAACATTGTTTAACGCTCTCGGGTAAATCATCTGGGATATTTATCTTAATATATTTTCCTGTACTTATAACATGTTTTTCTCCATCCAACAAAAAACTAATTACTCCATAAGAAGATTGTACTGCTATAATAAAAACAAACAAAATATTATTTAATTTCATAACCATTATTTTATAATAAAAATAAACATAAAATGTCAAGGTAGATTCAATTTTGAAGTAACAAGCGTTTTGAGCGTTTTAAATGAACAATTTGCGAAGGTTTGTTGATTTAAAACCTGTGTTAAAAGTTCACTATCACGACAACGTGTAGAACGTTCAAACCAATTCGCTTTTACAAAATTTAAAGTATCTTGAGCGCAACGTTTTTCAGCGTCTTCCGTCAAAGCTTGAATGGGTTCATGTTTGTTACACGTTTGCAAACAATGCCTGTCTTCTTCGGTGCATTGCTTTTGCCAATGTTCTAGCAATTCTTTTTTAGTAATATTTTTGTTTTTTCTTTGACGCGTTTGCATCCGCACTTGTTCTTTTACGTCATGAATATTTCTTGCTGTAATTCCTTTGTTTGCAAGATGATCGTGCATCGCTTGCTCAATCGCTTGATGACGTTTTGAAAATTTTTTGATCATTTCATCTGAAATGCCATCGATTTCAAATGAAGTGCCTTTTGTGTGAACAGAATAACCAAGTTGTTTTAAGCCTTTTTGTAGTTCGTGATTGTAAATGCATGAAATATATTTTTGGACTTTTAAGATTTCGTATTTTTGTAAAGCTTTCAATTTGTTTTCAACTGCATCAAATGTTGCATTAAAAAGAATGCAATGTGTGTGCACCATAGGATCTAAACTACGACTTGTATCGTGCACAAAAAGTCCAGCAATCATATTGCTTGTTTCGCGATCGGTCATGGCGTTATTTTTGCGTACGCGTGTGCATGCAAATTGTTCCATTTCGCTTAACGCAACCTTTACACTTTTTTCATGCAAATCGAAAATGCGTTCGTCTTGTAACGTTGCAACTAATGAAACACTTTTCGGACACGAAATAACAAAATCAGAAAAAATTCTACGTTTTTCTTTTTTGATCCGTTGCGTGAGTGTTTCTCCTGTTTCTGGATGTTTGCATTCACATAATGCAAGAAAATCTTTTTCTTGTATCGTTTTCGTTAAATTTAATAACTTGCAACCTGTTCCAAACCATTGTCCAAATGTACGTCCATTTTCTGTATAATAATCACCGCCACATAAATGTTCTTGAAAATAACTTTTTGCATTTGTTAAAGAATATTGATGTTTGCATGTTATCATAGTTTTAGGATGTTGATTTTAGTCTAAGAAGACAAGTTTTTTATTTTTAAAAGTGAAATGCCTACGGCGTCATTTTTAGAGTAGGCACCTTACCCCTAAGGAACTTAGGGAACCTTTTTCTTATTTTTTCAAAACAAAAAAGTAATCCAATCATGTAACATGAATGTACACAAAAATAAATTACATAATGAGTTGCAAATGGTACAAAAAAGAGTTTGATTAGTAATCACATGAAAACACAAAAAGAAATAAAATTAGCTTTCAATCAATTTATCAATGAACATTCCAAAAAAACATCCAAAACTGTTTCAAAAAATGTTCTAAAACCTTATATGAAGTCTATCCAAAAAGCCTTGCAAAATAAGATCTCCAAAAAAGCAATCTTTGCATTTTTAAAAGAACAAGAAATTAATATCACTTTAAGAGACTTTAATCGTTTATTGAAAGAATATGAACTCAAACAATTGAACAAAACTTGTAAGGTTAAGGAGTAGGGGATTTGGGTTTATTGAATCAAAGTAATCTAATTTCGAAACTGCATTATTGCGTACGAAAAAGATTTAATTACCAAATTTAATATTGGCAAAATTTTGTTTTAGCGTTATTAAATTAACAATGGCCATTTTAGAAAATTCGCAGAAAGTTTAATGAAACAACTATGAATAAGATTCAAACAGATTATTTGCAGAAATGTATCGATACGCTTCAAAAAGCCTACGATTTATTGCAAAAGGAACAAGAAGGTAGTATCGGTTATGAAGTCTTTCGTAATGCCTTGGTAAAAGGGTTTGAAATGACACTCGAACAAAGCTGGAAGTTGTTAAAAAAGAAAATTACTCCGTATTTTGGATCCAAAAAAGAAGTCGATAGACTTACTTGTAAAGATATTTTTCGGCAAGCACATAAACACTCTCTTATTTCTGAAGAAGAGGTAGAACGTTGGTTAAAATACAGGGATAATCGTAACACTACAGTACATGATTATGGACAGGCTTTTGCTGAAGAAACATTACCTTTAATAAAAGATTTGCTAAAAGACGTAAATCGTTTGAGAATGGTCTTAGAAAATTAATGAAAATGGAAAAAGAAGATTTGAGATCAGAATTGGATATTTCGATTTTAAAGCAAAACATCGAATTACTCAAAGATTGTGCAAGCGACTATAACAAAGTTGAAGATTTATCAATGAAAGCATACATTGCAGATGCTTGTGTAAAACGTTTTGAATACACCGTTGAAGCCTCGTGGAAATTGATGAAAAAGTACCTCAAACTCGTGTATGGCAAAACGGATAAAGAACTAACCATGAACACTATTTTTAGGCTTATGGAAGGTTATGGTTTTATCAAATCTTGGGAAGATTGGCGTAATTACTATGAGCGGCGTAATGATACAAGCCATGAATATGACGCCAACAAAGCCAAACGTTTGCTTCTTCAGGCAGACAAATTAACGGCTGATTGCGAGTTTTTATACCAGCAACTAAAACAAGCCTTAAGACAATAAAATGATTGTCGGAATTACAGAACAAGAACAAAAACTTATCAAGCAAATCCTCAGTACGTATAAACAGGATTATGTATTTTATTATTATGGTTCAAGAGTCAAAGGTGGTTTTGAAAAAACGTCCGATTTGGATGTATTTATAAAAGGTAAACATGAAATGCCCTTGTCGGTATTAACACAGTTAAAAGAAGCTTTTGATGTGAGTTCTTTGCCTTTTGTGGTCAATCTTTCGGATTATCATTCCATTTCAGAAACATTTTTTAATTTAGTAAAGAAGGATTTAGTTCCTGTTTATGATGAACCTAAAAGAAAAACATCTTCAAATTTTGTTGGAGATTTTTGAAGGCTATTGCCCAAAAGCTGAAATTTGGGCATACGGAAGTCGCGTGTATGGCGATTCGCATTCTGGAAGCGACTTAGATTTAGTTGTAAAATCCTTTAACGACGATACTAAAAAGTTATGGGAATTACGAGAGCTTTGCCGAGAAAGTAACATTCCATTTTTGATCGATCTTCACACTTATGATGAGCTTCCGCAGTCTTTTCAACATGAAATTTTGAAAAATTATGTCGTTGTTTTTCCAGCCAAAATGGAATCATTATCTGATGCGAAGCTTACACAAACGAAAAGTTTTTAAAGTATATCTTAAAAACATTGACATTTTGCAGAGTTTTTAAGATGATGATTAAAAAATGATACAAAGGCAACAATATATAAAAACCTTGCTGTCGTTTAAAGATAGCGATTTAATTAAAATTGTCACGGGGGTACGTCGTTGCGGAAAATCGACCTTATTAGAGTTATATCGAAACGAATTGATAGCTCAGGGAGTAGAAGAGGAACAAATTCAATTTATCCAGTTAGAAGCATTAGAAAATGAAGGACTTTTAGAGTATCATAAATTGTACGAACATATTGTAGAACGGTTGGTTCCTAATAAGCAGAACTATATTTTCTTAGATGAAATACAAATGGTTCCTAATTTTGAAAAAGCCGTTCGTAGTTTATACGATAAGAAAACTATAGATTTGTACTTAACGGGTTCAAATTCAAAATTGCAATCAGGACAGTGGGCAACCTCGATTGCTGGACGTTCTGTTGAAATAAAGATGTATCCATTATCGTTTAAAGAATTTGTGGATACTCAGCCCAATGAAGCACGATCCAATTTGGACAAATTATATGCAACGTATGTTTCACAAAGCGCATTTCCCTACACATTATCGTTAACTTCTGAGGAACAAAAGCGGATTTATTTAGAAGGCATTTATGAAACAATTGTTTTGAAAGATGTGGTTGAAAACAAAGGCATCCGTGATGTAAGTCGTTTAAAACGTTTGATACGATTTATGGCTAGTTGCATCGGTTCAGAAGTTTCACCTAAGAAGATAAGTGACACCTTGCAATCTGAAGGCCACAAAATTGCTCCAGCAACAATCGAATATTATTTGGAGGCGTTTACCGAGTGCTTCATCTTTTATAAAGCCGATCGATTCGATGTAAAAGGCAAAAAATTGCTCAAAACTCTCAATAAATATTATTTCGTCGATATGGGTTTACGCCATTTGTTATTGGGCAATAAAGTGCAAGACAAAGGTCACATTTTGGAAAATATAGTTTATTTAGAACTCTTGCGTCGTGGCTATAAGGTTTCTATTGGAAAAAACGATTTACGTGGTTCTTTAGGTAGCTATAAAACGGTTGAAATCGATTTTGTCGCTGAAAATAAGGATGGCGTTTCCTATTTCCAAGTTGCAGAAAGTGTGACGTCTCCAGAAACCCTTCACCGAGAATTAATTCCCTTAAAAACTATTTCAGATCATTGCCCTAAATTTATTTTAACACGCGATTACGGAACCTTTGATTATGAAGGTATTAAGCAAATTAATGTACTCGATTGGCTTGTAGGCTTTTCGAATAATTAAGGGGGCTGAATCATAATGCGCATGTTAGGATTTATAAAACTTAGAATAATCGATTAATTTATAACATCTTGTTTTTTAATAAATATGATTTACATTGACACTATGATTTTTTACATTAAAAAAATGTTATGATCAAAAAAAATATTATTGGAATTCTAGCGTTAATAGCATCAAATACTATTTGTTCTGCTGACATTTATAAAGATTATCATGAAGCATCAAAAACTATTACGAAGAAGATTTTGAATGATGAAGATCTACTATCTTTTTCGAAAAGTTTTCGTATAGAAGATGTTACGAGTTTCTTTGAAAATATGATTTTAGCTTCTCATGCTTTAAACAGAAAAGATAAAGCTCTATTGGATGCTGCATTAAACAATTTTGCCCCATTGTTTGAAAAACCTCATTTATTAAAAAAATGTTTTAACAGTTTTTGTACATTGTTTGGGCATAGAAAATATGCTAGACATTTATCCTTAGCAGCAATACGTAGTAACGCTAAAGAAATTAATATATTTATCTATTTGTGCAAGAAAATGGTAGAATCAACAATGTTAAATTTGCCTGCAAATATTGCTGTAATTATTGAAAATTACAAAAAAGATATAAAACTCTCTAAAGAATTTGGTTTGGAATATGATTATGATGAGCAAATAAAAGCTTTGAATTGAGATTTTTATAAAATCTGTATTAAAATTTAGCATTATAAAGTGAACTAAAAACCGATATGTATGCTTTTATGAGAAATGAAAAAATTATTTTTTATCTTTGAATTATTTATTCTTCAATTTTGTTTTGCAAGCGATTGGGAAAAGCTATTTTTTTCAGATGATGAGTCTATTTTCATGGAAATAGAAGATACGGATAAAGGAGAGGAGGATAATATAAACAATTTTGTAATGCCTGTTTATCCTCTTCAATGTAATAATGACTTAGTTTTTTATTTTTTCAACACAGGACAAGGTAATTGTACTTTAGTAAAACAGGGGGACAAAGCTTTGTTAATTGATTGTGGCGGAAGCAGTGCAATAGCTTTTGATAAAACTTTTACGAAATGTTTAGGAGAAGCTCTTATTGAATGTGTCATTATTACTCATCCTCATGCTGATCATTGTAATTTTTTACAAAAAATTTCACAAGAGCATTTTTCTGAAGAGGCTTGTTTGATTATTGGTGGACCAAGTGAATGGGAAGCAGACGAAAAAGGTAAGAAGATTAAAAAAGATATAAATGTTTTTGTTAACGCTTTCGGTAACATTTTCAAAAACAAGTGTTACATTTCTGATGATGGAATAGTATATAAAGTAGGATCGCCTCTTTGTTTTTGTATACCAAAATTAGAAAATTTTTTGAAATATTTATTCAAAGGAGTCGAATTTAATTTCCTAAGATTTGGTAATGAGTTATTCGATAAAAGTGATTTAAATTCTTATTCTTTAGTTTTTAGCATAACTTATAAAAACAATAGTATTTTATTTACAGGGGATTCCACAGGTGATGCTTTTGATAGGTTTCTAAGTAAAAAGCGAAAGAAAGTTTTTCAAAAGTATCTTGTTCAAAGAAATAAGAAAATAATTAAGAATATTAATATTTTTGTTATGCCCCATCATGGTACAGACACTGAGAGTAGTTGGTATTGGACTGTTCGTATTAATAAGATCAATCATTTTAATTTAGTTGGTGCAATTGTTTGTGTTCATCCCGCTACCTCTCCTTATGGGCATGCAAGACGTTGGGTAAGAGACTTAAGGTTCCCTCCGTATGCGCGTATGCCTAAAGGAAATCGATTTATTGGTTATAATATAAAAGGTAAAAAAGGAAGAGGTGCTAACACTTATGATCGTTTTATAAAAGAAACTAAAAATAGACTGTATGAAACAGGGCTTTTTACTTATGGGATTGTTCTTGTTTTTTCAGAATCAGGTAAGATTCATATTTTGAATTCTCCGAATGATACAAATCTTACACATTTGCCTAAAAATGGTGAAGAGAAAGATGATATGGGTAGCGAACCACAATATCCTATTGTTTCAGTTGGGCAAAATCATGAAACTTTTGACGTTCCCAATGATGGTAATTGTGGAGTTTGGGCTATTATGGCAAATTTAAACGATATTCATTTTAAAGAAGCAACAAATAGTATGGGATATCGTATAGCAACAGCAACCGAGAAACAATATGAGGCTATGAATGTCCTGCGCCAAGAAGTTGCAGCGCAAATTGAAGAAGAAACACAACAAAAATCGCGTATAAAGGGAGATAGTACATTTCGTAGGCAAAATACTGAAGAAACTATAAATCTTGACTATTGGCTTCAGTTGGAAGATTTCGGCATTTTTGCAAAATACTTTAACCGTCCTATTGTAATACAAATAGGAATGGGCCAGGCAATTCGGTATGAAGCAGATGGAAGTATATCAGGTTTTGCTCCATTTGATCAACTGCTTGCTGATGATTCCATTTTGATTTATTATGATGGGCAGACTCACTATCAAGCCATTAAAAGGAAAGAGTAAAATTAATTCAAATTAGAAATTGTTAAATTTATTATAAAACAATTTTGTATTTGATTTAATCATTTCATTTTAAGTTTTTGTTGGCGAACTTAAGCATTGGTCATACGCTGATGATATTCGATTTGGCGCAAAAGCATCAGTTAACGTTTTATGATGCATCTTATTTGGAGCTTGCAATAGAGTTAAAGCTTCCGCTTGCAACGTATGATCAACAACTTATCGAAGCAGCAAAAGCTGAAGGCATTCCGCTTGTTGAGTAAGTGTAGGTTTTAAATAATTCCTCTAGTCCAAGAGTTTTAAATAAGGATTAAAGATGTCGATTTTTACAGTTAATTTCGACAAGTGCGTTTGCGTTTTGTGTACTTGTGGCATTTTCATGTGGACAAAACGTGAACATGATCACATAATTAACATATAATGGAACGATTGGCATTAAAACGATTAATTGAGTGGAAAGAGAAGAAGGAGAAAAAGCCATTGATTATTCAAGGTGCTCGCCAGGTAGGAAAAACTTGGCTTATGAAAACCTTTGGGGCTAGTTGTTACAAAAAAGTTGCTTATATTAACTTTACGAATAATCAAGAAGCACAACGCCTATTTGAAGCAAGCTATCATGTAGAAAGAATAATTTCTGGATTAAGTTTGTTGACGGAAGTTGCGATTACCATTGAAGATACATTGATTATTTTCGATGAAATACAGGAATGCGAAAAAGCGCTTAATGCTCTAAAATTTTTTAACGAAAATGCGCCGCAATATGCGATTATCGCGGCAGGAAGCTTATTGGGAGTTGCCGTAAAACACAAAAAAATGTCTTTTCCAGTAGGACAAGTGGAATTTTTAAATCTCTATCCGTTAAGTTTTTATGAATTTTTAAAAGCACTTGGAGAAGATAAGCTTTTAGAAGTTATGCTCGATAAAAATGCAGCTTTATTGCCTGTCGTAAGTGATAAATGCATTCATTTATTAAAGCAATATTTCTATGTTGGCGGTATGCCAGAAGTAGTACAATCATTTGTTAACGTAAGGGATTTTGAACAAGTCAGAGTCTTACAAAATCAACTCTTATTGGGGTATCAAGCTGATTTTTCAAAGTATACCGAAGGTTATGTGATTCCCAAAATTCATGCGATTTGGGATTCTATTCCCGTTCAACTTGCCAAAGAAAACAAAAAGTTTGTGTACAAAACCTTAGGACCAACAGCACGTTCACGAGACTATGAGTCTGCAATGGAATGGTTATTAATGTGTGGATTGGTTTATAAAGTAGCCAAAATCACGAAGCCAGCCATCCCATTGAGCGCTTACGAAGAACCTATTTTTAAATTGTATACGATGGATTGCGGATTGCTATGCGCAAAAGCTTCATTAGACGCCAAAACAATTTTAGAAGGGAATCGTATTTTCGAAGAATTTAAAGGCGCGCTTACTGAACAATATGTTTTGCAAACACTCAACTTATTTGAACGTTTTCATGTTTCTTATTGGGCCTCCAACCTAGCCGAAGTGGATTTTGTCATCCAGGCGCAAGGATCCATCATCCCGATAGAAGTAAAAGCCAGTACAAATTTGCGAGCCCGTAGCTTAAAATCCTATCGAGAAAAATATAACCCTACGATTGCCATTCGTACCTCTCTGTCCAATTTTGAACTCAATAACGGCCTTCATAATCTTCCGCTGTATTACTTGGAAACAAGACTAAAGGAGTTTAAGTAAATAAGGCAAGAAACGCATATGTTATGCTTTTTGCGTCATAAGAGCGTACACGTGTCAGATTTTGTAGTTGATGTGTGTATGTTTAAAATTGCTTCTATCTGATGCGGAGCAAAAAGGACCACGGGTTTACCCGTGGGTATCTATCTAACAGTTGTAAAGAAAACCATAGTGTTGCCTGTATTTTTCTACTTTTTGAACCAACCTCTAAAATAATGTTTGGCATTATTTAATGCCAAACATTACGAAAGAATACTCTCACTATAAAAATCGGATCGTAAAATAATACCTTTTACAATTTAAACCTCAAGTTTTTATTCGCAATCTTCGTCGTAATCATACTCTTCATCGTATGGATCACGTTCAAGATAAGCTAAATAATCTTCTTTTATAGTTTCTGGATTTCTACCCTCTTCTCGTAATTTTTGACAAAATTGCTCTTCTAATTTCGACCAATCAACTGCACTAGTAGTCTTTTTCTCTTCTACAAAAAATTTATAAAAATCAATACAAATGCGATACCCTTCTTCTAAGTTTTTAATAACATCATTTAAATACAACAAACATCTCACATAACATATTTTTTCTAAAAGACTTTCTTTTTTTTCCCAAGCAGGATAATTCAAAGAGAGTCCAAGTCGCTCTATTCGATGCTTTTGTTCTTTTAAAAAAGAAACTTCATTTGAAGAAAATTCCTTTTTTTCAACGAGTTCATTAATTTTTGTATAAAATTCATTTAACTCATTTGCCATTAAATAATTCATTAAACCTCCGATAAACAACACACACAAAACTTTCATTTTTTTCATAACTTATAGGATTGCAAAAAAATTTAAAAATGTCAATCCAAAGCGGTACAAATCTTGCTATACGAAGAGATGTGAAAAAATTAATCCTTCTTTTTATTTTTAAGATTTTTGTAGCATGCTACATGGGTTTAGCTTGTAAACAACCCGTTCAATTGCCGTTTGAGTGCTTAAGCGACTTACAAAAGAAAGTTCATTATTTTCTGTGTCGGCAAGCAACACAAGTCTATCATAGTCGTCTAAAAAATTATTTTACAGCAGCTCTTGTCTTTTACTTTAAAGACAATGTACAACCGCTTGTTTTATGGATTAGCTCTGGTCAAGAAAAAGAAGATGATATAACAACAAATGGTTGTTTTATTTCTGGCCGGATAGGTACAAATGCCACAAAAGCATTTAAAAGTCTACATAACACTTTGAATGAAGGTTTTAATGAGTCATGGACAAGTTTAAATACGTACATAAGCAGGTCCATACAGAATGTAAAAAAACACCAAAAGGTCTTTACCAAATTTCGTCTAACAGACAGCGAAATGCAATTTTTACATACAATTACCAATCAAAGAAACACAGAAGAACAATTAGCATATTCTCATGCAATCATACAATCAATTCAAAATTATCCAAACCTGCAATTGCATCATATAGAACTCCATGGATTTACGACGCGCGATATGTGTCCTTGTTGCTTTCAACACCTGCAAAATTTTCTAATTCAAGCCAATACGCAACAAACAAATCCGACAACATTTTTCGGAAGTTTATTAACACAATTAAATAAAAGCAATATTCCTGTCAGTTTTTTTATCTCATCTTTAGTGGAATTAGGTCATAACGAATACGCATGTAGTCGGTATCCAAGCTATCATAATGCATGCAAAGAAAAAATTGCGATAGCATCTGCTCCAAGTGAAAAAACAATGCATTGTATCTTTTTACGCCCAAACAGTGCTCCTTTGTTGTCACTTAAAGGGAAAGAAACACAACAAAAACAAAAAATGGTTATAAGCACTGCAAACACTATTTTTTCCGAAACTAAAAAAATACAACAAGAAAATCCAAAACCAGGTGTCGAACAAATGCAATTGGGCAATTTTAAACTAAAAAAAGACTCGGAATGTAAAACACGTATTATCGTTATTGATTTAAGAGACATTAATTTAGGAACTCAACCTGTAAGTCAAACTCCAGAAACACTTACAATCGCCGGCCAACAATTCAGATTGCATGATGTCCCAAAAGATGGGAATTGCGGCTTTTGGTCTATTTTAGTTGCAAAAGGAGAGATTTCACAAGAAGAATTAGATAAATTAATGAGTGTTTGGGAAAAAATAAAAAGGGGAAAAAGATACTACCCTAATTGGAGTGAGTGTTCCGAAAATTTTTTGAATGAAGAACCAGAAATTGTTGAGAAAATGGTAAATTTGCGTGCGGATTGCGAATTGAACAATCTTGGAATTTGGATGGGAAATGATAATTTACAACAAATTTCAGGAGTAATACAAAGGCCAATTATACTTGTACAAAGGATCAAAAGATCACTTGCATACACTCTTTATGATGAAAACAATGATGGTATAATTTTAAAAGTGCAAAACATTAAATATCATAATAATGCGATTTTTATTTATTATGCTGACAATCATTTTCAAGCGATAGTTCCAGAGAGGTAACCAAGGATAATCAACACAAGCTTATTCTTTATTAAGCAGCGACAAGCCTTTTTCGGTGTAACTGCCATTAGGAGTAACGTAGCTGTATAAGCAGGTGTAGCCGATGTTGTATTGTTTACATAAGTCTTTTACGCAAACGGATCTATCTTTCATTTCGCTGGCGATGACTTTTAAGATGGGTTTGGTCATTTTTTGAGGGCGGCCACCGCAGCGACCTCGGGCTCGTGCAGCTTTTAGGCCAGCTAGAGTACGTTCACGAATAAGGTCACGTTCATATTCCGCCAACACGCTAAAGAGGTTAAACATTAATTTACCGCTTGGAGTTGTTGTGTCGATACGCCCCATGGTTGAATCTAATACTTTTAGAGCAATACGGTTATCGTTTAAATAGTTTATGATTTGATTGAGGTGCACAAGATTACGGCCAAGTCGATCGAGTTTCCAGACAACAAGGGTGTTGCCAGGTTGTAAGGCTTTCAAGCAAGCTTCTAATCCCGGCCGATCTTCTTTTTTACCTGACGCAAAGTCTTCATAAATTCGTTTTGAGGAAACCCCTTCTTTTTGCAAAGCATCGAGTTGCAAATCTAAAAGTTGAGATCCATCATTTTTTGATACGCGCACATACCCAATTAAACCCTCCATATTTTTTTACACTAACTTAATGACGTATAGGGTCAAGCGGAAATAGATTTAAGTTAACAGAAACGAAAAGAATTTTTTAAGAATTTGCGAAAAATAGGTTTTGGGGAAAAGTTTTCAAAAAACGAGGGGTTTCTGAAAACTTGTTGAGGGTTCGAGGGAAGCTTTTTTCAAAAAGTTCCCTTATAAAATGAGGCTGCTCGCTCCAAACCCCAGGCAAGAGTAGCCCTCCTGCACCGGCAGATTTTTTTTACTGCAAGTTATAAAAAGGAACATTAGGCACGAAAAATGCTACGATAAGTGTTAGATCTTATGATGATCGAAAACATTTCGACTAGCCTAGCTAGCGTAGGCTCCACCCTAGGGGCCCTTGGATCAGATAATAAAACTAGAATACATCCATCCTTAATGGTGCCAGCAAGTCCGTCAAGCACTTGCCTGGGTCTAATTGTAATAACATTCCTGCAAAACGTGTTCTCCAAGTTACCCTTATGCGGTATTTGGAGTTTGTAGGATCAATTTTAGTTTTAATTTTTTACTTTAAGGAGGTTTTATGAGTATAGGAAGTTGGTCTGCTTCAAAAGGCATATCAAGTGGTAGAAATGCAACTGCAGATACAATGGAATGTTGTACACACTCTTTCATCGCGAATGCAGGCATAAAAGAAACAGAGTTGGTTTGGAATTTTTTCAATATGGTTGAGTTTTCAGGAGCAACTGTCAAGGGTATGAAATCTTTGGACTTTTCATCAGATTTTTCAATAAATATGCTAAAAGCTTTTGAAGAGTTTGATAATCTAGAACCTAAAGGCCTTATAACTCAACAGTTTACGGCACTTGCTCAAAAATGTGCAGATAAAGGTGTGAAGGTGTTGATTGGAGAAGATCCAAATCTTTCGAAAATATCAGGTATCTGTATTGAGAGTGGACGCTTAATAAATGATCATTATATTTTTATCAACATTTCAGAAGAATTGGTAAAAAAAGCAATGGAAAATCCTATATACGTCATTCAACAAGAAGGGGATAACATTCCTGAGATAAAAGCGATACCTTTAGGAAATCTTGTTGCAAGAACAATGGTTGCAGATTTCGATGATTCTAATTTGGTCGCTAAATGTGCTGTCTATTTATTATTTCATGAATTGTTTCATGTAAATTCCTATCATTTTGAATTTGCTGGTGACGGAACTTTAACAGATCCTGAGAATTTTGAAAAATCTCATAAATTTCCAGAAAATGTTAAAAGCGAAGATATTAATTTATTAATTGCTGGAAAATTTAGGTATGATGACCTCCGAAATGTTACAGAAGCTAAAACAGAGACAGAAATAAGGGTACCAGGAGAATATGAACTGTTACAAGCACTATATCCTAATAAAAAGATAATGCGGTTGTATGAAGGTAAATTTTTGGATTTTTCAAATCCAAAGGTTTTAGCGGCAGCTGTAAAAGTTGCAAGATTTGAAAATGACTGTTTAAACTCAAAAAGTGATTCGCAACAACTTCTTAATAATGAAGAACTAGGTTGGGAAATTGAAACCTTTTTAAAAAAACATAAAGACAATAAAAATACATTTGAATATAAATCCCTTGAGAAATTAAAAAATAACCTTAATAATTTTATAAAAATGCAGAAAAAACAATCTCTAGATTTTGTGCAAATTGACAATAGTGTATGGAAAGCACAAGCAGATGAGTATATGCAGGCAATGACAAAAAATTTAGAAAATACACAATTACAAAATGATATAAATAATGGAACCTATATTCCTAGCAAGTAACACACAAAAGGGAAAAATATAGGCTGTATATTTTCAATTATTGTAAAGAACAATTTTTTAGTTGTTGTGTGGACCTTTTTAATTTTTGATTATTTATCGTTGGCTTATGCTCAATTGCTTCAAAAATACTACCTATTTCAGTTAAATTAGGAGAATATCGGTCTTTTATTTCTTTAATGTCTCTAAAATAAGTAAATATTTTAGCTTCACAGTCTTTAGGTTTCCAACGATATACCATGGTATATAAACTATATGTAATAGCTTCGTAACAGTCATAATAACCTAATTCGATAGGAGGAAAATTTAATTTTTCATACCAAGTCAAAAGTAAAATATAGGCAAAAAATGGATAAGTCCGAGAAAATTCAGTGCCATCTTCAGCGTGCACATGAAACATTCTAAATTTATCTAAAATAATTTCCTCATCCAGATGAATTTTTATAGAACTATTTTGACTTTTACTTAAATCATAAGGAGGGTATTTTTCAAAAACACTAGGATCTAATGCTTCTTTAAAGTAATTTTTGTAGGTTTCATCTTTGTATTTGGTTACAATCTTTTGCAAATACTCCACCTCTTCATTAGAAAAATGCAAAACATGAGAGCAGTTAGGGACAAGTTTAGCCATGGTATAGGAGAGCGCTAGAAAAAGCACTATTAAGCTATTAAATAGATTTTTCACAGTAAAAGCAAATAAAATAAATTGTAGTGTTTGTCAATAGAGTTCCTGAAAAATTGCTAGAAATTACTAAGTCTTTACGGTTTCAAGCAGCCAATCGGGACGATAGTAATCCCATCTAGTCGTCTATAGGCATAAGGGGTCAAGCCTGTAAGAACCATTTTGAAGGCAGGTGGAGGTATGGGGGATTGTTCAATCTGAGAAGCTAATTTTTTTAAGGATGAAATCGCTTCTTCAATAGCACGATCACCGCCTAATTTGATTTCGATGAGGCCATATTGACCGTTTGGCAAATGAATAACAGCGTCACATTCTAAGCCACTTTTATCACGATAATGATACACATTGCCTCCTAAATAATCCGTATAAATACGTAAATCACGTATACAAAGATTTTCAAAAAACAAGCCCATTGTATGTAAGTCTTGAATAAGGTCTTGAGGACCAAGGCCTAAGGCTGCAGTACCGATAGAAGGGTCCGTAAAATACCGCGTATTGGAAGTTCTAATCGCTGTTTGAGAACGTAAGTTAGGATTCCAGGCTTCGGCTTCTTCGATAACAAAAATCCTCTTTAGGGCCGTAATATAGGAAGCAATTGTGTCTTCCGATAAGGTTTTTAATTCATGATTCGATAAGTTTTGGTGAATTGACCGTAAGGTTGTTTGGGAAGCAATACCTCTGGCATAAGAACGCATAAGACGCCGAGCGCGTTCCGGATTGCGCTTGACGGTGTCTGTTTTTGAAATGTCGGTATCAACAACAACCGTATAGTAATCAAAGGCCTGCATTAAGGCAATTTTATCGGAACAGTCGAGCGCTTTTGGCCACCCACCACGACAAATAAAAAACGCAAGCTGATCGATATCTATAGTGGCACTTCCATCAATCGTTGTATTGGCTTCGAAAAGCTGTTTTAAAGATACGTTACCATTAGATTCTCCAGATTCAAATAGGCTCATGGGCCTCATTAATAATTTTGTAATACGACCGATTCCGGAATGATGAATGTTGGAAGTATCTGCTGGGACGGATGATCCGGTTAGAATAAACTGCCCAAATTCGTTGCGTTGATCGACTTCAAAACGTACTGTATCCCATAAATTGGGTGCAATTTGCCACTCATCAATTAGGCGAGGCGTTTCTCCTTCAAGTAATTTCGAAGGTTTTAATTCTGCGAGTTCCAAGTTTTGTTTAACCTTGTGAGGTTCTTGCATATATAGTATGCTTTTAGCAACTTGACTCGCTGTTGTTGTTTTCCCGCACCACTTCGCTCCTTCAATTAAAACAGCACCTTTAGCTTTTAATTTTTCTTTTAAAACTTTGTCGACAATCCTCGCTTTGTAAGCTCCCATACCTCAACATACAAACATAAAATCGGTGTTTTGGCAATAATTTAATCGGCATTTTGGCAGCTTTTCGCTTGGCGATTTGGCTGGTTTTTGTTTGCCTGTTTGGCAAAACCTCAAACTATCTTCAGTTTAATGAAGCTATTTTGTGAAATAATAAAACTTAAAGTAATTTGTTTGTTTTTGTCCTTTATCAATAAGAGATAAATCTTGTTAATTTGATAGATTTCTTGCTTCCAAAAACAGAGCAAGCCTTCCGAACGGAAGGCTTGAAAAAACTCAGATCTGTAAAGATTATCTATTACGTCGTATACCGCGCATAGCTGCCATTAAGTTGTTTGCTCTTGCCTTCAAAGGCAATACGCAATCATTCCATTCATTTTGTCCAATGTTTGCTGGTCTTACATTGCAATCAACATATTGTACATAATCCTCCAAAGCATGATTTTGTACAAAATCATAAAACGCTCTACGTTGACTTCTTATTCTAGCAATTTGATTTTGTGTGTAAAATCTTACTTTATTTATGATAGGCCTTATATCAAAAGTAATATAATCATCATTTCCTGCAGATAATTCATTCATACATGCCTGTATTGATGTTGCTAAGTCAACGTTGGCATAATAAGGCGGCAACCATATTGTCTGTCCATGATTTTGAAAGTCAATACAATCGAGAGCTGTAAATAAACTAAAAAGACTATCTTCGTCATATTCAAAAAAAGGAAGATAGAGATTTGAGATGGTGCTTCCCATAAATACGTCATCATTTGTATTTGAAGAAGAACTATACTCAAAAGCTTCCAAATTAACTCCATAGAAATTGGTTGTGTCCATAGGTTCAAACGTAGCTTCTTCCCATAATACATCATGGACACAGAAGAAATGCTTGTAGTTTGTATTTCCTAAATTTCTTACTGCAAATACAGTATTGCTTGCTGTTGCTATTGTACCAACACTTAATAATACATTTTTTAATAATTTTTTGTAATTCATATTTTTTCCTTCCTTGGTTTTAAATTTAAAAGAGAAAAAGAAGATCAATTATTTTTTATTCTGTCAATATATTTTTTAAGTTTTGAGTAAAAGACTTGCCAGAAGGAAGGTTATACTTTATGGTTATAAAATATAAGAACTATGAAGTATGAAGAAACTATTATTTTAGAAAAGATAGAAGCGAGTAAAAGGAAGCTATTGGAGTTATTATCACAAAAAGAACGGGTAGAACAACTTAATGCATGGTTAAAAACTGAATTGACGTATACGTCCAATGGACTGGAAGGAAGCACATTAACGCGACAAGAAACAATTTTAGCGATTGAAGAGCAATTAACTTCTGGGTCCAAACCGATAAAACATTATTGGGAAGCCATTAATCATGCTAAAGCTTTTTCATGGATTTACGAACAAATACGAGCGGGTATTTGTATCAATGAAGCCTTTATTTTAGAAATTCATAAAAAGATTTTAGACGGTATAGATAGTTTAAATGCTGGATTTTATCGTTCTGTACGCGTTCGTATTTTAGGCTCAAGAACCATTTTGCCAAATCCGTTAAAAATTCCAGATTTAATGCAAGAATTTTGTGATTGGTTAGTAAAAACGAAGCAATCACCTATCGAAAAAGCATTGGAAGCTCATTACCGCTTGGTAACCATTCATCCATTCATTGATGGCAATGGTCGCACGGCACGTTTGTTGATGAATGCCATTTTGATGCAGGCTCAATACGCACCGATGATTATACGGCGCTTGGATCGAAAACGTTATTTGTCTTCTATTGAAAAGCGGCAGGTTGATGGACAAGGTGATTATTATCGGCGTTTTATGCTACAAGCCTTGAATCGTTCTCTAAAGATGGTTATTGCCCAATTAGATGAGCCTCAAAGTCATTCAGCTTCGAAAGGATTAACGATTTCTAAATTTGCTCAAAAAGTAAATTTGCCGGTTTCTACCGTTCGCTATTGGGTCAAAATCGGAAAATTAAAGCCAGCTGCTTATTCAGATAGCGGTTACATGCTTTTTTCTCCTGATCAGACAGTGGAATAGGAAAAGCGTATTTACAAAGTAGCATAAAAAACTACAGATATTGCGGTCATTTAACGAATATTATAAGTTGCCTGAAGTTTAAAACAGTAAAATACTGTTAAAAACAGTTATAAATAGGATAATAACTGTTATAAACACCTTAAAACATCGAAAGTTATCCAACAAAAAAGTACTAAAATATTTAAGCATAGGACAGTATTGACATTGACAAGCGTACGTATTTTATGATTCAATAGTACTATGAATGTAATAGCCATAAGCCGATTTCGACAAAAACTTTATCAATTGGTTGCTAACATAAGGAATGAAGCTATTGTTTTTTCTTATAAACATAAAAAATATCGCGTTATTGACGAAGAAGAGTATCAAAAGCTCGAGACGATGCAAATATGGAACAAATTTCCTAAGTTTAATATGAGTGCTGAAGCAGTAAAACAGGCTGTGAATGATGGACGTAAACATTAGTGCTTTTGTCGTCGATAATTCTTGTCTTATTGAATGCATCGATAATCCCAATAAATTTCCATTGTTTTTTGATTTGGATATTAAAAAATATACACCTCATTTGCTATTGTATGAATTAAGCAATGTGCTTTTAGGGAAAATAAAAAAGAACGTTATCGATGCCCATAGAGCTTATGATGATATTATAGATCGTGTTGTGAAAATGCTCCATTTTGTGGATTATCCAAAAAACGAAAATGCAATTGATATTTTTCATAATGCTCAAAAATATAATTTAACGTTTTACGATGCTGCTTATTTGCAGTTAGCTATCGACAAAACTTTGCCCTTGGCGACATACGACAAACAGCTCATTTATGCAGCCGAACAAGAAGGTTTACAATTGCTTTGCTAGAGATATTCTAGTTTTCTGCAGTTTAAAACAGTAAAATACTGTTAATAACAGTTATTATCCTATTTATAACTGTTATTAATAGCAAAAAACCAAAAGAATGGCTAGGTTTAATGTAGTTAATAACTGTTTTAAACAGTTATTAACAGTAGAAAACCATAAACAACTTTAAAAAAGTTGTTCCAAGGGGATCGCCCTTGAGCGAGCAGAAATGAGTCATCCCTGCACCCAACGGACTTCTGCTTGTTTTTAATTTTTAAGCAAACTGCTTTCGAATGAACAAGTCGCAGAAGTTTTGTGTTGAGTTTTGGTGATTTGAATAAAACTTACGCAAAGAAAAGTAATATTTGTATGTTTTTTGATGGACATTATTTACTGGGTTTATTTTCATTACTAGAATGTTTATTCTAAATAAAGAAATAGTGAGAAAAATCTTTTCTCGTTCGATTGCTAAGGTTGTTGCTATTCTTAGTTTAACATCTCTTGTACAGGCTGCACAGTTTCATTTGCCACCTGGAACGCCGGGATTACAACATGAAAATGCTCAATCTCCCCTGAATCCTTTTATGGACTGTGTTCATATCCATATTCCCAATACAACTTGTCATTTATATTTTCCTATCGATGGTTCTCAGCCAACGACAACTGAAGCAGGACAATATTCTGGAGCAAGATTTGTTGGCCAACTTGGTGACGACTTAGTAACTGATTGGTGGGTGAGAGTGTTTGGCGGGAATAGGGCTGTGAATTGGTCTAGGCCAGATGACCAGCAATTACTAAACCAACCTCCAGATATTCCAATGGGGTTTGATATAAATGGTAATATTGCGCATATTATCAATGTAAAACACCTTTCACTTTGTGCAGGCTGGAATAGTCTTAGAATATCCTTTTGGCAGGCATTTCGCCAAATTGCTGCTGATCCTGTGGGACGGGTGCTTCTCTATCGATTGTTGATCGAAATTAGAAGGGTTGATAGTGACACCTCGACACAAGGATGTGAAGAAAAAGGAGATCGAGATAATGATGAGATTATTCGAGATGATGATATTAATAAAAAATGTCGTTCAATAAAAATTAATCAAGCAATAGAGGGTTGCTGTTTTAAAATAGGTGATAATGGTGCACAAATAGATTTTGAAGATTTAAATAGAGGTACATTTGTTTTTTACTTCGTGAAAAATCATGGTACATTGTTAACTAAAAATCAAGATCGTCCCGTTGATGTAGCTCTATTTCATGAAATGCTTCATTGGTTTCATTATTTGAGAAGATTGCAAAGAGTATTGGAAAATAAAAGTGGCAAACCTGATAGTTTTAAGTATGTTTTGCGTTGTTATTATGGAAACCAAACAGAATTGTGCGTTTGGGGACTGATTTGTAATGTGGAAGAAATTGCAACCATCCTAGGTTCACCTAATCATAATAATCAAGAGTTCATTAGATTAATGCATGAAGATGCGTTTTTGCTCGCCGGGAATCCAAATTTGATTAACAATCCCAATTTTATTATGGTCAACATAAATGGTGTTCCACAATACATTCCGTATAGCGAAAGGTTTTTAAATGGAGATGATTTGTCTGAAAATGCTTATCGTGCATCTAAAGATCTTCCTATTCGTTATGGACATGTAAATACGTCTATTAGTAGTTATAATATTTTTAATATACCTTCTCGTTTTATTTTAGCACATCGAGTAGCTTTTTATTGTTATTATGAAGTTACAGGACAAATTTTGAGAATGTGGAATTTTGGTCCTGGAGAAGCTATTGCGATGTAAAATCATAAAATAAAAAACTTGATTTTTTATAAGAATAGTAATTGTTATAAGTCATGAAAGTAAAAAATATAATATTGTATAGTAGTTTGTTTGTATCATCTCTTTTAAATGGGATGCCTGAAAAATTGCAAAAAGAAGCTGAAAATGCTGAAAACTCAATGTCTATTTTATTGGGCAAATTTTCAAAAACAGATCTTGGAAATTTAAAAAAATGTTTAGAAGAAACTAAAAACAAATTGATGAAATATTCCCAAAAAGATACATCTGGAGATGCGTGGGATCATATTGCTATTCTAAAAATTGACTTATTGTTTTTAGAAGAATGTTCTGATATTTTGTTGGAAAAATCCACTTTGACACAAGATGAAAAAATGAAAAAAATGAAAAAATGGTGTAATAAATCTTACAGATATGAAATTTACCTTGGACCAATTTTAAGAAAGCAACAATAAATATCCTATAAAATCTTGAAAAACAATTAATAGTAATTGATGGTAAAGAAGGATTGTTCAATTTCAATTAAAATCACATTTACCTCCATTCTAAAGAGCTCTGCAAATTTCTTGTGGGGCTCTTTTGTTTTGCCATTCTTGACAATTTTCAAAACAATAATTAAAAGAAAAATCATGAAAAATAAGTATGTATTATCAATGTGTATTGGATTAACATTAGCTTATTCTAATATGTTTGCAGGTGATCTAAAAGAAGCATTATCAAACCTAGAAGTAAGGATAACAAAGCTATCTAAAAGTTTATCTATAGAGGATATTCAACAAATACTACAAGAGGCGTATTCTTTACGAAAAAAAGCAGAATCTAGTAATATATCCGAAGAAGAAGAAACAAAAGTTCTAGAATTAGAAGAAGATTGTATGTTTCTTAATATTGCAAAACAGTATTTGGAAAAACCAACCGAAGAAAGTGCAGAAGCATTACAAGAATGGGGAGAATGTAAGCCACATTTAAAACCTATCGTAGATAAAGTCTTAGAACGATAATAACAAATTTTATCAATTCTAAGAAAACTCCACAGAAGCTTGTGGAGTTTTTTATTTTTGCTGATAGCTAGAGGAAATTTTGCAAACCAGCGTTTATTTCCGAGAACATTTGCCATTGACTTTAGGAGCAGAATGGGTTGAGTTAGAGAAGATGGATTTTTCATTAGAGCGGTATTTGGATGAGACATTAAAAGGGTTGGCAGGAACCTTGGAAGGTTTTGGGGATGATTTTGACCCAGAAATTCGACCTGCAGATGAACGTTTTGGAGATTTTCAAGCCAATGGTGTTTTGTCCTACTTTGGGAAGCAGAAGGCTAATCCGCGTTTAGGTGCTCAAACCTTAATGGAAGCTTTTAAGGCTTTAAATACCTCTTTTGAAGTGAGTGTGGCGGGACCTGGCTTCTTAAATTTTCGATTAAAAGATGCGGGATTATTACAGTGGCTTTCGAAATTTCACACCAAAGATTCTTATAAAGGGCATTATCGTTCTATTTTTGCCGATAAAACCGTTGTGGTAGATTATTCTTCCCCCAATACGGCTAAACGTATGCATGTTGGCCATCTGCGTTCCATGGTTATTGGAGAGGCTTTGCAACGTTTTATCCGCTTTGGCGGCGGCAAGGTGCTTCGCGATAACCATATCGGAGATTGGGGAACTCAATTTGGTATCCTGCTTGTCGAAATCAAGGCCGCAAATTACGATTTTAGCGAACCTCCTGAGCAAGCCATCGAAACCCTTGAAGGCTTATATCAGCAAGGTAGCGCTCGCATGAAGGAAGATCCACAATGGCTCGAAAAGGCTCGTCAAGAACTCGTAAAACTACAGCAAGGTGATCCTATTAACCTCGATTTGTGGAAGAAAATTAATACCATTTCCTACCAAAGCTTTGACCTCATCTATAAACGCATGGGGGTTAGCTTCGATTATGTTTTAGGGGAATCCTTTTATCGCGATAAAGTCGAAGCCGTTTATGAGGACTTACAACGCCATCACTTGGCCGTCCAAGACCAGGGAGCACTTGTGGTTTTCCATGAAGACCATCCTCGGTTTTGTAAGCAGCCTTTTATTGTTCGTAAGTCCGATGGTGCTTCCAATTACGCTTCTACCGATTTGGCAACCGTTAAATACCGTATTCAGGAATTAAAGGCAAATGCGCTCGTCTATGTAACGGATTGCCGTCAACGCGACCATTTTGAACAATTGTTCCTTACGGTTGAAAAATGGTTTCAAAAAGCTCATTTACCGATTCCTGAATTGTACCACGTCTATTTCGGAACGATTTTAGATGCTAGTGGTAAGGCTATTAAAACCCGCGAAGGAAAACCTGTACAACTACAAGCCTTACTTGATGAAGCCGTCACACGTGCTTACGCACTTATTAGCGAAAAAAGTCCGGATTTATCAGAAGAAGAAAAACGTAAAGTTGCTGAAGTTGTCGGTTTAGGAGCTATTAAATACGCGGATTTATCGCAAGAACGTACCGGTAATTACCGCTTTGAATGGAATAAAATGATCAATTTTGAAGGCAATACGGCTCCTTATTTGCTCTATGCTATCGCTCGTATTCATACGATTTTCAGAAAAATGAACTTTGATGCTTCTACCCTAGATTCCCAAGCATTAGAATCAGTAGATGCATTTTCTACAGAAACCGAACGTGCACTCGCGCGTAAACTGATTGGTTTTCCAATGGCTCTAACATTAGCGTTAAAGGAATTAAAACCACATTGGTTGTGTCGCTATTTATTTGAATTAGCGGGTACGTTTTCAAGTTTTTACAATGCCGATAAGGTTCGCATAGACGATATAAAAGTCCAAAATTTGCGCCTATTACTTTGTCAATCAACGTTGTCCACCTTGGAAACAGGCTTGCATTTGCTCGGCTTGGAAACAGTACAAAGGATGTAATGGAAGCCTATTTTATAGCGAGTTTGTGCTTATTATTGCTACTTTATATCCTATATGAAGTGCATTTTGAAAATCGGCATGCGGAACACTATGAACAATTACAAGTAAAGCATGCGTTTTACTGTTCTAAGTGTGATGTTATTTACACGTGTTTAGAGGCTGTAGATGTTGCAGCTTGTCCCAAATGTTCTCAAGATAATACTTATATAAAATTTTAATACAATGAATTTTGGTGAAATAGGAAAGCAGGTTTTAGCAGAAGAAATTGCAAGTTTGAATCGCTTGTATGAACGATTTGATGATGCGGCTTTTAGTGACGTTGTTGATTTAATCAAGAACCATACAGGAAAAGTTGTTTTTACAGGAATTGGCAAATCAGGCTATATTGCCCAAAAATTGAGTTCTACGTTTAATAGTACCGGAACACGCTCTGTCTTTTTACATCCTTCAGAAGCCTTACATGGGGATTTAGGAATTTATTCTAAAGGTGATCCTACGATCTTCTTATCACGTAGCGGAAGCACACAGGAATTATTAAATTTGATCCCTGTAATTCGCCAATTTGATTCGCCGGTAATTGCGATGGTCGGTAATCTTGTTTCGCCTTTGGCTCAAGCGGCCGATTTTGTATTAGATGCCTCAATCACGCGCGAAGCTGATCCTTTGGGATTTGTCCCTACAGCAAGTACAACCTTGGCATTAGCACTTGGCGATGCCCTTGCTTGTACGCTGATGCATGCTAAAGGTTTCCAACGCGAAGATTTCCTTAAATTTCATCCCGGTGGACAACTTGGTAAAAGCTTAGGTAATTGTGTAGGAGATTTAACCTGTCCCTTGAAAGATGTTGCTTGCGTAAAACCAAATGCAAGCTTGCGTGAAGTGGTTATTGAAATGACCTCTAAGCCTTTAGGGGGAGCTTTTGTGATGGAAGGCAACCAATTTATCGGTTTAATAACGGATGGGGATGTACGTCGTTCTTTGCAAACTTGTCAATCCATAGAAAAGGTTTTGGCAAAAGATATTATGACCGAAAATCCGATAAAAGTTTCAGCGCAATTGAATCTAGAAGAAGCCTTGCAACTTATGGAAGATCGGCCGCAGCAATTGAATGTATTGCCAGTCTTCAATGCCGACCAAAGCTGCCGAGGTTTATTCCGATTACACGATGCTTACGCGACCTTACATCGTTAAGGATTAGTTAACAACTTTATTCTCAAATTGACGCATATATTGCATCAAAAATTGAAATACTTTGTAAAGTGTAGGTTGATCACATTGATTTTCCTTGATCCGCACAAAAAAGCCAACATCTTGATCGGTTTTAGCAATCGCTTCGACGGGAAAAGGAGTTGTATTTAAGCGGTAATTCATACTAAGGGCCGATATATAATAATTATAAGGCAAGGGGCTTAGTTCGTAAGTTTTTGTGATAAAGAAAAAAATGGTATCTTCAAATTTTTCAATATTAATATGGATATTATTTTCGAATATAAACTTTAAGCATCCTGCATCATTTAAAGCCAGATTTTCGACACCAATGCTTCTTCCAAAATGTTCAATTTCATCATTTATCATAATCAATTATTCTCCTCTAATATACGTGCATCTAAACATTCTTGAATAACATTTAAAAATTGTGTTCGTAAATCCGGATTCGGGAAAATCGTATCCGGATACTTGCGTATTGCCATTGACAGGTGCGTCAAAAAGAAAATTTTCTCTTCATTGGTATTCAGCTGCAGTTTGTTATACATTTGATTAATAACTTGTGGATCAAGCCATTCTTTTAAAATGGACTGCATAATTACTTGTGTAATGTGAAAGGAAAGTTCGGGTATATTGGGATTCTCAATCATGATTATTCGTTATTTTTGGCAAAACTATTGGCAGTAAGATTGACAACCATTATATTTTCATTGTTAACAGCTTCTAATTTTTCAGATGCTCGACAAACATTGACAATTGCAAATGATACCTTCGTATCTTGGCATGTTTTCAATTCATGTTTTAAGCATTCCCTTATAATAAATAAGTTGTTTTCAAAACAAGAAATGGATTCACCAATATTTTTGGCGGTTTTATTGTTTTCAATAAAATTTTCACACAAACATTCGAATGTTTTAACCGGATCGCCATTAAGTGGCAAAACTTTGTCCAAAATAATTTCATTAAAGCTTTTAGGGGGTAGTGCAATATCATGAACCAAATTGGCAGTAACTTCACGTAATAAAGGTGCTAGTTTATAGCTATCTTCAATACGATTACCATTTTCTAACATTAATTTATCTTGAATGCTATTAAGATTTTCAATATTACTTTCTAGTTTCTTAATTTGTTGCTGAAGCTGTTTGTAATCGTTTTCTTGCTCTTGAGATTGTGTTGAATCTTCCCCTACCGCTCTTTCTCTAGTCTCTTTTGCAAGTGTTTTTAGCCCTGTCAGTTTTCGCTCCCAAACATCTTTGGTTATCTGTAAAGCATTATGTTGCTCTGCGACATCGTCGAATGTATTTAGCAACTCTTCAAACTCTTCTGGAGAGCTAGCTCCTTTTTCTAAAAGCGCATTAAATTTATTGCAACATTCTCGATACTTATCTTCGCTACCACTAAACAACGAATAAGAACGTTGATTGATGGTATTTTGCAAATCTTCATTTGTGTTTTTATTGATTATTTTTAAACGAACTTCTACCTGTTTCGAAATACGTTTACCCTGTTGTTGTTGTTCATTTACATTTTCTGCGTCTTTGGTAGCATCTACTTTATTTAATTTAGCTTTTTGTTGTTCTTTGTTTGTTTTTTCTTCAAGTTCTTTCTTTGTTGTTTTTACTGCGATAATATAAGAAGCAACTTCGTCATCTTTTGTGCTAGCATCAACAATAACTTCTATAACAACTTTTTCTCCATTAAGTTTTCCAGTTTGATTTTCTGTACTTACACCATCCGCATCGCCTATTGTATTCACGTAGGCTTGATTGGTTGCTTGCGTTTGAAGATTTACATTACCTTCCATGACATACGCTAACAAAGCATTTTTTGTTCCTAAAATTTTCCTAGGCGCACTTTCATGTCAAAGCTTTTTCAAAAAAACATTTGACTAATTTCTCCTTAAGGCTGATTTTATTTTCTTTATTACATCGTAAGAACTTATGTTTGCATTTACTGAAGCTTATCGGGGTGGTTTATTTTCTAAAAAAAATATCTTATCGAATATTTTGCCAGGAATTATTGTAGGTGTTATCGCATTACCCTTAGGAATGGCTTTTGCGATTGCTTCTGGAGTTTCACCCGAGAATGGTTTATATACCTCTATTATTGCCGGATGCTTAGTGTCGTTATTTGGAGGAAGCCGTGTTCAAATCGCAGGACCTACTGGCGCTTTTGTAGTTATTCTTTGTGCTATTACTCATAAATATGGCTTTAGTGGACTTCAATTAGCTACGTTATTGGCCGGAATTTTCTTAGTATTTATGGGGCTTTTTAAATTGGGTTCCATCATAAAATACATTCCAGAACCTGTTATTGTTGGCTTTACCTCAGGTGTTGCTTTAACCATATGTGTTGGGCAATG
The DNA here is from genome assembly GCA_046881885.1 of Opitutales bacterium. Classification (GTDB taxonomy): domain Bacteria; phylum Verrucomicrobiota; class Verrucomicrobiia; order Opitutales; family UBA9783; genus JBKSMP01. The sequence goes on from JBKSMP010000006.1 coordinate 72,460, forward strand.
GAAAAACTTCTTTGGACTTACGGTACAGTTTCAAGGTACGTCTATGGGGTCGAAATTGATGGATTTATTCCATGCATTTCCAACACTTGATAGCACAACAACGCTGATTTCAGTTGTAAGCTTATGCATCATCATCTTTACCAACAAGTACTTAAAACCGCTTCCAGGCTTTCTTGTAGCCCTTATTATTGCTACAGTCGTACAGTATAGTTTTAATTTCAGTTCGCTTGCTACGATCGGATCTGCTTTTGGTGGAATTCCGCAAACACTTCCTGCATTTAAGCTTCCTTTAGTCCCATTACACCTCATTCCTGAACTGATTGGTCCTGCGTTTACCATTGCCTTATTGTGTGCTATCGAATCATTGCTTTCGGCTGCTGTTGCAGATAGTATGATGGGAACGCACCACAATTCCAATCAAGAATTGATCGGACAAGGCCTTGCAAATATCGTTGCGCCTTTATTCGGTGGATTTGCTGCAACTGGAGCCATTGCAAGAACTGCTGCAAATATAAAAAGTGGCGGAAATTCTCCGATATCTGGTATTGTCCATTGTATAACGCTTATCTTGTTTATACTTGTACTCGCACCACTTTCTGTCTATATTCCCATTGCAGTATTATCAGCCATTTTATTTGTTGTATCCTATAACATGAGTGATTATCGCCGCTTTTTTAGAATTTTAACGACAGCCCCAAAATCGGACTGTTTTGTCCTTATTATTACCTTTTTATTAACGGTTTGTGTCGATCTTGTCGTTGCTGTCAATATTGGTGTTGTACTTTCCACTTTGTTCTTTATGCGACGCATGTCTAAAACCGTGCAAATTGAACATAATTCAAACATCGAGCTGTTGCACAAACAATTGCATATCGATGTTCCCCAAGACGTAAGTATTTACTCTATTGAAGGTCCTTTCTTCTTTGGTGCTATCGAAACATTTCAATCGAAATTGTCCAGTGTCAATAAAGACATCCATACCATTATTATTCGCCTACATCACGTTCCTTTTATTGATGTAAGTGCTATCGACTCTTTGCGATTCTTCGTTGCTTCTTTAAAGGAGAAGAATGTAAATGTTATCTTTTGTGAAGCCAATGAGCTTGTCTGCTTCCGTATGCAAAAATCACGCTTGGATGATGCTTGTCACGATAATTTGTTCAGCAAATCCTTAACTCAAGCGATCGAAATCTTACATTAACCTTTAATCAAGGCTGAAGGATACTTTAAAAAAGTTCATTAGTCTTACCATTTTCGTAATACATTAAGAGGCATATTTATCAACAATTTCTTGCAAAGAAGCCAGCAATAAAAAGTTTATTAGACAATCCCCATACTGGGTGTCTCAAAGATTTTTTCTTTTTACAGGTTATTTACTAAGTAAAGATTTCAGTAAAATAAGGATTGCATAAAAGCTTGTGGCGACTTTTAATAAAAAGCATTTATAAATATGGAATCTCAATTGTGCATGAAGGATTTGGTTGCGTTTTGTAAGCGCAAGGGCTTTATATTTCTCTCGTCTGATATTTATGGTGGTCTCAATGGTTTTTTTGATTATGGACCGTTGGGCGTTGAATTAAAGCGAAACATCAAAGCGCTTTGGTGGAAAAACATGGTCCATGATCGCGAAGATGTGGTTGGTTTGGACAGTTCGATTATTTTGCATCCAAACGTCTGGAAGGCTTCTGGTCACGTCGATGGATTTTCAGACCCTATGGTAGATTGCAAGGTCACTAAAAATCGTTACAGAGCGGATAATTTGCTTTTTAGTCCTGTCTCAATTAAAGGAGAGGTCATTGGTTATGTTTGTGTTATTGATAGTGAAGATCGTGATGCAGACCTTGCCAAGAAAGTCAAAGCACTTCTAAAAGCCTGTCAAAAAGCAAACGAGACAATCGATCCTTTAAATTTAAAGCCATTAACGGAGGCTTTGCCGGAAGAATATGATAAAATTCCTTCGCCTGCAACCGATCAACCTGGAGATTTAACACCGCCGAGAGACTTCAATCTGATGTTCCAAACTCAAGTTGGAGCGGTTGCTGCAGAATCTAATGTTGCGTATTTGCGTCCAGAAACAGCTCAGGGAATTTTTATCCATTTTAAAAATGTTGTAGATTCCACACGCGTTAAATTGCCGTTTGGTATTGCTCAAATCGGTAAAGCGTTTCGTAACGAAATTACACCAAGAAACTTCATCTTCCGTTCGCGCGAGTTTGAGCAAATGGAAATTGAGTATTTCTTGCCTGCAGATGATAGCCTCTGGCCAGAACTCCATCAAAAATGGATTGAAGCCCGTTATCAATGGCATTGTTCGATTGGAATTAAGAAGGAATGGCTTAGCTTGGATGTGCATGCTACGGAGGATTTGGCCCATTACGCAAAAGCGTGTACGGACATTATGTTTAAGTATCCTTTTGGCGTACAAGAGCTTGAAGGTATTGCAGTGCGTGGTAATTTCGATCTTACACAACATCAAACTGCAAGTGGTAAACCGCTCGAATTCTTTGATGAAGCGCGACAAGAAAAGTATCTTCCTTACGTTATAGAACCGTCTGTTGGTGTTGATCGTACGCTATTGGCCCTTCTTGTTTCGGCCTACGATGAAGACGAAATTAATGGAGAAAAGAGAACTGTTCTACGTTTTAAGCCAGAAGTTGCGCCTATAAAAATCGCTGTTTTCCCTTTGGTCAAAAACAAGCCTGAAATCGTTGCAAAAGCACGCGAATTATTTGCAAAACTTCAAAAACGCTGGTACACAACTTACGACGAAGCAGGCGCTATTGGACGCCGATATCGTCGTATGGATGAAATTGGAACCCCTTGGTGTATTACAGTTGACTTTGATTCTTTGGAAAATGGTACCTATACCTTGCGGGATCGTGATACGACGCAACAGCAGCGCTTGAGCGAATCTGAACTTCTGCAATTCTTTGAACAAAACCTTTCTCGAATCTAGAAAATGCGACATATTCCTTATTCTCGACAAACGATTGACGATTCCGATATCCGTGCAGTTACAGAAACCTTGACGAATGATTTCCTTACACAAGGTCCACAAATTACAGCATTTGAAGAGGCGCTTAAGCGGTATTTGAACGTAAAAGATGCAATCTTAGTTTCCAATGGAACGGCTGCTTTACACCTAAGCTATCTGGCTTTGGATCTTCAAGGTGCAACAGTGTTTACAACGCCAATTACCTTTGCTGCGACGGCTAATATGCTGCAAGTTATTGGCGCAAACATTCGATTTGTTGATGTCGATCCACTTACGGGTATTATGTCTGTTGAAGCTTTAGAAAAAGCACTTCAGCAAGATACGAGTTCTTCTCAAAAAGCAATTGTTCCTGTATCTCTACAAGGAATCCCAGCAGATCTGCCAGCCATACAGGCTTTGGCTAAAACGTATGGAGCTTTTGTAGTAGAAGATGCCGCACATAGCTTGGGTGGTGACTATTGTTATGGGAATAAGACCTATAAAAGTGCTTCTTGTGCGCATACGGACCTTGCAACTCTTAGCTTTCATCCGCTTAAAACGATTTGTTGTGCAGAAGGTGGCGCCATTACAACGAATAATTTAGAATTAGCTGAAAAGATTCGTTTATTACGTAATCACGGTCTAAAAGCAGTCCCCAATTCTTATTTAAGAAAACAGTGCTATTGGGGTTACAATTATCGTATGACGGATTTACAAGCTGCTTTGGGGGTTTCTCAGCTTAAGCGTATTTCTTACTTTTTAGGGAAACGGCGTTCTTTAGCGCATCGTTATGCGGAAATTTTATCTAAACCATCGTATACAGATCATATTACGATTACGCCTTTATATGACGCAAGTGCTTATCATTTGTTTGTTATTCACTTCAAAAATGCAGCTAAGCGTGATTTTGCTTATCATTTCTTAAAGAATCATGGTATTGAAACTCAAGTACACTATGTGCCGCTTTACAAGTTTGAATTGTATCGTGAGTTGCTTGGCGATGTATCATTACCAGGTGCTGAAGCTTACTATCAAGGGTGCTTAAGTATTCCCATTTATCCACATTTAACGCAAGATGACCAGGATTACGTTCTGGACATTTTGGCTCAATGCTGTCAACAATTATAAATCATGTCAAACGTTAGAGTAAGATTTGCCCCGAGTCCAACCGGTTATTTTCATATTGGTGGTGCACGAACAGCGCTATTCAACTGGTTATACGCCAAACACACACAAGGTACCTTTGTGTTGCGTATAGAAGATTCAGATACAGAAAGAAATACAAAGGAATCGCTTAATTCCTTGTTGGAAAATTTGCGTTGGCTTGGTTTTAACTGGGATGAGGGACCTGAAGTTGGAGGAGCTTATGGACCCTATTTTCAAAGCGAGCGTAATGAAATTTATAAGCATTATCTTCAAATATTACGTGATAAAGGTCTTGCTTACGAAAAAGAAGGTGCTATTTGGCTGAAAATCTCCGGAGAAACGCAAATCATTGACGACGTTATTCATGGGCCTGTACACCGCAAAGAAGAAAAAGATTTCGTTATTTATCGGTCGAATGGGACTCCTGTTTTCCATTTTGTTAATGTTGTGGATGATATTGCCATGAAGATTACGCATGTCATTCGCGGCGAGGACCATTTGTCAAATACCAGCAAACATATGGAACTCTATCAAGCTTTTGGCGCAGAAGCTCCTAAGTTTGCCCACATACCACTTATTTTAAAAACGGATGGACCCGGTAAAATGAGTAAACGTGATCGTGGTTCTTTGGTTGAAGAATATCGCGATAAATATTTCCTTCCTGAAGCCGTTATTAATTATTTATCCTTACTCGGATGGTCCCCTAAAAATGATCAAGAATTGCTTTCGGTAGAAGAAATTATTGCAGCTTTTGATCTTCCGGGAATTAATAAAACACATGCTCGTTTTGATGAAAAAAAGATGAGCTTTATTAATACGGAACATTTGCGAAACTTATCCAAAGAAGCTTTTTTTGAAAAATCCATAATTGTTCTGGGAAAGAGTGGTTGTGGACATTGCTTGCAAGATAAAGGATTTTTACAAAAAGTTTTAGAGATTTCTCAAGAAAAATTGCGTTCTTTTGAGGAATTACCAAACTTTATCGCTTATTTTTTTGATGCTGATTACGCTTTTGATCCAGATGTTTTAAAAAAGATCCAAAAGCATAATCCTAAAGAGCGATTGGAAGAATTGCAGGTGTTGCTTTCGAATACAAGTTTAGAGTTCAATTGCGAGTCCATCGAAACGGCCCTCAAAGCCTTAAGTGCGGAAAAAGAACTTTCTACAGGTGCCTATATTCATACACTACGCTTTGCAGTATCTGGAAGAGGTGTTGGTCCTAGTCTTTATCATATGTTGGTGGTTTTAGGTCGAGAAGAAGTCTTAAAACGCATTCAACGTTGTTTAATGACTTTATCTTAATGCGTATTACTGGTGGAGCAGCTCGTGGAATTCAGCTGGACGTTCCCCAACAAGATGTTCGTCCAGCAACGGATTACATGCGTGAATCTGTTTTTAATCGGCTTGGTGGTGCTATCGTCGATAAAGTTGTATTGGATTGTTTTGCAGGCACGGGTGCTTATGGTTTAGAAGCTTTAAGTCGAGGCGCTCAAACCTGTTATTTTTTAGAAAAAAACCCTAAAGTTATTGCAAATCTGAAAAAGAATTGTGAACGTGTTTTAAAAAGCGCTCAACGAGATATCCTTACTGCAAAAATTATTTCTACAGATTTGTTTTGTTTTTCTCCCTCAAAAATAGGTTCTGTTGATTACGTCTTTTTTGATCCACCCTATCCTTATTGGACGGAAAAATTGTTAGAGGTACTTTCGGTTTTGGAAATGATAGCGCGTACCTATCCTCAATCCCTTTTTATAATAGAACATCCTGCGCAGCTAAAATGGCCATCAGAGCACCCGTTGAGCCCTATAGATCCCCTCAAACCTTCTAAAAAGAAAAACACTCCCTCAGTCCATTTTTTCAAGACCGATAAAGAGCGTCTTTTGCATCCATAGTTATTATAGCTTCTTATGCCAATAAAGTGTTTTAGCATTGGCATAGCAAGTGGGGCCATAAGTTGGTTCCTGGTTAAAAAAGGCAAAAGCCTTTATGTCTTGATAGACGGATTCTGAAGCGTTTTTGCATTTGTAAAGTTCAAATCCTTTGCTTTTTGGACAACATTCAGTTAGCATCATATTTAAGAAGGGTGGAAAATAATCCACAAAGAGATTGGGATAAATAATTCGGCCACCTCTTTTTAGCATAGCTCCTAAAGCAATCCAAACATCAGAAGTAATGTATTCTACAGTTTGTCCCCCAATAATAATTGAGTCAAAAAAGTTGTAAAGTTGCGGATTGGCTTCTAAAAATTTATTAATTTTGCAAAAACAGAATTTGATGGCATTATGGTCATCATCCGGTCGTTTGCCCCATAAACTCCAAAATAAGCTTCGCGTATAGCCAGGTGTATCATAAAAAATCTCAGAACCCTCTGTTTCTTCTCCTTGATCAAATCCTATAAACAAAATAGCCTTATCATTGGGATTACCTGTTACTATTCGATCTACTATCGCTAGATCTAATTCAGAAAAATCACAAGGTTCATTTTGATCTTTACAGCGTAAAGAACGTGTGAAAAAGTTTCCTATTTTGTCCTCAAAAATTTCTTTGCTTGATTTATGACAAAGATCGTTTTCAATTTCCTCATCTACCGGGAAAAGCACATCTGGAAAAGGTTCTCCTCTTAAAAGGTTGTTTTGATTTGCGTAACTTAAAATAAACATGCCCGTATTTTTATCTCTGCAACCTTTTGCATCATCAATTAAAATTGAATATTGTATAGCTAAATCGGATATTGCGGGTTGAAAGTAAGATTTTGTTTTTTTGAAAAATTCTGTAGCAAATTGGCTTAAATTCTCATAAATAGGTTTACCTTTCTCCGATAATACGTAAGCATTTTTTTGATTATCATAGGTAAACATTTCGTTAACAAGCCATTTTTGGTAAACGTACCGCATTTGTTTTTCCGATGGAAACGCGTCACAAATAAAATTACGTTCCTTGCCTATTGCCCCTAAGTATATGCTTAATCCTGCATATAACGACACAAAATAAGTTTTTTTATTCATGCCATAACTGTATAGCATATTTTATTCCTTATAATTAAAAAAAAATTAAAACAAATTGTATGAAAAAATAATTTTTGCCTTTAAAAATCACTGAATTTTAAAATTTAATCGTTCTCATAAGCAATGTGATTAAATTTTGATTGTTTATGTATTTATGACAAGCAATTGTAAGACCTTTTTTATTCCAACCCTTTATCAAAAAGTGGCAACATTTTGCCGTTGCGGAATAAAGAGACTTGATTGGTACTAGAGGAGATCGTAATGGCAATACAATCTACGGCTTTAGAAATAGCTACAGCTGCAGCGTGTCTTGTTCCTAAGCCTCCCGGCAAGGAAACTTGATCCGATGCATGAATAAGTGTTCCGGCGCTTTCAACTACGCCATCACCGCTAATGACAAACGCACCATCTAAGAGGGAATATTCCTTTATGGTTTCATCGATAAAAGGATTGAGCAAATTACGATCTTCGGAACTATATCCATAAAACGGATTTAAGATTAATGGGTGCATATAAGGCTCTAATGCTTTCACATCGCCCAATACGAAAAGACATCCAACCGATTTGCCTTCGCGACCTTCTACAGCCAATTGGGTTGCGATGGTTAGTAGGCGTTCAAAAACTTCTGGTAAGACGCTTGGAGGTAAGATATCTGTTTGTTGCGAAAATACAGATTGGATTTCTCGATTTGCTTCTGTAATAACAACAGTATCAATACGATTGCTATGCGGCAATCCTCCAATACAGCAAATCTTTTCGTTATATTTGATACACTTATGAATAAGGGCTAGCAAAATGGCACTACGTAATTGTGCCAAACGACCATTTGCAAAAAGCTGTATCGGTAAGGTATACGTGTTTCCTTTTTGAGAAATTTCGGGTGCACGTTGTGAAATGATAATAGTTTTTAGATCTGTATCTAAGGTATTAATTTCTTGAGTTTGATTTAAAAAAGTATCTTGGAATAAAAAAACAGAAGAGCAATTGCCTGCTTTGGCTATTTTTATCGATTCACGTAACATTAAACGATTAAAAGAGTTGGTACGTGTTGCTTGTTTCGTAGGAATTGTTTTAAAGGCTTGCAGAACTTTTGCACGAAATTCTTCTAAGGGTAATTGTGTTAAATCGTTACTTAATTTAATTGTTTGAAAGATTTTTGCTAAAGAGCTTAGCATGGTTACACAATTATCAACTTTTTCAGAGACTAGCAGCAAGATAATCAAACGTATTTTGTCGCTATCGTGTACAGAAGCATCTTGAAGCGGTTTGCGAATGCGGCCTAATGCAAATAGATAGGACTTTCGCATGCGAACTTTGATGTGCGGTAAGCAAATTCCTTGCCCTAAATAGCTCGAAACGGTACCTTCGCGAGTGATTAAGTCATCTAAAAGTTCTGAACGTTTTTGTATTTTGTTTAATGGACAACACTCGAGCAATTCTTCCAAAGCGCCGCGAAACGTTGTACTTTTCACGTCTACGATGAAACTATTCTCGATATAATGCCCCATTTGCATAGCTTTAACGATTGTAAGAATTTTCCAAAAACTCAGGTGTTAAGATGCTTTGAAGGTATTGCGACGCTTCATCAACATCATCAAACAATTTGAATAAATCTAAATCTTCCGGATTAATCAAGCCCCAATCTAATAATTGTTTAAAATTAATCAATGGTTTCCAAAAATCACTTCCAAAAAGAATAATGGGGAATTTTGCAACTTTTTTGGTTTGAATGAGGGTGAAAATTTCAAACAGTTCATCCAAAGTCCCAATACCGCCAGGAAATGCAACAAATGCACGTGTTCTGAGTAATAACCAAAGTTTGCGCATAAAAAAGTAATGAAATTGCATACTCGCTTCAAGCGTACAATACTCATTTAGTCCTTGTTCATGGGGCAAACTAATGGTCATTCCTAATGAAATTCCTCCTGCTTCTTTGGCTCCACGATTTCCAGCTTCCATAATACCAGGACCTCCGCCTGTAATTAAATACGGTCGTGTGTTTTCAGGAATTTTTAATGTCCATGTTGTAATTTTTTTAGCTAATTCTCGTGCTTTTTCATAATAAACAACTGCATTTTTAGCTTCCTTAGCGGATAAAAAATTCTTTCTACCAATTCCTTTTTCTAAATCTTCAGGTGATGCAATACGTGCAGAACCAAAAAAAACAATGGTGTGATGTATATTAAATTGTTCCAAGCGTTGTGCAGGCCCCATGTATTCACTCAAAATTCTCAATGCTCTCGCACTTGGATGCTCCAAAAAACTTAAGTCATTATAAAATGTAGGCGTATTCATAGATTAATTTCTTAACTTGTTAATTTTATCGCAAAATCCATCGTTTGACAAGCATTTTAAATAGGTTTCCTGCAAAAGTCGGAGATAAAAAAGTTTGCTATACTGTATGAATAATGACCAAAATGGTTGTTTAAAAAATTGATACTCCCCATGGATACTTAATTTACTAACGACTTTTGAAGAAAGTCTATTAAATCGTTTAAAAAAATTTAAGTTTTGAGGCTTTTTAATTTGTTTCTTCAATTGCTGGCGCTTCTATACTTTCAGACTGAATTTTCTTAATAATTTCTTTAACCTTTTGTTTTAAAATTAGTACTTGATTCCATTCTTCATTGGAAAGTTCCTCGGGTTTATTTTTTATATTTACATATCCGGACAAGTGTATGACATTTT
>JBKSMP010000007.1:0-60767 GCA_046881885.1 Opitutales bacterium
CCCCAGCTGTCAACACTCCCGCTAACAGCCCACTTAGATATTTATTATTCATAATCTTATCTTTCTTTTCGGTTAATTTAACGCATTCGGTTAATTTAACTTACCTGCTATTAAACTATAATAACGTCATTTTCTAAAAAACTTTAACACTTTGTCAAAATTTTTTACATTTTTATTATACTACCTCTAAAATTTAATTGCAAATTAAAAATAGCTATGCTTGTAGCTTTACCCCACAATCCTCAAAACCCAAAAACAATCTTCTAACTTAATTACCGCCTTTTCGCCAATTTAGCTAAAAAAACGCGCTGTTCCTGTAAAGCAATTTCTAGATAAGCCAAAGTACACAATAAATTTGAAAGGGCTAAAATCCATTTTCCGTGGTGGCCGGCAACCAAGGTATACCACAGGGCACAAACACACAAGCACCCTTGCGGAACAACTCGATTGGCATCCATTTTTCGAAACACCAAATAAATAACCCAGCAAATAAGCGGAAAAATCCACAAGCTTTCATCGCCAGCAGCTAGTCCTGCATGAACAAAACCCAAGCAAATCAAAAAAATAGGCTCCAGTAACAAAGCCAAAAACAAAGGCGTCAACGAGTACGACTCTCTTACCTTTTTAAAAATCTTCGTCCAATTTTCTTGGGATTCGAAAACATTTGGACTGAACCGCATAGCCAACAAAACGTTTGCCAAACCGAAGCAAAACGCGCACATAAAACTAATAAAATCTTGTTGGGTCATTGCTACAAAAGCCACACAAAAACAGGCATACCCAATAACTTCTAGCCCCATAAACGGCTTTTTTCCCATCTCATAAACAAGTTTTAGAAAAAAAGAATGCGGCCGTTCCAAGGTTTTGCCATAAACTTTAGCAAAAACAATAAAACCAAACGCCAAAATAACAATTATAAAAGATACAAAACTTTTATTCAAAAACAATAAAGCGTTCGCCAAGGCAAATAAAAAACCGGGATCCCGCAAAAGGGATGTTTTTTTCCAAATCATACTTTTAGTATAAATCTCACGAAACAAATTGCAAGCTATTTGCTAAAATGAACACAAAAACAAGCTAAAGCGAAATGGCGGGGAAAACGGGAGTCGAACCCATGACCTTCGGTTTAGAAGACCGCTGCTCTATCCACTGAGCTACTTCCCCAAATGGTGCCAGAGAGTGGATTTGAACCACCGACCAAAGGCTTATGAGTCCTCTGCTCTACCACTGAGCTACCCTGGCTAAAATAACAAAATTATTATGCAAAACTCGGTGCAAAAAAGTCAAGCGCAATCCTTGTAAAATTAATAAAACCGAGAAATATATTAAGCAAAAAGCTCTTCAATCGACACCTGATCAAAGCCTCTAAAGGACTCAGAACCATTCTTTTTAAACACATTAAAAGCAACCAAGCGCTCCACAATAATCGCCAAATCCTGACAGGAATGAACCCCCCAATACTTCAAAACTTCAACCGCCAGATCCCCCCATTGCTGACGCGCTAATTTAACAACACCCTCTTTTAGCAATTGCTCACCCGTCACATGCTGACCAGCTTCTAAACCCAAACCTTGACAAGCCGCATCGAGCGCTAAATACACAAAACCATATACATTAGGTAAATATTCCGGATACTGACGTTTTAATTCGCTTACGATTTTCAAAAAACGATCCGACAACTTCCTCATAAGCAAAATGGCTGCTCAGGTAGGGATCGAACCTACGACCAAGTGATTAACAGTCACCTGCTCTACCGCTGAGCTACTGAGCAACTCTAATTAAATAATCAAAACTTCAACTCTCTTTGTCAATTCTAAATTTTCAATTTTTCAAAATCTGTCTTTTTATAAAAATCCAACAAAAACGCCATTTTGTGCTTCAATAAAACTTCTGGAGGCAAAGATGCGGATAATTCAAAACAACTTTCCCAGTCCTGCCATAAGGATTCCGCCTCCAATGATGTCTCTAGCGGTACCGTATTTTGACAATCCCAAAGCAAAACCCGATTATGTAATTGAAACGATCGCAAACTTTCCAAAGCCGGCTTTAAGGTTTCAAAAAAGAACTGCGATGATTTTTCTAAAACCACCCGACCAGTCGATTCACAGCGCTCCGAAATCCACCGATCTGAAAGTGTTTTTGAAACAGCTAAACATTGATAATCACACAAATAATTGTAATGCTGTAAACACCGATGAACAAAGGCTTCATAAGTAGGCGAAAGCAAAGTAACTTCAAACAAAATAGGCAAACGCAATTGCACCAATTTTTCAAAAACAAGCGTCAAAAGCGTTAAGGCAAATGCATTCGTCTTTTCGCGTAACAAAGCCTCACCGTACGTTTTTCGAATGTTTTCCAAATTAGGATGATACTTCACAAAATCTCGGACAGCTAATCGAACATAAGGCACCTTACAAGCATCCAAAGCACCACATACCGCAGGCAATAATTGCGAAGTTTTACCCGAACCTGATTGCCCTACCAAACGTACACAAAAAGGTAGCGAACCTTTTTTGCCTTCAAGTTTATCTTGAAGAGCTTGATCCACTACCTCATTCCATGCTTTTAACGAAAAATCTACTGAACAATAAAGATCATTACACCCCCATTGTTCCTGAATAAAAGTTAAAACATCCGCATAATGCATCGTATAACCTTTATTCAAAAAAATTTATTTATCGTCTGTTTTTTCTGTTTTCTCAGCTGAAACTTCTACCGCTTCTTCTTGAGTAGCTACTTCTACTGGAGCTTCTTCAACCTTCTTGGCGATTTCAGTCTTAGCTTTTTTAGATGTTTTCTTAGAAGAACGACGCTTTTCAGCAGGTGCTTCTACAAACTCAATCAAAGCCATAGGTGCAGCATCGCCCACACGAGATAACAACTTATAAATGCGAGTATACCCACCATTACGATTTAAAAATTGTTGTACTGTTTCATCAAACAATTTTTTAACAGCAGCTTCATTACGAATACGAGCAATTGCTAAACGACGAAAATGCAATTTAAGCTCTGGTTTTTCAGCTAAAGCTGCACTTTTTGCCAAGGTTATAACTTTCTCAGCAAAAGGTCTTAAAGCCTTAGCTTTAGCTACTGTAGTTTTAATTTTTCCATGCAAAAACAACTGCGAAGCCAAATTAGCCATCAAAGAACGACGATGTGCTTGCTTAACTCCTAATTGAAAGTGATGTTTTCCGTGACGCATAATTATTTACCTCTTAAAGAATCGTTGAAGTTGTATCCAATAAACGCTCGTCGATCTTCATTCCCAAAGACAAACCTAATTGTTCCAACTTCGCCTTAATTTCATTCAATGACTTTTTACCAAAATTGCGGTATTTCAACATTTCAGCCTCTGTCTTACGCGCAAGTTCGCCAACTGTTAAAATATTTGCATTATTCAAACAATTTGCTGCACGTACCGAAAGCTCAATCTCATTAACGCTCATGTTCAACAACTTGCGCAAACGATTTTGTTCTTCACCCGCTTCACGCTTCTTATCTTCAAATTCGATAGCTTCAGAAGTAAACCGATCAAACAAGTCTAAATGATGCATTAAAATTACGGTTGCTTCTTTCAAAGCATCTTCTGGAGTAATTCTTCCATCAGTTGTAACCTCCAAAAACAACTTGTCAAAATCGGTCATTTTACCAACACGCGTGCTTTCAACTGCGTATTTTACGGCAACAACAGGACTGAACAAACTATCGATCGGAATAACACCCAAAACTTGATTTTCAGTTTTATTATCTTCCGCTAAACGATAACCACGCCCAACAACGACCTTCAATTCTGCTTGGAAGCGTTGCTCGCGAGTTAAAGTACAAATTACTTGATTAGGGTTAACAATCGTTACATCTGCATTGGGCTCAATATCGCCAGCAACGACTTGCCCCAACTTGGTAACATCGATACGCAAAGTAACGGGCTCGCGACTTGAAGTTTTCAAAAGAACCTTCTTTAAATTCAAGACGATTTCAGTTACATCTTCCAAAATGCCATCACAGCTTTGAAATTCGTGACTGACCCCCTCTATTTTAACAGAAGCTATTGCAGCACCTTCTATTGAACTCAATAAAACTCGACGCAAAGCATTTCCAATTGTATGCCCAAAACCCTTTTCAAAAGGATCTGCAACGAAACATGCAAACGTAGGCGTTGCGGTTTCCTCGACACGCACCAACCTATTGGGTAATTCAAACTTTCCTAATCGCTTAGCCATGAAAAATCCAAAAATTAACGACTATAATATTCAACAATCAACTGTTCATCGATGCCTGTAACCATTTCTTCGCGAATAGGCAACCGATCCACCGTTCCCTTCAAATTATCTTCATCCAAGCTCAACCAAGATGGACAGTTACGTCCCTGACTTGCATGCAAGCTACGAAGAGCAATCTGACGCGAAGACGTTTTCTCGCCAATCGTAATAACATCACCTGCTTGGCAGGAATAACTTGGGATATTTACGCGATGACCATTAACGTAAGCATGTCCGTGATTAATTAACTGACGAGCAGCCCGACGTGTTTTTCCAAATCCTAATAAATAAACAATATTATCTAAACGGCATTCTAAAAGACGCAAAAAGACTTCACCTGTAACACCCTTCATCTTCTTAGCCTTTTCAAAGGTCAAGCGAAATTGTGCCTCAGACAAACCAAACATAAAACGCAACTTCTGCTTCTCATTTAACCCTAACGAATAATCACTAACACGTCGTTTCAAATGAGCTCCATGAATACCTGGCAAATAAGGCTTTCTCTCATAAGCTTTATTGATGGGGAAAATTTCCATCTTAAAGCGACGATTAATTCGTGTTGTTGGTCCTGTATAACGCATACTAAAACTCCAAACTTTACTAATTAAACTCTTCTACGCTTCGGTGGACGACAACCATTGTGTGGCACCGGAGTCACATCTTTAATAACTGAAACAGACAAACCTAAGGTTTGCAAGGTACGAATAGCCGCATCGCGTCCCATTCCTGGTCCTTTAACTTCAACTGCAACTTCGCGCAAACCATGTCCCATAGCAACCTTAGCAGCTTCCGTTGTTACAACTTGAGCGGCATAAGCTGTCGATTTACGGGAACCTTTAAAATTACAACGTCCCGAACTTGACCATGAAAGCACATTTCCTTTAGGATCCGAAAACACAACCTTCGTATTATTAAACGTAGCTAAAATATGACAAACGCCCACTGTAACATTCTTACTTCCTTTGGCACGCTTGATCTTCAAACCACCTTCTAGACCTTCTTGCGCCAACAAAGATTCCGCAGTCTCTTTCTCAACTGCAACATTTGCTTTTTCAGCAACCTGCTCTACAGCACCTTCAGCCGCATTCAATTCTTCTTTTTTCAAATCTTCAACCATAACAATCACTTATTATTTTTTATTGCTTACAACACCTACGGTCTTTCGAGCACCTTTACGTGTACGTGCATTTGTGCTGGTACGTTGCCCACGAACCGGCAAACCTCTCAAATGCCGCAAACCACGATAACAACGAATCGCTTGCAAACGTTTGATATTGCTAATTATCTCGCGACGCAAATCACCTTCAATTTTGTAACCCGCGCGCGTAATCGCTTCCGTAATCTTACTCAGCTCCTCCTCATTCAAGTCACGCGCACGCTTATCGGGATCCAAACCTGTCGTTTGAACAATTTCCATCGCACGCGTTAAACCAATGCCGTAAATATACCGCAATGAATAAGCCAATTTTTTATTTCCAGGTATTTCAACTCCAAGTAAACGTGGCATAATTTTTTCTTCTTTTTCTACTTATGATTAATCAAATTGAGTTATTTTTTTACAATTGTCAATATTTCTGGTAAATCTTTTGTAATTAAAATGGTGTGTTCGAAGTGAGCACTGTAACGTCCATCACGCGTAACAACCGTCCAACCGTCATCTAAGGTGCGTAAAACAGGCAAACCTAAAGTAAACATAGGTTCAATGGCAATCGTCATTCCAGCCTTCAAAACAGGCCCCTTATGGGCACAACCGACATTTGGAACTTGCGGTTCTTCATGCATAGAACGACCCACACCATGGCCCACCAATTCACGCACAACCCCCAAACGATGTTTTTCACCGTGCGACTGAATCGCCCAAGAAATATCCCCTACGCGATTCCCTTCAACCGCCTGTTCAATTCCCTTATATAAAGCTTCTTCTGTAACTTTTAACAAATTCTCCACTGGCTTTTCTAAACTACCAACACCAAGCGTTGCTGTATTATCGCCAACAAAACCTTTATAACTTAAGGCAACATCCAAACTTACAACATCGCCCTCTTTTAAAACGACGTTTTTTCTCCCAATGCCATGAACTACTTGCTCATTAATAGAAATACAAATATGGCTTGGAAAGGGATTTTCTGGACCTCCATAGCCAAAAGCAGCACTTTTTGCACCCAATTTATCCATTGCTTGCTTAGCCAATTGATCTAAATCCCAAGTACTAATTCCAGGTGCAACATGAGCTTTTACAAGGTCTAAAACTTCAGCGGCACAACGACCTGCATCGCGCATCCGCTCAATTTCATCCCCTGTTTTTATAATAATAGCACTCACAACAATCCTTTAAAAAAAGAACGAACGTGCACCCCAAGCAACTAAGCCCAACACAAACAGAGTAACAACCGTCTTCCACAAAACCTTAAAACCTTTATCATCTGTCTCAATTAGCTTCTGGAATTGTGAGGTAAAAGCACTCCGTCCACGCAAAACGCCCTTGGACAAAAATCCTTCATAATTACGCTGCAAAAGATAGGTCTCCAATTGCTTCATTGTATCCAACAAAACACCTACTGTAATGAGCGTTCCTGTTCCTCCAAAAAACAAAGCAACACGATAAGGTACTTTATACAAGAAATACAAAAGATCCGGGAACAAAGCAATGGCTGTTAAAAACAAAGCTCCAGCAAGCGTTAAACGCGTCATTACAAAATCTAAAAACTGAGCGGTCGAATTTCCAGGACGCACCCCTGGAATATAGCCACCATTCTTTTTAAGTTCATCCGCTATTTGCAATGGCTTAAACATAATAGAAACCCAAAAATAGCTAAAACCTAAAATTAAAATTCCGTAAGCTGTATAATACAAGCCCGATCCTTGCGAAAACACCATCGACCATTGTTGAAATGCCGTAATTCCAAAAGCAGCTCCTAAATAGGCAAGCAATTGTTGTGGGAACATGAGTAAAGCACTGGCAAAAATAACCGGCATAACACCTGCATAATTCACTTTTAAGGGTAAAAATGAACTTTGGCCACCATACATTTTTCTTCCCACTAAACGCTTGGCATATTGAACCACAATCTTACGTTGTGCTTGAGTAACAGCAACCATTGCTGCAACAACGACGAACAACAAAACAAGCATCAAAATACATTGCAAGCCACCAAAACGCATGCTTTCATCCACACCTATCGGTGCAGCAAACATTTTCACAAACAAATAAATACTTTGAGGCAAGCCGGATAAAATACCTACGGTAATTAAAAGCGAAACACCATTTCCAACACCGCGCTGCGTAATTTGTTCCCCCAACCAGGTTAAAATCAAGGTACCAGTCGATAGTAAAAGAGTAGATAGCAACAAAAACCAAAACCCTTGATGTAATGCAATCGAACCATAGGTGGCAACATCAAACCCAGGGAAAAGTTTATCGGGATAATTCGTCAAAGCCATTATTAATAACCAACCTTGAATAAAACAAATCAAGAGGGTTAAATAACGTGTATATTGCATCAAACGTTGACGACCAAACTCACCTTCTTGTTGCAATTTAGCTAACGAAGGCAACATGGCGCCCAATAATTGAAAAATAATAGAAGCACTAATGTAAGGCATTACACCCAATCCAAAAATAGCTCCTTTTAAGAAGGCTCCTCCCGTAAACAAATTGTACAAACCAACCAATTGTCCACCGCCTAACATCTTTTGTGATTCAAAAAAGTTTTTCAAAGGCAAGGGATCAATCCCTGGCAAAGGAATATTACAACCAATTCGTGCAACAAACAAAAGCGACAAAGTAAACAACAACTTTTGCTTTAATTCTGGCACACGAAAACAATTTACGAAAGCAGCCAACATAATATATTATTTTTCGATTATTTTTCCACCAACGGCTTCAATTTTTTCTTTAGCACCCGAAGTAATTTTATCGACATTGAACGATAAAGGACGCTTCCATTCACCTTCACCTAATAATTTTACCGGCTTATTTTCATCCTTTAAAAGTCCAAAACGCTTTAAAACGTCTTTATCGATAACTTCAGAAAAATCTTCAGGCAAAACAATGTCCAAACGGCCTAAATTAATTGTGTTATAAAACAATTTAAAGTTAACATTGTTAAAGCCGCGTTTTGGCAATTTGCGATACCACGGAATACCAGAAAAGTTTTTAGGTGTAGAATAACCTGAACGAGCATTTCCACCCTTATTTCCGCGGGAACAGGTT
The DNA here is from genome assembly GCA_046881885.1 of Opitutales bacterium. GTDB lineage: Bacteria > Verrucomicrobiota > Verrucomicrobiia > Opitutales > UBA9783 > JBKSMP01. Next base: position 8,473 of record JBKSMP010000007.1, read on the forward strand.
TTTCCATGACCACTTCCCTTACCGCAACCTAAACGCTTGCTTTTATGCAAACGATTCTCTGTAAAAGGTAAATTATCTAATTTCATAAACGAACCTTATGCTAAAACATCTCCCTCAGCTGCACGCATCGCACAAATTTGACGCTTTGTACGCAACTGTAAAAGTGCATTAATTGTAGAACGTACCATAGAAAGATGATTATTAGCCCCTAAAGACTTAGACAAAACATCTTTTACGCCCGCCATTTCTAAAACGGCACGAATACCGCCACCTGCAATAACACCTGTACCTGAACAAGCAGGCTTCAAAACAACACGTCCACCTCCTGCTTCTCCAACAACTTCATGTGGAATAGTACTGTTCAACAATGAAACTCTATAAACACGCTTCTTAGCAGCCTCACTTGCCTTCCGAATAGCATCCGAAACTTCTTTCGCTTTTCCTAACCCAACACCAATGAGACCTGCCTTATTACCAGCAACAATAAGTACCGAAAAGCTAAAACGACGTCCACCTTTTACGACCTTAGCACAACGATTAATGTGAACGACCTTTTCAACCCAACCTTCTAAAGGTTCAGAAAGAAGCATTTCCTGTTTTTCTGACAAGAAACCTAAATCCTGCTTTAAATTGTTAGCCTCGATTTCTTTTACTTCCATAAAATTAAACCTTAAAAATTAATACCTGCTTCACGAACTGCATCCGCAAAAACACGAACACCACCCAAATAAGAACGTCCCGCACGATCAAAAACAACCTGCGTAATGCCCTTTTCCTTCAAGTAATTACCGAACAATTTACCTAATTCTTGTAAACCTGCAACATTTGGCTTCAAATGCAGGGCCTTCAAATCTTTAGATAACGAAGAAAGCGCTCCTAATGTTCTACCTGCATCATCGTCGATACATTGTGCATAAGCATGCTTATTCGACAAACACAAAGTCAAACGTGGACGTTCAGCCGTTCCTTTAACCTTAGAACGAATGCGAAAACGACGATTTTGTTCCAATCTCTGCTTTTCAAATAATTTCATAACATTAAGCCTTCTTCTTACCTTCCTTGCGGCGAACAAATTCACCTAAAATACGTACACCTTTGCCTTTGTAAGGTTCTACAGGATAATAACGCTTTATATCTGCAGCCACTTGTCCAACAACACAGCAATCCGCACCTTCTACGTGCAACTTTGTACCCTCTTTAACCTGAATAGAAACACCCTCAGGAATGGAATACTTTATTGGATGCGAATATCCCAAAGCCAAGTCTAAAACATTGCCAGAAACAGCTGCCTTAAAACCAACACCTTGAATCTCCAAATCCTTAAAAAATGGCTCTTGAACACCCTTTACCATGTTGGCAATAATTGCACGAACGGTACCATGCATAGCCAAAGAAAAACGTTCATCATTTTTAGGACTTACCAAAACCTGATTGTTTTCTATCTTTATGGTAACGCAAGAGGCAAACGTCTTACTTAATTCTCCTTTAGGTCCTTTTACAACTACGGTATCCCCATTAACTGTAACAGAAACCTTATCGCCTAAATTAATAGGAAGTTTTCCAATTCTACTCATCGCCTTACCAAACTTTACAAATTAATTCGCCTCCAACTCTCATTTCTTTTGCCTCTTTACCCGACAAAATACCTTTAGAAGTTGAAAGAACACAAATACCTAAACCGCTCAAAACACTTGGGATATGTTCACAATCAACATACCAACGTGCACCTGGCGTACTGCAACGCTTTAAAACATTAAGAACCGGCACACCTTTAACATATTTTAAACGAATTACCAAATTCTTAAAACCACGAGCATCTGTACCTTCCTTTACATCAGCAATGTATCCCTCTTTTTTCAACAAAAGAGCAATACCTTTGCGAATGTTAGAAAATTGAGCGCAGCAAGTAGGTTTATTTGCACGGCTCGCATTCCTAATAATTGTCAAAAAATCACCTATCGTATCCATAATTTTACCAAGAAGCCTTTGTTACACCCGGCAATAAACCTTTTAATGCAAACTCACGTAATGTAAGTCGCGAAACACCAAATCGTCCAAAATATCCTCGTGGACGTCCTGTAATCGAACAACGATTCCGATAACGAATCCGAGAAGAATTTCGTGGCAACAAAGCCAATTCTCTTTGAGCCTTGAAAAATTCTTCATCTGAAGTTTTTGGATCTAAAATTTTTGCTTTGAGCTCTCTACGTTTTTCAGCGTATTTCTCAATTAATTTAGCCCGATGTGCATTACGCGCAATTGAAGACTTTTTTGCCATATACTTACTTTCTAAATGCCATTCCTAATTTTTCAAGCAACAACAACGCATCACTGTCTTTAGATACATTGGTAACAATCGCAATATCCAAACCAACATTTTGGCGGTTGCTTGTTTCAATTTTAATTTCAGGGAAAATCGTATGATCTGCAATACCAATATTCAAATTTCCTTGTTTGTCCATTTTCTTAGCAACACCACGAAAATCTCGAATAACAGGCAAAGCAACATTGATTAAACGGTATAAAAAATCATACATGCGATCACCACGTAAGGTTACCTTTACACCAGCCGACATACCTTCACGCAATTTAAAATTAGATATGCTTTTCTTAGCTTTTGTAATCAAAGGTTTTTGTCCAGCAATCAAGCCCATTTCCTTAACGAGTTGTTCAATGTGAGCTTTGTCCAAACCAGAATCAATACGAGAATTTAAAACAACCTTCTCAACTTTGGGAACATCATGAATGTTTTCGAAACCATGCTCCTTCATCAAAGAAGGTACAACTTGCTTTAAATAAAACTCCTTTAAAACAGGTACTTGTTTCATTTGGCTTCCTCCTGTTTCGCTTCAGGTTTATCGGCAATTACCTTTATATTCGAATAATGAATAGGCATTTCCTTTTCAATAATACCGCCATTAGGGTTTTCTTGAGATTTTTTCAAGAACTTCTTACGCAAATTAATTCCCTCAATAACAACACGTTGAGAATCACGAAGTACTTCCAAAATCTTACCTTTTTTCCCCTTGTGTTCACCGGTAATAACAACAACTTCTGTTCCTTTTTTGACCTTGTATTTCATTATATAACCTCCGGTGCCAAAGAAATGATTTTCATAAAGTTCTTTTGACGTAACTCACGAGCTACAGGGCCAAAAACACGCGTACCCTTTGGATTGTTATTGGCGTCAATAATGACACAAGCATTTGTATCAAAACGCAAATAAGAACCATCTTCTCTTGGTATTGCGTATTTAGTGCGTACAATAACTGCACGAACAACACTACCCTTTTTAACCGTGGCCTCAGGAGAACTTTCTTTAACGGAACCGATAAAAATATCGCCTACCTGAGCCGTCCGACTCAATTGACCCAAGCGACGGATCATGGCAACACTTTTTGCACCCGTGTTATCAGCCACCTCCATCACACTATTCATTTGCAACATATGCTACAACCTCCTCAACAATTACGCTTGCGCTTTTTCTAATATACGCACTACACGCCAACGTTTTAAACGACTTAATGGACGCGTAGCCATAATTTCCACTTTATCACCAACATTACAAGCGTTTTCAGCATCATGAACGTGTAACACGGTCTTACGTTTAATCTCTTTACGAAATAAAGGATGTGGTTTTTTATAAAAGAAAATAACTTTAATAGATTTATCACCGGAACGATTATTAACAACCCCTACCAATGTCTTTCGTTGCGTTCTCTGTTCTACTGTTTCCATATATCAAACCTCGTTTAAGCTTGCGCAGCTTTTTGCGTCAAAGCCAAATTAATTCTTGCAATATCCTTATGCAACTCACGAATTTCTGCTGGACTTTTCAATTGCCCTAACTGCTTCTTCATGCGCAATTCCAAATATTGCTGCGATGTTGAAACTAATTTCGCGCGCAACTCATCTTGTGTCAACTTTAAAATTTCTTTCATTTCCATAGTTATCCTCCTTAGAAACGCTGACTTAAAGATTCACGGCTCAAAAAACGACACTTTAGACCCAACTTTCGGTCTGCTAAGCCCATAGCTTCACGTGCAACAGCCAATGAAACACCCGCAACTTCGAATAAAATTACACCAGGTTTTACAACTGCTACCCAATACTCAACGCTACCTTTTCCCTTACCCATACGAGTTTCGGCCGGTTTTTTCGTGATCGGCTTATGAGGGAAAACACGCATCCACAACTTACCTTTTCTTTTTAAGTGTCGATTGATAGCCACACGAGCCGCTTCCAATTGAGCAGCAGTAATGCGTCCACGCTCTAAAACTTGAATTCCAAAGTCACCAAAAGCCAATTCAGCACCGCCTTTTGCGTTTCCGTAAATACGACCTTTTTGAACTTTACGATATTTTGTTCTTGCTGGAAGTAAAATTGCCATATTATTTCCTCACTTCTTAATCAGCGCGACAAACCCAACACTTTACGCCAATAATACCGTAAACTGTATGCGCCTCATTAAACCCATAATCTACATTTGCTCGTAAGGTATGTAAAGGTACACACCCTGCGCGTTGCGATTCCGTTCTTGCAATTTCAGCACCACCCAAACGACCTGCACATTGTAAACGAATTCCTTTTGCTCCTGTGCTCATCGCCAATTGAACGGCCTTCTTCATGGCACGACGAAACGAAACACGCTTTTCCAACTGCAAAGCAACACCTTCTGCAATCAATTGCGCAACTAAATCTGGCTTCTTCAATTCTTGAACATCCAACAAAACGTCCTTTTTCACCAATTTTTGTAGTTGCTCTTTTACCTTGTCCAACTCTTGACCTTTACGTCCAATAATAACACCTGGACGACCCGTCAAAATGGTAATACGAATGCGATTGCCAGCACGTTCCAATAAAATATCTTGAACGGAAGCGTATTTAAACTTCTTTTGCAAAAATTCGCGAATTTTAAAATCTTCGGCAACCCACGACATATAATTTTTGCCTGCAGCAAACCAACGAGAACGCCAGTCGCGACGAATCGGCAAACGGAAACCTATTGGATTTATCTTTTGTCCCATATTTCTTATTCCTTATGATCTTGAGCTATTTGCCCATCAGAGGTCAATACTATTTTAATACGACTTGTTCTTTTGCGAATAGGATGCGCCGAACCTCTCGAAACAGGCTGAAAACGTTTAAACGCAGGCCCTTCATCCACGATTGCTTCACATACCAACAATTGCTCAACCGGCAAATTGAAATTATTTTCCGCATTCGCAATAGCGCTTTTTAAGGTTTTTGCAGCCAAACGAGCAGACTTCCGAGGAATCCACTTCAAGGTTTGCAATGCATCTTGCGCTGCCATTCCAACCAACCCTTTCGCAACCGCTCTCAATTTCAACGGAGAAATACGAATATTTTTAGTTAATGCTTGTACTTTCATTAGGCTTTCTGCGTATGAGGATTATGTGTTTTAAAGGTACGAGTTGGAGCAAATTCACCCAACTTATGACCTACCATGTTTTCTGTAACATACACAGGAAAAAAGCTTTTTCCATTATGTACGTTAAAATTCAAACCAACAAATTCCGGCGTTATTGTAGAACGACGCGACCATGTTTGTATTGGTTTTTTATTCCCAGTCTTCTGACAAGCATCTACCTTATCCATTAATTTGGGATCAACAAAAAAACCTTTCTTTAAAGAACGCGACATATTTTATCCCTTCTTAACCTTTTTACCATTACGACGAACCAAAATAAAACGATCTGTCTTATTTCTGCGTTTGCGGGTAACATAACCCTTTGCAAGCTGACCCCAAGGAGAAACAGGATGATTACCACCTCCAGTTTGACCTCCACCCATTGGGTGATCAATCGGATTCATTGCACAACCACGAACTGATGGACGACGACCTTTCCAACGAGCACGACCTGCCTTACCGAGAACAACATTTTGATGTTCTACATTGCCAACACGACCAATCGTTGCACGACAACGCGAGTCAATCAAACGAATTTCTCCACTTGGCATCTTCAAGGAAGCATATCCTTTGTCAAAACCAACGATTTCCAAGGCCGAACCTGCACTACGAGCTAACTGAGCACCATTTCCTGGTGTCATCTCAACTGAGTGAATTTTAACCGCTGTAGGAATGCAGGAAAGCGGAAAGCTCATGCCAACTTTGTAGTTAGAAACCGGCTTATCCAAGCTTACAACAGAATCACCAACATTCAAACCTTCTGGGGCAAGAATGTAAGTTTTTTCACCATCTGCATACTTAAGCAAAGCCAAATTGGCTGAACGATTTGGATCATACTCAATCGCCTCAACAACAGCAGGAATACTCAACTTATTGCGCTTAAAATCGATAATACGATACAAACGCTTATGACCACCTCCACGATGACGCGATGTAACACGACCTCCGTTATTGCGACCTTTTTTTCTATGAACACCCATTGTTAAGCGGCGTTCTGAAGACTTCTTTGTAATCTCCGTCTTGTTTTTGATCAAGAACCGCTGACCTGGAGTTGTAGGAACTGTTTTTACTAATACCATAATCCCACCCTTAAATAATATCTATTTTATAACCTTTTTTCAACACAACCATAGCCTTCTTCATACCACCAACTTTTCCAGGCAAAGTCTTACGAAGACGGCTGCGCTTTACTTTAGGTTTACGATTCAAAATACGAACTTTGCTTACTTTAACCTTAAATGCATTTTCTACAGCCTCAGCAACTTCAGTACGATTGGCATCGGCAACCACCTCAAACGTATAACAATTTTCACGCGCAATTAAATTACTCGCTTTTTCTGTCACACGATACTCTCTTAAAATTTTCCAAGCTTCTATCATTTTCTATCCTCGTTTAGGCTTGAATACGTTGCAAAACGGATGCCAAAGCGCGATCTGTCATAACAACTTTTTGAAAACGTACCAAATCAAAAGCATTTACCGAATGGGCATCCACTGAAAAGATTCGATTTAAATTACGCAAAGAAAGCAATTGATTTTGAGAAAATTCACTATCAATCACTAAGCTTTTATGATTTTCAACCACCTTATTTAAAACTTCAGCCATAACCGCCGTTTTAGGCGCTTCCATATCTTTTAAAGCTTCCAAAACTAACAATTTGCCTTCAACAACTGCATCAAACAACGCACGCTGCAATGCCAAACGTTTCTCTTTGCGATTCAATTGAACCGAAAAATCTCTTGGCTTTGGACCAAATACAACACCACCTCCACGTGCTAATGGACTGCGTTTTTCACCTTGACGAGCCATACCCGTTCCTTTTTGTCTGAACGGTTTTTTACCGGAACCATGAACCTCGCCACGTGTTTTTGTACAAGCATTTCCTTGGCGTAAATTAGCTTGATAAGCAAGAACCACTTCCTTTAAAACCTGAAGCCCACGATCTCCTTCAAACGTTGGAATATCGTAATCACGCTCCCCACTGCAAACACCATCGATACCGTAAAATTTAATCTTCATATCTCACCTCTTTTACGCACTCTTTGATTTGCGAATCATTATAAAGCCACCCTTTGTTCCAGGCACGCTTCCTTTTAACAAAATTAAACGTTTTTCGGGAATCGTCTTAACAACCAACAAATTTTGAACGGTTACGCGAACAGCCCCCATATGTCCAGGCATTTTTTGGTTCTTAATAATGTGTCCCATACGACGGAAGTGACCATAACCACCTCCACGACGGTGAGTCATCGAACCGTGGGTTGCACGACCACCTCTAAAATTATAGCGTTTAACAACACCTTGAAAACCTTTTCCTTTGCTGGTAGCAACAACATCCACCAACTGACCTTCGGCAAAAAGATCTACATTTAAGCTCTGGCCCAAGGAAAAATCTTGCAAATCATCTGTTGTGAACTCCTTAAAACGGCTCAATTTTTCAGAAATATTTGCCTTCTCCAAACGTCCGCTCGTCGGCTTGTTAATATGATTTTTCTCTTGATAAGCGATTTGAACAGCCTTGTAACCATCTTTTTCTTCGGTCTTAATTTGGCTTACACAACAAGGCTCCGCTTCAATAACTGTGACTGGCTGCAAACAATTATTCGCATCGAATAATTGCGTCATGCCAATCTTCTTTCCAACTATTAATAATCTATCTTGCATAACACTAAGCGGCAGGTAATCTCCACACTTTCTATATAACCTGCATTAGACTCAATCTGTTTATTTTTTTTCTGTCAATTAAAAAATTAAAGATGTATCGAAATTTCAATACCTGCAGGCAAATTCAACTTTTTCAAGTCGTCAACTGTCTGTGGTGTTGGATCCTCAATTACGATCAATCGGCAATGCGTACGCAATTCAAACTGATCCATTGACTTTTTGTTTACGTGAGGCGAACGATTAACAGAAAAACGCTCAATTTTTGTCGGCAAAGGGATGGGGCCGCAGACACGCGAACCCGAACGTTTTGCCGTATCGACAATATCAAACGTAGACTGATCAACCGTACGATAATCGAACCCTCTTAATTTTATTCTAATTTTTTGTCCCGTCATTTTTTTAAATATTAAGGATTAAGAACGAGCAGGCGCACGCGACACCGTCTCAACTATTTTACTCAACAAACTCGAAGGTACTTGCTCGAAATGTGAAGGCTCCATCGAATAAGAAGCACGACCTTTTGTTAAAGAACGAATATCGGTTGCATAACCAAACATCATCTCTAATGGTACAAAAGCACTCACAATTGTTGCATTTCCCTTGCTTTCCATTCCCTGAATTTGACCTCTACGACGATTAATATCACCCATAATATCACCTTGATACTCATCAGGAGTCGTAACTTCAACTTTCATAATTGGTTCCAACAAGATAGGACTTGCCTTCTTCATTGCATCTTTAAAGGCAAAAATTCCAGCCATCTTAAAGGCCAATTCAGAAGAGTCAACTTCGTGAAAACTTCCGTCAACAATACGAATTCTAAAACCAACCACAGGATATCCGGCAACAACACCATTCTGAGCACCTTCCATCAAACCTTCTTGCGTTGGCTTAATGAATTCTTTCGGAATAGCACCTCCAACAATCTCGTTAACAACCTCGATGCCTTTACCTTTTTCAAGTGGCTCGATTTTGATGATAACGTGACCGTACTGTCCATGACCACCTGTTTGACGAATGAACTTACCTTCACCTTCTGCGGCTTGCATAATGGTTTCACGATAAGCAATTTGAGGACGACCCGCATCTGCTTCTACTTTAAATTCACGGAACAAGCGATCGCGAATAATATCCAAGTGCAATTCACCCATTCCAGAAATCAAGGTTTGTCCAGTTTCCTGATTTGAACTTACGCGGAAAGTCGGATCTTCTTCAGCCAAACGCTGCAAACCAATCGACAATTTTTCTTGGTCTGACTTTGTTTTTGGCTCAATCGACATACTAATAACCGGTTCTGGGAATGTTGGTGGCTCCAAATATACATTCAATTCTTTGTCGCACAAAGTATCACCCGTTACAACTTCACGAGGACCAATAAGTGCACAAATGTCTCCCGAATAAGCTTCTTCAACATCCAAACGTTCATTAGCCTTCATAACAACTAAACGACTAACACGTTCTTGTTTGCGCGTACGAGGATTATACAAAACCATACCTTTGCGCACAACACCCGCATAAACACGGAAGAAAATCAACTTTCCTACGAAAGGATCCGTCATCAATTTGAAGGCCAAACCAACAGGAGCATGGTTATCATTGGATTCGATTTCCATCTTTTCACCATCGCGTTCACCAGTCATTGGTGGCAAATCCAATGGGCTTGGTAAATAATCAACAACCGAATCAAGCACCATCTGAATTCCCTTATTCTTAAAGGAACTTCCTGGGATAACACCAATAAACTTCAAGGCCAATGTTGCTTTACGAATAGCCTTTCTTAAATCTTCAGACGAAATCGTTTCACCTTCCAAGAATTTAGTGGCAATGTCATCATCCAAATCCGCCAAACCTTCAATCAAAGACTCGCGCCAATGCTTAGCATCATCCTTGTATTCTGCAGGAATATCAACCACATCGTAACGCATTCCCTTTGGATCATTTTCATCATAAATATAGGCTTTTTCCTCAATAAGATCGATAAGCCCCTTAAATTGATCCTCGGCACCAATATTTAAAAACAATGGATAAGCATTTCCGCCTAACTTTTCACGAATGTCATTAACAGCACCCAAAAAGTTTGCACCCGTACGGTCCATTTTGTTAATGTAAGCCAAACGTGGTACGCGATACTTGTCCATCTGACGCCAAACGGTTTCGGATTGTGGCTGAACACCGGCAACGGCACAAAATACAGCTACTGCACCATCCAAAACACGCAACGAACGTTCTACTTCCGCCGTAAAGTCAACGTGCCCTGGCGTATCAATAATATTAATACGATGATGGATATTGGGAAATAAACCAGCCTTGTTTGTCCAATCGCAACTAATAGCAGCAGACGTAATGGTAATACCACGCTCACGTTCCTGCTCCATCCAGTCGGTTGTAGCAGCTCCCTCATGGACCTCACCCATTTTATGAACAACACCCGTATAAAACAAGATACGTTCTGTTGTCGTTGTTTTTCCGGCATCAATATGCGCAGCAATTCCAATATTTCTTAAGTATTCTAATGGATTTTTACGCTGCGGCGAATTTGCTGAAGAAAGTTCCTGACTCATAAATCAAACCCTTAATTAAGACCAACGCAAATGAGCAAAAGCACGATTAGCTTGAGCCATACGATGTACTTCTTCTTTCTTTTTAACTACTTCACCGGTATTGTTGTAAGCATCTATAATTTCGTTTGCAAGACCTTCCAACATAGCACCTTTGCGCTTATTTGCGGCTTGAACTAACCAACGAAACGCCAAACCAACCTGACGTTGATAAGGAACCTCCATTGGAACTTGATAGGTGGCACCGCCGACACGACGACTCTTTACCTCCAATTTTGGACGAATGTTTTCCAAAGCGGCCAACAAGAAATCCATTGGATCTCCCTTGCCCAAGTTTTCGCTTACACGCTCAATAGCTCCGTAAACAATACGACGCGCTAAGGATTTCTTTCCACAACGCATAACACGATTCGTCAATTGTTCCACCAAAACACTTTTATAGCGTGGATCTTCTTTTATTTCTCTACGTTCTGCTCTTCTACGACGTGCCATAAAACAACCTTATTATTTCTTACTATCCTTTGGACGTTGAACGCCATACTTCGAACGACTACGACGTCTCTTTTCAACACCTTGTGAATCCAATGCCCCGCGAACAACATGGTAACGAACACCGGGCAAATCCGGAACACGTCCACCACGAACAAGAACAACACTGTGCTCTTGCAAATTATGCCCCTCGTCAGGGATATAAGCAATCACTTCCGAACCATTCGTCAAACGTACTTTTGTTACCTTACGCACAGCCGAATTAGGCTTCTTAGGCGTACGTGTCATTACTTGAATACACACACCACGCTTAAAAGGATTCTTACCCAAAGCAGGTGCTTTTGATTTCGAACTAACTTTCGTTCTCGGTTTTACGATTAATTGATTAATTGTAGGCATTTTATATCTATTACCAAAAAAATTAAAGTTACTGTAACAGGATGCAAGATTTTTTTTCAAAAAAACGACCTTGCACCCACATTTGTTAAGCTTCTGAAGCTACCTCCTCACATGTTTGTTGTTCCGATTGTGCTTCTTCACAGGTTTTAATGAGCATATGACGGTATTGCGGCATACCTGTTCCTGCAGGAATCAAGTTACCCATAATCACATTCTCTTTAAATCCGGTTAGGGCATCTTTCTTACCCAATGTTGCAGCTTCCGTCAAAACACGTGTCGTTTCTTGGAAAGAAGCAGCAGAAATGAAACTATCGGTCTCCAACGAAGCTTTTGTAATTCCCAACAAGACAGGTTCACCTTCTGCTGGTTTTCCTCCGGCCTCCAAAATCTTCTCGTTCATCTCTAAGAAATCAAAACGATCGACTTGTTCTCCCCAGAAATATTCCGTGTCACCTGGATCTACCACACGCACTTTACTCAACATACGCGCAATGATAACTTCCAAGTGTTTATCATTAATGACAACCCCCTGCAAACGGTAAACTTTTTGAATTTCCGAAAGCAAGTACTCTTGCAAAGCATGCACACCCAATACCGCCAAAATTTCATGTGGATCGGCAGCACCTTCAGTCAAGAGTTGTCCCTTCTTTACAAAATCACCTGGCTGAACAACCATTTGCTTACCATGAGGTACCAAATGCTCTTCAGTTTCATCCGTATCGGTATTGGTGATAATCATACGCTTTTTACCACGAGACATACCTGACAACGAAACCACACCATCCATACGAGCAATTTCTGCAACCTCTTTTGGACGACGCGCTTCGAACAATTCCGCAACACGTGGCAAACCACCAGTAATATCTTGCGTCTTGGCTGCAGAACGCGGCGTTTTAGCTAACAAGGCACCGGGATAAATTTCATCCCCCTCATTAACGATAACCTGCGCACCCACTGGAATTGCATACGTTGCCAACACCTTCGTCGAATCTTCTGGATCCATAACTTCAACTGATGGATTCAAGTCTTCCTGGTGTTCAATAATAATTCCCAAAGCCTGACCGCTTGAATTATCGATAGAACGACGCATCGTAATACCAGGCATCATATCCTTAAAGCGCACTAAACCACCTTTTTCAGATAAAATCGGAATATTATGCAAATCCCACATAGCAAGCACGCTGTCTTTCTCGATATAACCGCCATCTTCAACGGTCAAAAGCGAACCGGCATAAATATGAATCACTTCCAAATCTCTGTGATCCTCAGAAACAATGCGTACAACACCTGTTTTGTTCAAAACAATGGTCGCATTATCGCCAGTTTTTACAATACGCAAGCCATCATACTTAACACGACCCGAATGTTTTACACGAATTTCAGGAGACTTTAACACCTGACTCGCTACACCTCCAACGTGGAAGGTACGCAAGGTCAACTGAGTACCTGGCTCACCAATTGATTGTGCAGCAATAATACCAATCGAAGTTCCTTCTTTTACCAATTCGTGTGTTGAAGGATCCAAACCATAAGCACGTGCAGGCATTGTATTTTTCTGCATATGCGTCAACGGCGAAAGCACTTTAATACGATCAATTCCTAAAGCATCTACACGTTTGCTTTGCGCTTCAGAAATCACTTCTCCACGACGAATAATAACCTCTTCTGGATTGATTGGATTGATAACATCGTCACAAGAACAACGACCCACGATACGCTCAGACAACTTAACAATTTCTTCGTCACCCTCGTAAATTGCTTGCTTCCAAATACCCTTGTTGAAATCTAACTGATCATCACCTTTTTCAACAATGCAGTCCATAGCAACGTCACACAACTTACGTGTCAAGTAACCCGCATCAGCTGTCTTCAAAGCTGTATCTGCCATACCTTTACGAGCTCCGTGAGTTGAAATAAAGTACTCCAACACATTCAAACCTTCACGGAAAGAAGATAAAATCGGCTGTTCAATAATTTCTCCAGACGGCTTAGCCATCAAACCACGAGCTCCACACAACTGACGAACCTGTTGCTTGTTACCACGAGCCCCAGAAGTCATCATCATGTAAACCGAATTCAAATCCTTTGAATTGGCATCTTCTAGACCTTTAAACGCAATTTTAGCAATTTCATCGGTTGCACTTGACCAAACATCAACAACCTTACTATAACGTTCACCATCCGTAATAATACCGCGTTTAAACTGATTCTCAACTTCTTTAATCTTTTTGCGGCTCTTTTCAATAATAGCAGCTTTTTCGCCTGGTACCAACATGTCATCAATACCAATAGAAGCTCCTAATTTTGTAGCCATCGCAAAACCTAATTGCTTCAAATCATCCAATACTTCAACCGCCTTAGCTTGATCGGCCAAATTATAAGTCGCAGCAATTAATTCCGAAAGTTTTCCATTATCAACCGTATCGTTAACAAATCCCATACCTTCCGGCCAAATCGTGTTGAATAAAACACGACCAATTGTTGTACGAATGTATTTTTCCTTCGCTAAACCAAACTTTGTTTCCTTTCCAAAATCAGGATTTGGCATGTCAACCCAATCATGCAAGGAAAGAACACCTTCGGATTCAATACGCAAGGCTTCTTGTCCACTTCCAACGATCGTTACACGTTCAGACTTTGCAGGTTTTGCCTTGGTTTCTGCCGTCAAAAAATACATTCCCAAAACAATATCTTGCGATGGAGTTAAAACCGGCTTTCCACTCGAAGGCGCAAACATATTGTTGGTCGAAAGCATCAACAAACGGGCTTCCAAAATAGCTTCTGTCGATAAAGGCACGTGTACCGCCATTTGGTCACCGTCAAAGTCCGCGTTAAAAGCGGAACAAACAAGCGGATGCAAACGAATCGCTTCACCTTCAATCAAAATAGGCTCAAAGGCTTGAATCGAAAGACGGTGCAAGGATGGCGCACGATTCAAAAGAACTGGATGCCCTTTAACAACTTCCGCCAAAATATCCCAAACTTCTGGCGAACGATTTTCAATCATTCTACGAGCAGCACGAACCGTATGCGCAAACCCTAACTCTTTCAAACGACAGATAATAAAGGGCTCAAATAGTACAAGCGCCATTTTCTTGGGCAAACCACACTGATGAAGCTTCAAATCTGGCCCGATAACAATAACCGAACGTCCACTATAGTCAACACGTTTACCTAAAAGATTTTGACGGAAACGACCTTGTTTTCCCTTCAACATGTCACTCAAAGACTTCAAAGGACGATTTGCCGAACCCGTAACTGGACGTGTTCCATGACGACCATTGTCAAACAAAGCATCTACAGCTTCTTGCAACATGCGCTTTTCGTTATGAATAATAACATCAGGTGTCTTCAGCTGTAACAAATTACGCAAACGATTGTTACGATTAATAACACGACGATATAAATCATTCAAATCACTCGTAGCAAAACGACCACCTTCTAATGGAATTAAAGGACGCAAATCCGGTGGAATAACAGGAATAACATCCAAGACCATCCATTCCGGTAAAGCACCCGAATTAATAAAACCATTAACAATCTTTAAACGCTTGGCTAACTTTTTCTTAACTTGCTTAGACTTGGTATTCGCAATTTCCATTTGAATTGCCGAAATTTCGCTCTCTAAATCAAGCTTTTGCAACAAATCCTTAATGGCTTCTGCACCCATTTTAGCCACAAAAGCATCCTCACCGAACTCTTCTTGAGCGGCTTGATACTCATGTTCTGTTAATAATTGACGTTCTTCCAACGAAGTGCTACCTGGATCAATAACGATGTAATTTTCGTAATAAATAACCCGCTCCAAATCGCGCATGGTCATACCTAATAATAGACCAAAACGACTTGGCATGGTCTTCAAAAACCAGATATGTGCAACTGGAACCGCCAATTCAATGTGCCCCATCCATTCACGACGAACACGCGACAAAGTAACTTCTACGCCACAACGATCGCAAACAACACCTTTGTACTTAATACGCTTGTACTTACCACAAGCACATTCGTAATCGCGAACAGGACCAAAGATTTTTTGACAAAATAAACCGCCTGGTTCTGGCTTGTAGGTACGATAATTAATCGTTTCCGGATTTTTAACTTCACCTTTTGACCATTGGCGAATGGCATCTGGAGAAGCCACCGCAATACTTACCGCATCAAATGTTGGCTCCTCTTCGAACCCTAATACTTCTCGAACTTCTTCTTTAGCCATATAATTATTCCTGGAGGTTTACATCTTCAAAGAACTGTTGTTGTTTAGATTCCAATTTTACATCCAAACACAAACCTTGCATTTCCTTTACCAAAACATTGAAAGATTGAGGAATTCCCGCTTGTAACGAATGATATCCCTTGACAATCGCTTCATAAACACGCGTACGTCCTTGAACATCGTCCGACTTAACTGTCAACAATTCTTGCAAGGAATACGCTGCACCATACGCTTCCAAGGCCCAAACTTCCATTTCACCGAAACGCTGACCACCATATTGTGCTTTACCACCCAATGGTTGTTGCGTAATCAAACTATAAGGACCAACTGCACGTGCGTGAATCTTATTTGCGACCAAGTGATTCAACTTCATCATGTACGTACAACCCACCACAACTTTTTGTGCAAAGGCATCACCCGTACAACCATCATACAAAGTAATTTTACCACTTTCAGGCAAGTTTGCTTTTTGTAAGAATTCACGAATCGTCAACTCAGAAACACCATCAAAAACCGGCGTTGAAATCTTCAATCCAAGCAACTTACAAGCCCATCCTAAGTGTGTTTCCAAAACTTGACCAATATTCATTCGGCTTGGTACACCCAACGGATTCAAAATGATGTCAACTGGCGTTCCATCGGCCAAAAATGGCATATCTTGAACGGGAACTACACGCGAAACAACACCTTTGTTACCGTGACGTCCTGCCATCTTATCTCCAACTTGGATCTTGCGCTTAACGGCAATCAAAACCTTAACACTCTTAATGACACCCGCGCTTTCTTCTTCCGCATCCAAACGTTGAATTTTTGCTTCGTAATCTTGCTCTAAAGCTTCAAATTGCTTCTTAAATTGACCAATAATCTCGAAAATCTTAATACGAACGGGAGATTGTTCCACCTCTAATTGATCCGGAACAGAAGCCAACTTACGCAATAAAGTTTTCGTAATCTTACGATTTGCAGGAATAAGAATCTCGCCGGTCTCACTATTAGTAATATCCAACGGAATCTTCTCACCTAAAAGCACATTTGACAAGGCTTCCGTTAAGCTTTCGCGCAAACTTTCCTTGGCAGCACGTTGCTCTTCAGTAATCTTCTTAAGCTGACGACGACGATCTATTGAACTAGAAGCCTCTTCACTCTCGCCCTTATCGGCATGCGTTGAAGTACGAACATCCATAACAATACCCGTACACCCTGGAGGCGCCAACATCGAAGAATCTTTAATATCTGCAGCTTTTTCACCAAAAATTGCACGTAATAACTTCTCTTCCGGAGCTAATTCCGTTTCACTTTTTGGCGTAATTTTTCCAACTAAAATATCACCGGGATATACTTCCGAACCGACACGAACGATACCGTTACGATCTAAGTTTTTCAGAGCTTCTTCACCCACATTTGGAATATCGCGCGTAATTTCTTCAGCACCTAACTTGGTATCACGAGCAACAACCTCATACTCTTCAATATGAATTGAGGTAAAGACGTCTTCTGTAACCACACGTTCACTCAGAATAATAGCATCCTCAAAATTGTAACCATTCCAAGGCATGTAAGCAACCAAAACATTGCTTCCTAAAGCCAATTCGCCATTTTCTGTTGCGGCACCATCCGCCAAAACCTGTCCTGCTTTAACCGATTCTCCTAACTTTACCAAAGGCTTCTGATTAAAGCAAGTTGTGGCATTCGAACGAACGAATTTATATAAATGGTAAACATAAATACCTTTTTTAGCATCCGTCTTAAGTACTTTATCGCCACGAACTGTCGGCATTTTACCATCCGAAGTAATTACAATATGCTTACCATCAACAGCAGCTACAATACCATCGGATTCCGACACTAAAATGGTTCTCGAATCGCGTGCAACTTTCTCTTCTAAGCCCGTTCCAACCAAAGGCGCTTGTGCCTTCAACAAAGGAACACCTTGACGTTGCATGTTTGAACCCATCAAAGCACGGCTCGCGTCATCATGCTCTAAGAAAGGAATCAAGCCCGTCGCAACCGAAATCAATTGCTTTGGCGAAACGTCCATATAAGTTACTTCTTTAGGATCGACTTCAACCACTTCAAAACGTTTGCGGGCAGTAACACGGCCGTCTAAATGACCCTTTTCATCCATCTTCGAATTGGCCTGAGCAACCACTTCGCGCTCTTCTTGTTCGGCTGTTAAATAATGAACTTCATCGGTAACAACACCTTTGCGTACCAATCGATAAGGTGTTTCAATAAAGCCAAACTCATTTACGCGTGCATACGTTGTTAAGGAATTGATCAAACCGATATTCGGTCCTTCTGGTGTCTCAATTGGACAAATACGACCATAGTGAGAAGCATGAACGTCACGAACTTCCAAACCTGCACGATCACGGTTGAGACCTCCAGGTCCTAAAGCCGACAAACGGCGCTTATGTGTCAATTCCGCCAATGGATTGATTTGATCCATTAACTGAGACAATTGGCTACGTGCAAAAAAGTCGCGAACAACCGTCGACAAAGCCTTCGTGTTCATCAAACGCTGTGGTGTAACCGCATCAACCGTCTGATCATAAAGAGCCATACGTTCACGAACAATACGTTCCGTACGCGACAATCCCAAACGGCATTGATGATATAACAATTCTCCGACAGGACGTACGCGACGGCTTCCCAAGTGGTCAATATCATCCACTAAGCCTAAACCTTTGCGCAAACCACACAAATAGCGTGTTGCAGCAACAATATCACTTGGCTGTAATAAACGCTTATTAAGCGATGTAGATTCGCCAAATTTTTCATTTAAACGATAACGTCCTACGCGACTCAAATCGTAACGCTTCTCATCAAAAAACAAACGTTTGAAGAAGGTTCTTGCATTTTGTAAAGTAGCTGGATCTCCAGGACGCAAGCGCTTGAAAATTTCACGCAAAGCTTCTTCTTCATTTGGAGCCACATCTTTCTTTAAACAACGAATAATAACACCATCATCGCTGCTACTATCTACCACCAAAACGCTCTCAATACCCGATTCTTGAAAACTTTGCAAAACCGTCTTGGTAACCGGTTCAAAGGCACGCGCTAAAACAAGTCCCTTTTGCGCATCCACAACGTCTTCAACCAAAATATAACCTGAAAGATCTTCCTTGCCTAACAAGTCAGCAACAGAAAAGGTTTCGGGCTTGTAAAATAAATTTAAAATATCAATGTCGCTGCTAAAACCCAATGCACGCAAAAAAGTTGTAATCAAGAAACGACGACGACGGCGGCGGCGATCCAAATAAACATACAACAAATCATTGGGATCAAACTGAACTTCAATCCAGGTACCACGATCTGGAATAATACGAAATGAATATAAATTTCTTCCCGTCGTATGCATCTCTTGTTCGAAACAAATACCAGGTGAACGATGCAATTGACTGACAATAACTCTTTCGGCTCCATTAACAATAAAAGAAGCACGTGGCGTCATCAACGGAATTTCACCCATGTAAATTTCGCTTTCTTGCACGCTTTCTTCCGTTTTTAAACGCAAAGTAACATACAAAGAAACCGCATAGGTTGTTCCGTCGCGAATACAATCATAATCTGACAATTTTGGCTCAATCAATTGGTAAGAAACATATTCCAACCGACACTTATTGTCATAACTTTCTATAGGGAAAATCTCCTGAAAAACAGCTTCTAAACCTATCTTCTTCCTTTGACTAGGAGATACATCGGCTTGCAAAAATTCCCGGTAGGACGCCAACTGCAAACCTATTAAATCGGGTGGCGGAACCACTTCTTTTATTTTTCCAAAATTGATACGATTTGACATAAATAGGAACCTAAAACAAGGATTTTTTCTCCCAACCCATCCTCGTTTTACGCGTTAAAATGAACTTATTTCAATTCAACCTTAGCACCAGCAGCTTCAAGTTTAGCCTTTATTTCTTCGGCTTCTTGCTTGCTAACACCTTCTTTTACAGGTTTTGGCGTACCTTCAACTAAAGCTTTAGCTTCAATTAAGCCCAAACCGGTAAGACCACGAACTTCCTTAATAACGTTAATCTTGCTGGATCCAGCGTCCACCAAAACAACATCAAATTCAGTTTTTTCTTCAGCAGAAGCAGCAGCTTCAGCAGGTGCAGCGGCAGCAACAGCAACCGGAGCAGCAGCACTTACGCCCCACTTTTCTTCGAGATCTTTTACAAGACCTGCGATTTCCAAAACCGATTGATTGCTCAACCATTCAATTACTTGATCTTTTGTTATATCACTCATGATTCCTCCTAGAACAGATTAGTATTCATCTTTTAATTTCAGACGAAGCGTTTAAGGAGGTAGCCCTCCCTAACCTGACCTGAAAATTGTTATTTATTTTTATCTTCGTAAGCCTTCAAAACGTTCAATAAAGATTGTGGAACACCTTGCATGACATAGAGACATTGACGATAAGGTGTTAACATTAACGACAACAAGGTTGCACGTAATGTTGGCAAATCTGGCAACTTGGAAAGTGCTTCTAATGCTGCAACATCGTACAATTGGCCATCCATCAAACCACCTTTAGTAGGCAATTTTTCATTATCTTTGGCAAACTTCAATAAAATCTTCGCAACACCGGAAGGATTGTTTCCACCAAAAACAACACCGGTTTGTCCTGTTAACCATTGGGTAAAAGAAGGCCATTCCAATTGCTCGCCAATCTTACGCAAAAGCGTATTTTGAACAACATGAAATTGAGCTCCTTCTGCTGCTAAAGCCTTACGTAATTCCGTCGTTTCGCTTACGGTCAAACGGTTAAAATCAACCAAATACAAAAAATTTGATTCTTTAACCTTGTTGGAAACTTCATTCAATAAAAACGTTTTTTCTATTCTCATTTAAATTCCCTCCGCTGTTAAAACTTGGCAAACAAGCTTTCTTGTAAAGTCAAACTTGGACTCATGGTTGCGGAAATAGCAGCCCCAAGTACAAATTTTCCACGAAAAACAGATGGACGCGCATGCTTAATTGCGTCTAAAGCAGCTTCTGCATTCTCTTTAAGTTTTTCAACACCAAAAGAACGCTTTCCAATACCTAATTGAACGTTTGCTGCCTTGTCCATTTTGAACTCAACCCGTCCCTTTTTCAAAGCTTCAACGCAACCAACCACATCTTCGGTAACAGTACCTGCTTTTGGACTTGGCATTAAACCTTTAGGACCCAAAATACGTGCAAGTGCCTTCACCTCTTTCATGGCTTCTGTTGTGGCAACAGCGACATCAAAATCGAGCCAACCGCCTTTAATTTTTTCCATCAATTCGGCCATGCCAGCTTCACGAGCACCAGCTTTCAAGGCTTCTTCTGGCTTATTGGTGAAAACAATAATACGAACTTCTTTACCATTTCCATGTGGCAATTGAACAATTCCACGAACCATTTGATCGCTTTGACGAGGATCAACAGCCAAATGCAAAGCCAATTCAACGGTTTCATCGAATTTAGGAGCTGGCAATTTTAATAAAGCTTCTAAAGCAGGAGCCAATTCATATGTTTTTCCTGCATCCAATTGCTCTAAAGCTGAACGATAACGTTTACTGTGAATTTTCATGCTTTTCTCCTCACTCAATCTATGACTTGAATTCCCATGCTACGCGCAGTTCCAGCAATCATTCTGGCAGCATGCTCAACATTCGAAGCATTTAAGTCAGCCATTTTCGTCGTTGCAATTTCTTCCAACTGCTTGCGCGTTACCGATCCAACCTTATTCTTGTTAGGCTCGCCCGATCCCTTTTGGAGGCCTGCAGCCTTACATAATAAAACCGATGCCGGTGGAGTTTTTAAAATAAACGTAAACGATTTATCCGCGTAAACCGTAATAACTACAGGAATAATTAAACCTGCTTGATCTTTTGTACGAGCATTAAACTCTTTACAAAAGCCCATAATATTTACACCCTTAGCACCCAAAGCTGGACCAACCGGAGGTGCAGGATTCGCAGCACCCGCAGGCAACTGCAGCCTTATTTCACCAATTACTTTTTTTGTCGCCATAATGACTCTCCTTTATCGTTCGTCTTTTTCCACTTGCCAATATTCTAATTCAACCGGAGTAAAACGTCCAAAAATCGAAACCGAAATCTTAAGTTTACCGCGTTCCGGATCTACTTCATCTATCGTTCCCGACAAATTCAAGAAAGGACCATCGGTAATCTTAACGGATTCTCCAACTTCAAAGGCAACCTTCAAAACCTTCTTGCCTTGCGTCGCCTGAACTTGACCGAGAATACCATCCACTTCAGACTGTCTCAACGCAATCGGTTTGTCACCGCCCATAAAATTGAGAACTCCTTGAACATTTTTTATATACGAAGCAACCGGCTGCAAAAGCTCGCCTGCCTCATCATACAACTCCACAAACAAGAAAACATAGCCAGGATAAAACTTCCGAACTTTGCTTGTCTTCCTACCATTTTTTACTTCAACCACTGTTTTGGTAGGTACTAAAACAGTTTTAATAAAATCTCCAAAACCTTCTGGACCCACAAAACGATCCAAATGGCGCTTAATTTTCAATTCTTGATTGGAAGCCGTCTGAACCGCATACCACTTATGATTACCTTTGGACTCTAAATTCGACATTTTCTAACTTACTAATTAACGGCTTACACAATGCATCAGTAGATCCACAATCTGAAACAACGAAAAATCTACTAAACTAACAAAAACACCTAAAAAAATAATGCCCAATATAACAGCAATAGTGGATTCTCGCAATTCGCGCCAATTAGGCCACGAAGCTTTTCTTAATTCTTCCACCATTTCACGTGCGAACGTTCTAATTTTCTTAAAAATCTTCATAATCTTCTTAGGCTTTTGGCAGGAGAAGAGGGACTCGAACCCCCAACCGACGGTTTTGGAGACCGCTGCGCTACCAATTGCGCCATTCTCCTACACTTCTTTACAATAAAGATTTCGGGATGCTCTCATTTTGTCAACGAAAAAACACCCCGTTTTTTATTTTTTACAATTAAGCAATAACTTCAACAATACGTCCAGCACCAATTGTACGGCCACCTTCACGCATAGCGAAACGTTGACCTTTTTCCATAGCAACGGCCTTACCCAACTCAATTGTAATTCCCAAGTTGTCTCCTGGCATTACCATTTCAACACCATCTGGCAACTCACAAATACCGGTAACGTCTGCAGTACCAAAGAAGAATTGAGGACGATATCCCTTAAAGAATGGGGTATGACGACCACCTTCATCCTTAGTCAAAACGTAAATCTCAGCCTTAGCTTTGGTGTGAGGAGTAATCGAACCTGGCTTTGCCAATACTTGTCCACGCTCAACATCCTTCTTTTCAATACCTCTCAACAAGACACCAACATTATCACCTGCTTGACCTTGATCCAACAACTTATGGAACATTTCAACACCGGTACAGGTTGTCGAACGGGTTTCTGCCAATCCAACGATTTCAACCGTTTCACCAACTTTGATGCAACCACGTTCAATACGTCCGGTTACAACCGTTCCACGTCCTGTAATGCTGAATACGTCTTCAATAGACATCAAGAAAGGCTTATCCAAGTCGTGTTCTGGAACAGGAATATCGCGATCAACTGCATCCAACAAATCAGAAACAGACTTAACCCATTCTGGCTTTCCTTCCAAAGCACCCAAAGCAGATCCACGAACAACCGTAATATCGTCACCAGCATATTCGTACTTCTTCAAAAGGTCACGAACTTCCATTTCAACCAAGTCCAACAATTCTGGATCGTCTACCAAATCTACTTTATTCAAGAAAACAACGATATTAGGAACACCCACCTGACGAGCCAACAAAATGTGTTCGCGGGTTTGAGGCATCGGTCCATCGTAGGCACTAACAACCAAGATAGCACCGTCCATCTGAGCAGCACCCGTAATCATGTTTTTTACGAAGTCTGCGTGACCTGGACAGTCTACGTGCGCATAGTGACGTGTGTCTGTTTCATATTCTACGTGAGCAACAGCAATCGTAACGATCTTGGAAGCATCGCGAACGGTTCCTCCCTTAGCAATATCTGCGTAAGTCTTAACCTCAGCCAATCCCTTGTCTGCTTGGACCTTAAGAATTGACGTTGTCAATGTTGTTTTTCCATGGTCGACGTGACCGATTGTTCCCACGTTTACGTGAGGTTTTGATCTTGTGAAGGTTTCTTTAGCCATATCAAATCTATATTAATAAATCATCGATTAATGGAGCCCTCGAGCGGACTTGAACCGCCGACCTCATCCTTACCAAGGATGTGCTCTGCCAACTGAGCTACAAGGGCATCTCTCATCCACTTTTGGCCTTTAACCAAAATTAATGTGCTCCTATAGTCGAGCATTTCTTTCCTTAAGTCAACCCTTTTTTAAAGTAAAATTTTATAGTTATAAATCAAGTACTTTTCACATCACAACACCTTTCCGCCTCCTGCGCCCAAAATACCACAAACACTTATTCTTAAAAAACATTCCTATTTTTTAAAAATTGGCAACATTCTTGCTTTCCTTAAGGTTTTATCATGATTTTACAAAAACAACGCAGCTACATAAAAAAGTTAGGATTCGTCTTAATTTTCATTGGAATTAGGGCTAATATAACCTTTGCCTATGAACTAGAAGCTCAATACGCAAGAACCAAAACCTTACTCTTAGAATTAGAAGCCCTCAACAATACAGACAATCCACGAGTCCTTGAGCAAGCAATTGAGAAAATTCAAAAAACATTAAATAAATCTATCGAAGATTTTACACCTTCATTTTCAACATCAGGAATTTCGCCATCGAACGGAGTTCCACCACCACCTCCTCCTCCAGGAGCTTCGGGAGTTCCACCTCCTCCACCACCTCCTCCAGGAGCTTCGGGAGTTCCACCACCTCCTCCTTTTAGTAGTGTTGCACAAACAAAAACAAAAGTGAATTTCAAAAAAACAACACAACCAAAACCCAATCTTCCAAGCAAAGGACCTTTGACCAAAACGACTTATCCAAAGTTAATTGATTTTTATTATCAAAATGTCTTTTTAGGGGCTAAAGATTATGATTTTACCTTATTAAACATTACACAAAATGGCAATCCCATAAAAAGAATAAAACTTTATACAGAAAAACAACGTAATGCTTTTCTAAAGGCCTACAAAAGCCGAGTAAGTGTTTTCGAAGCGGAAAGCAAAAAACTAAAAAACATAATAGAGTTTATTAGAGATATTGTCTTCAATTTCACCAAAACCTATTTAAAAAATCCTAGCAAAACCGCACAAAACACCAAAGCCCCTTTCAACTATATAGATGCACAACTTCACAATTTAAACAAAAAACAAAGAAACAAGCTTCAAGTAATACTTAACTCTATTAATCAACCCGATGGTACACATACCTTTGATGATTTAATAGAAGAAGCAATTAAAAATAAAATAGCCTTTTTAGAAACACTTCACACAAACCCTAACGGAAATTTAGCACATCCAGAGCATGCCCCATTACTAGATATTTTGTATAATTTTTTTCAACAAAATCAAGATAGTGCAAAACAACAAGCTCTAGACTACATTGCCGACCTTACTACCAACAAAAAACAAACAGCTAAAGATGCAATTGACGCAAAAAATAAGCGTATTAACGATTTAATAAACACAATAAATACGCTTGCTACACAAATCAGACTCGATTTAATGATTGAGCACGAAATTACTTTTGCTACTGATGGATCCGTAAGGCTAAATGAAATTATTGAACAAACGAAACGAAAAGAACTCATATTCGCAAAAAGCTTAAAAACAGCTTTAAATGAAAATTTTCCAATATCTACTAAAACTTTAGAACAAATGGGAAACGCAGACCCAAACGGATATACAACTTACTCAATAGCTGTTAAAAACTTAACCAAATTTCCCAAACTTCAGAATTACAGAAATCTCATTACTTCTTTAGAAAATTTAAAAAAATATACCCAGGAATCTCCAGAAAGCTCCATAGCACCAACATTAGCAAAAAGTTTAAAAACACCCTCAATAACTGTCGTTGCAAATACTAATGACATCCCACAAATTAATAATTATTATAAGAGTATAAATCTCGATCTATTTACAGATACAATCAGCGATGAAGCCTTAGGCCAAATAGAAGAAATGATAGCACAACAAATGCAAGAAAGTACTACTGAAGATATAATTAAAATAGACTCTACTGATTTAGGAGCAATAATAGATAACGAAAATGAAGTCCAATCATTCAATACTAAAACTCCTAAAAAACCTTCCAATCTAGATAATACATTCGACCACACAAAGGAACAATCTCAAAATACAAAAACTCCACCTACTTCTAATAGTGTTCTAGATTCGAAAAACAACTTGCCAAAAACACCTAGAACTCTAGAAAACCAGAACAAACCTAATACCGGAAAACAATCAAGATTCCCCCAAAACAATCTGAATCCAAAAGCATCCAATGGAGACAATTCTCTACTTGTAGAGCTTTTAGAAAAACAAAAAAACAGGGCAGTTTCGCAACTAGAAGCGGCGAACGCAGTACTTCAAGAACAAAGAGAAAAAATAATCACCTTGGAAGAAGAAATTCAACAACTTCAACAGCAAAATGCGCTTTTGGCAAATAATTTAAAGCAAAAGCAATTAGCAAAATCTACCCAAAATGATTCAGAGGCAATAATAGCAGATTTACGCAAGCAGCTCCAAGATGCATTAAACCGTCCTAGAGGTGGTGGAAGCAGCAGTTTTTCTTTTGTACATAGTCTAGAAAATAAACCTGAAACAACAACTCAAAACAATGATAATACAACCGAAGAACTAAAGAGTAAAGAAACACAAATTAAAAGCTTAGAAAATCATGTTCAACTACTAAAAGCCGAACTTAATAAGATACGAACACAAAAGGAACGCGTTCAAGCTAAAGATTCGCCAACTTCTAAAGAGCAAACAAACAAATTTTCTGAAGAGATGGAAGAAGATCTTACCTTTTTACAAAACTGGCAAGACGAGTTGGAGGAACAACAAAATCAGTTATTAGAAATGCAACACCAAATAGAACTTCGCGCTGAAGAACTCAACAAACGTGAAAAAGCTCTAAAATTAAAAGAAAAATCAAATACAACAACTGCAATTAAAAAACCTCAAAACAAAAACATACAGAAAAAAACTACTAAAAAATTAGTCAAAAAACCTGTAACAAAGGACAAGTCTTCTCAAAAAATGAATAAAGAAAAAAATTAAAATCTTCGAATTAATGCAAAACAAAGAGATCCACGAAATATATCGTGGATCTCTTTTTATACAAAAACAAAAAAGACGCTCTTCGTAGAACGTCCTTCTTTCTAAAACTTTTAAACGAATTTACCCCTTAATTTCCTTATGCAAGGTATGTCTTCTCAAAAAAGGATTATATTTCATTTTTTCAACTTTTTCAGGCTGAAGTTTTTTATTACGCGTCGTCATATAACGAGAAACAGGTTTACCCTCTTTGCGCGCTTCACTACACTCAATAATTACGTGTTCTCTTGGCATAAAATTCTATGTTATAAAGAGAAAGGTAATTATATTTTATAAAAATTCAAGTTTTTTTGAAATAATTTTCACAAAGAGATTGAAAAAGGGAAAAGGCTTCTCTATTTAATTAAACTATGCAAATTTTTGTTCCTAGAGAATGCGAAAACGAAACTCGAGTTGCAGTAACTCCCGATACGGTTAAAAAATTTATTCAATTGGGCATTACCATTCAAGTTGAAAGTGGTTGTGGCCTAAAAAGCTTACATACCGATGAAGATTATGTAAAAGCAGGCGCTCAAATCATTTCTACAAGCGAGAAAAAAGAAGCTTTGCAAGCTGCAGACCTCGTTTTACATGTTTTGCCACTGGAAGCTAGCGACATTGCACACATGAAACCTAAGGCTTGGCACGTCAGTTTTTTTGACACTTTTCGTTTCCCAGAACAGCTAGAAGCGTTTAAACAAAATCAAACGAATGTTATCAGCCTCGAACGCATTCCTAGAACTTCGTTTGCACAAAAAATGGATGCTCTAAGCTCACAGTCAAGCTTAGCGGGCTATGTATCCGTTATGGAAGGTTTACGTTATTTGCCAAAAACTTTGCCGATGATGGTTACCCCAGCAGGAACACTGCAAGCTGCTCGTGTATTTGTCATTGGAGCTGGTGTAGCAGGCCTGCAAGCTATTGCAACCGCTAAACGTCTAGGAGCACGTGTCGAAGCTTTCGATACGCGTCAAGAAGTCGAAGAACAGGTACAATCCCTTGGAGCAAAATTCGTAAAAATTGATTTAGGAAAAACCGAAAGTACACAGCAAGGTTACGCAAAGGCTCTTACAGAAGAGCAATTGGAACGTCAACGTGCTCTCATGCTTGAAACGTGTGCGCATTCAGACATCGTTATCACAACGGCTAAAGTATTTGGTCGCAAAGCCCCACTTATCATCAATCAAGCCATGCTAAACGCCATGAAACCAGGCAGCGTTGTTGTGGATCTCGCCGTTGAAGCTGGAGGCAACACCGAAGGCTTAGTATTGGGCGAAAATACGCAAACCGAAAATGGCGTTTATTTGTTAGGAGAAGGCTATTGGGAACGTAAAGTAGCTGCTTCTGCAACTCAAATGTTAGCTGCAAACTTCTTTGCTCTCATTCAACATTTATGGAATGCGGAAACAAAGACCTTACAATACGACGAAAACGAAACCATTTTAAAAGCCTGCTGGTGTATTAAAGAAGGGCAACAACGGTAATTCATGGAAGAAGTAAGCTTATTTGAAGAGCAGATTCAACGCCACGTTCCCTTACCGGAACGGATGCGTCCGCAAACGCTTGAAGCCATGGTCGGACAAGCACATTTGCTCTCTCAAACAAGCGCTTTTCAAAATTGGCTGAAAAACAATGGTCGTGGTAATGTCCTTCTTTATGGACCTCCAGGTTGCGGAAAAACAACGCTTGCACAATTGATTGCCAAACATTTACAAAAAGAACTTATTCCCCTAAATGCCGTTTTAGCAAACTTAAATGAGCTACGAGAAAAATTAAAATTGGCAGAACGAAATAGCGAAAAAACGATTCTATTTATTGATGAAATTCATCGCTTCAACCGTTCCCAACAAGACGTATTGCTTCCTTATTGCGAAACAGGGCGCGTACAGCTTATTGGGGCCACCACACACAATCCTGCCTTTTATATTATTCCGCCGTTATTGAGTCGCAGTTACGTCTTTGAGCTAAAAAAAGTAGAACCTAGTGATATTGTTTCTATTTTAAAAACCACTCTAGAAAACAAACAACACGGTCTTGGCAATCTAAAACTAAATGTTCCCGAAGTCGTTTTGGGCGAAATTGCACGTATTGCCAATGGTGATCTACGACGCGCCTTACACTTACTTGAGTTTTTGTGCACAAGCGTTCCGATTGGAAGCACACTAGAACTTGAACATATTAAAACGGAATTAAGTCGATGGCATGCCAGTTATAATGCTCGTGAAAATGACCATTATGATCTTATTTCAGCCTTCATCAAAAGTATGCGCGGTTGCGATCCAGATGCTGCAGTTTATTGGCTTGCACGCATGATTGAAGGTGGCGAAGATCCACTGTTTATTGCACGCAGATTGGTCATTTTTGCTTCTGAAGATGTTGGTTTAGCCGATTCACGCGGCCTCAATTTAGCCCTTGCTGCTTATAATGCTTGTGAAAAAATTGGCCTACCCGAATGCGCCATTAATTTATCACACGCAACCGTTTTTCTAGCTTTAGCGCCTAAAAGTAACAGTGCTTACCTTGCCTGGAATGCAGCACGCGATTTTGTAAAATCAGGCCATTTACAAAGCGTTCCAAACGCATTACAGCAAACACCGTTGCATCGTGAACAAACATACAAATATAGTCACGATTACGAAGCCAATATTTCAGGACAAAGTTATTGGGACGAAGCTTGCCAATTTTATCATCCCAAAGCAATTGGTGCCGAAAAAGCCCTAACCGACCTCTATAATTATCGCCAACAATTAAAAACTCGATTGCATGAAAAAAACAACCCTCGCTAATTTTTTTGCTCCCGAAGAAACCAGTACAGAATTTTGTATTTTTAATCAATTGGAGTCGACACACACTTTTACACTCAAACAAACCTGGTTTAATCGCATGCGCCCAAACCATTTAATTGTTGTTTTTGCAGAAAAACAAACGAAAGGCATAGGGACCCACCAGAGAACTTGGCAATCCTCCCATTTAACCGATTTTCATATCAATCTTGTCTTTTTAACCGATCAAATTCTACCTTTTTCTCTACTCACTGCAATTAGCACCTGTCGTTTTTTACATGAAATTTCTCAATGTAAAAAAGACTTCAAGATTCGATGGCCCAATGACGTTTTATTTGAAAATAAAAAAATGAGCGGCAATATGACTTTGGTCCGCAATTGGAATGACTTATATTGGGCAACCGTAGGTGTTGGTATCAACTTCAATCTAACGGCCCAAAAAGGCAAATCCATAGACCAACCCATTACTTCCGTAAAGCAAGTTCTTAATAAAGAAAAACCGTATTCTACATCTGAAATTTTTGAAAACGTTCAATTATTTTCAGATTTTTTCATAGAAACACTCTATTGGTTTAGACGTATAGGTGCCAAACAATATCTTAAAGGCAATGAACATTTTTGGCTTTATTTAAAACACAATGTGACGATTTACGATGAAGATCGCAAAGAAACACTCGAAGGCACCTTTGAATCTATATCAGATAACGGAAGCCTGATACTAACCCCCTTAAAAACAAAAGATAGCTTAACTGTCATTAATGGCACACAGCTAAAACTCTCGCCCAATCAACCAGAAAATTACGAAATTCCCTTAGAAAACTTTACTTAATTTTTAACTATGGAAAACCATTTCATAAATTTTTGATAAAATTTTTCTAAAAACGACCGCTTTATAGGCTATTATGAAAATAAAAACCATTTATTATCTTCTTATTTTCTATTATTCTTTAAGTTTAAGTGCCATAAAAATTCAACCCATCGGTGAATTTGAAGAACCGATTAAGGTTTATTCTTTAGCCCAACTTAAAGCACTTGCCAATTTTAATGAAAATAAAGTCAAAAAAATTACAACCAATCCTTTTCCGATAAAAACAACAAAAGATGTATCAAATTTTTCACAGTTATGTCCTAATTGGAGTGTCTGGACTGTTTTTTCCGATGAAGAGTTTTATGAAGGAAACTGTGGTTGGCTACATTATACCCCCTTCATAAAAAAAATTAACTTTGAAATTCCAATTATCGTATGGCAACCTTTAGAAAAAACGCAAAAACCTTATTTAACGTTTAATATTCCTATCTTTGAAGGCTTACAATTCGATGATAGAGCCGCAATAGATATTCCTAAAGACATAAAGGTTCATACCAAACAACTAGCCTTTTTAAATGAAAACAATCTTTTTTACTTCCTAAAGCAAGGACACTCTTGTGATAGTCTTTTGTTGCTCGCTTCTGATTGGATAAATACCCTTATAAATCGAAATCGCCAACTACACTTACCTCAAAACCTATCTAAAACAACACAAAGCCTTCAAATACCACTGTTAACTTTAGGCAATGGATGCTTCCAAAATCACCCAACTTTACAAAAAGTAATCTTAGAAGGGGTTAAATACCTACAAGACGACAATTTTTCAAATTGCTTCAATCTTACTGAGGTAATAGCCGATGACCTTGAAGAAATCGGAGCTAATTGCTTTTGTAATTGTCCTAATCTGAAAAAATTACACCTAAAAAACCTTCGTATAATAGGTGATTTTTGCTTTACAAGCTTTTGCTCTCAACCAAACTCTAATGGTCTTCTCGAAATAACAGTTGGTAACGAAGAAGGATTTATCGCCCTAAACCAATTATTGGAAACTACTTTAGATAATTTACAAAGACCCGTCGCCGTCTATCTAGAGAATTGAAGAAAAGTTAAAAACAAATCGTAATTCAAAAAGATATGATTGTCCTCAAAACTTATTCATTAGTTTTAACAGAAACCCATTGACAAAATCGTTTGAGTAAAGTACACTATATATTAACTTATGGAGTTCTCGAATACACAAGTATCTTTGGCAGAATTAAATGAGCAAATTCAAGCAAAAACGGCTTGGATTGAGCTTTTAAAAGCAGAAATTAACAAAGCCATCGTTGGCAATAAGCATGTTGTCGATGGTCTACTCGTAGGCTTACTGGCAAATGGGCATGTCCTTTTGGAAGGTCTGCCAGGATTAGCTAAAACACTGGTTATTAAAACCCTTGCCCAAGTTTTTCAACTTAAATTCCAACGTATTCAATTTACGCCAGATTTGTTGCCATCTGACATCATTGGAACGCTTATTTACAATCCTTCAGCAGGTTCATTTGTAACGAAAAAAGGGCCCATTTTTACTAATATTTTGCTAGCAGACGAAATCAATCGTGCTCCTTCAAAAGTTCAAAGTGCTTTATTGGAAGGTATGCAGGAACGACAAGTTACGATTGGCGAAACAACGTATCAGCTTGAAAATCCATTTTTGGTTCTAGCAACTCAAAATCCCGTCGAACAAGAAGGTACCTACACCTTACCAGAAGCCCAGGTAGATCGTTTTATGTTAAAATTAAACGTTTCGTACCCCTCGTGGGAAGAAGAACGCGCGATTTTGGATGCAAAAGCTTCGTTGAAACCCACCGAAGAACCGCAGAGCATTTTATCTGAAAAAGAAATTTTTGAAAGCCGTCAATGGATTGACCAAATTTACATTGATGATAAAATTCGCGATTACATTGTACATCTTGTGTATGCAACACGAACGCCGGAAAAATATCACCTAAATATTAAAAATTTGTTACGGTTTGGCGCTTCTCCACGCGCAACAATTGCGTTAACAATTGCCTCAAAAACCTGGGCATTTTTAAAGCATCGTGGTTATGTCATCCCACAAGATGTTAAAACGATGGCGCCCTTGGTCTTAAGACACCGCATTGGCCTGTCTTACGAGGCAGAAGCTGAAGACATTTCGCAAGATCACATCATTGAAAAAATTCTCGAAACCATTCCTGTCCCCTGATGTTGTCCGAAGATAAAGCACGTACCATTCTTCAAAAAGTGCGTACAATTGAATTAAGAACACGCGTCTTAATGAATGATGCGCTTAGTGGTGCTTATCACAGTATCTTTAAGGGACAAGGTATCAATTTTGAAGAAGTTCGGGAATACACCCCTGGTGATGAAGTTCGTTTTATAGACTGGAATGTATCTGCAAAACTTGGTAAACCCTTTGTCAAAGTGTTTCGCGAAGAGCGTGAACTAACCTTACTATTGGCCATTGACATTAGCGGATCTACACATTGTGGCTCTGTTGGCCAATCTAAGCGAGAATTTGCAACCGAAATCGCAAGTGTATTTGCTTTTTCTGCATTAAAAAACAACGATAAAGTAGGATTGTTCTTATTTTCTGACAAGGTAGAGAAATTTATTCCACCGCTCAAAGGGAGCAAGCAGCTATTGCGTTTAATTCGAGAAACCTTATTTTTCCAACCTGAACATAAACAAACAGATTTATGTGCTGCTTTAACAGCGCTAGGGCAGCTTCAAAAGAAAAAAGCGATTATTTGTCTTATCTCAGATTTTATGCCGACAACTAAAAGCGATTTTTCTCAGGAACTTTCGGCATTAAGTCGCCTAAATCAGCATCATGATTTATTGTGCATTCAAGTCAACGATCCACGTGAACAGGAAATCCCTAATGTAGGTTATGTGGCTCTTGAAGACGCAGAAACAGGCCAAACATTCTACTTAGATACACGCAATAAAAGCTTTCGAGAACAATTTGCCGCACATCAAAAGTCTCAGCAAAAACTCATACAAACCTTATGTCAGCGAAAAGGTATTGATTTTTTACAGCTCACAAACGGGCAAAATTATTTAAACACTTTACAAGCGTTTTTTAAGCGACGTCAACAACTCAAATGATAGGATTTAAACGACTTTTTATTTGTATGGTTTTGTTGGCTTCTTGGATTCAAGGAGAACAAGAAAACTCTTCTTTAAAAGCCCCAGAAAATAAACCTGCCGCCCTAGTAAGCACTACAGATTCACTTGATCAACAAGACCAAGGAATGCTTGAAGAAGGGGAGGTTGATGACGAAGAGAAAGAAGAATTATTTGACATTCGACCTGAGGTTGCATTACCACATCATGCCTTATTTTATTGTGTATCCATTCTTTTAGGACTTTTAATTATCTTCCTTATAGGTAGTTTCATCCGCAAATGGCGCAACAAACAAATGGCCCCAACGGTTGTTCCGCTTAGTCCTTTCACAAAAGCGTTACAAGGCTTAGACGCCGCTCTTGAACGTATTCATCAAAAAGATCAAAAGCCTTTTGCTTTCGGTCTTACAGATAGTGTACGGCAATATTTAGCGGATGTTTTCAACCTACCAGCACCGGAAAGCACGACCGAAGAAGTTTTAGAAAAACTTAAGGAAGTAAATGAACTAAACGAAGACCTTAAGAACTCCATCAATCAATTATTAAAATCGTGCGATTTGGCAAAATTTACGAAACAAGAATTTAATTATGAAATGAGGCTAAAATTGTACCATCAGGCAAAAGAAATCGTTCAAGAGGCCGATAAATGCTTGCAACAAAAATTTGCCATGAATCTTTCAAACGAGGAAACACATGCAAACGTTTGAATTCAGCCATCCTTGGGTTCTTTTAAGCCTCCTTATTCTGCCTATCGGCTTATGGATAGCGACAAAGCTTTGGTCACCTTGTCGTTCCATTCACTATTCTGCACTTCATTTATTGCAAAGCAAAACACATAATCCGCATTTTATTCCATTTGTCTTTCGTTTTTTGGGACTTTCTTGTTTAATTTTAGCCTTAGCCCGTCCTCGAGGAGTAATTGAACATAAGCATTCTCAAAGCAATGGGATTGATATGATCTTAGCCTTGGACTTGTCAAGCTCTATGCAAATTCCTGATTTTGCAGTTAATCAGATGCAGCGTGTTAGTCGTATTCATGCGGCTAAAGCCGTTTTAAGTGAATTTATTCAACAACGTGAACAGGACCGTATTGGGTTGGTGGCTTTTGCGCGTTATCCTTACCTTGTAAGTCCT
The DNA here is from genome assembly GCA_046881885.1 of Opitutales bacterium. Taxonomy (GTDB): domain Bacteria; phylum Verrucomicrobiota; class Verrucomicrobiia; order Opitutales; family UBA9783; genus JBKSMP01. The sequence goes on from JBKSMP010000007.1 coordinate 43,353, forward strand.
TTGACTTTAAATCACGCATGGTTGTTGAAAAATCTAGATCGTTTGAATGCTGGCCTTATTGAAGATGGGACGGCGATCGGAAGCGCGATTACAATGAGTATCAACCGCCTTAAAGACTTAAAAGCCAAAACGCGGCTTATCATTTTATTGACAGATGGCGTTAATAATTATGGTAATGTTGCACCGCTTTTAGCAGCCGATATTGCGAAAAGCTTTCAGACAAAAATTTATACCATTATGGTCGGTAATGACCAAGTTTTTCCGGTAGATGAGCAGACTTTGGTTCAAATGGCAGAAAAAACCGGTGGCCTTTTTTATAGAGCCTATGATGTTCATAGTTTAAAAGCCATTTATAAAGAAATCAATCAATTAGAAAAAAGTAAAATCGTTCTGGAGGGCTTTAAAACTTACAATGAATTTTTCCCTTGGTTTTTGTTGCTGGCACTTATATTTTTAAGTACAGAATATTTTCTAAAATTAACTCGGTACAAAGTATTATCATGACCTTTGCAAATCCTAAAATCGGCATTCTTTTTCTGGTTTTATATCTATTGGCCTGCTTTTTATGCTGGAAAAGTAGAAAGACAGAAAAGGCTTTGTTGCAAACATGGGGAGTACTACCAAACATGCGACCAAAACGCTATGGGAAAGCTTGGCAATGGGTACGAAAATGTTTATTCCGTTTAGGTTTTATATGTTTAGGTTTGGCTTTAGCTCGACCTCAATGGGGTTTTATCACCGAAAAGCGCCAACAAGCGGGACTTAACGTCGTTTTTGCTATCGATACCTCAAAAAGTATGTTAGCCAATGATGTTCGTCCTAATCGCTTAGAACTTGCGAAAATGAGTATTGAAGAGCTTTTAAAGTCCTTAAAAGGGAATCAAGTTGGACTGATAGCCTTTGCGGGAAGTGCTTTTTTGCAGTGTCCTTCTACGGGTGATTACGGAGCTTTTAAGCTGGCTTTACAAAGCTTGGATACGGATATCATTCCTAAAGGTGGAACCAACTTGTCAGAAGCTATGGAATTAGCTGCTACAATCTTCGACGAAACCGCTCGTTATAAGCAAATTATTTTACTAACAGATGGAGAAAATTTGTCTGGAGATGCCCTTAAATGTGCGCAAAAGATGGCTCAGTTGGGTATTACCATTCATACAGTTGGTATTGGGTCGGCAACGGGAGCCCCTATTGGTATCACAAATGATCGCGGGTTAACGGAATACCTAAAAGACGAAACTGGAAAAACAGTTATTACACGTTTAGACGAAGCTACTTTGCAGCAAATTGCGCAAATTACTCGCGGATTTTATGTGCCTTTAGGAAATGCAGGCGAAGGTTTGAAGCAGATTTATAATACAGCTATCAAGCATTTACCTAATGAGAATTTTGAAAGCGTAGAAAAAGTACCGGTTGAACGCTATACTTGGTTCGCAAGTTTAGCCTTGCTATGCTTTTTACTAGAAGCTATTCTGTATCCTATTAAAAGAAAGTCTGAAAAATGAATATTTTCTTTGTTTTCTTAATCACTTTTTTTTCGCTATTTACGCTAAATGCTGCTGAATCTCAACAACAATTGGAACGTTACTGCAAAAAATATCCTCAAGAGTGGCAAGGACATTATAATTTAGGCCGATATTATTACCAACAAGAAGATTTCTCTTCGGCCGAAAGTAGCTTTGCAAGGGCTCTAGAAAAGTGTCAAAAACCAGAATTACAAGAAGCGATTTTCTATAATCTAGGCAATACCTACTTTCAACAAGCAGATGATGCAGAAAATAAAGAAGAAAAAATTCCTTTGCTTGAAAAAAGCATTCAGAATTACGAAAGTGCTTTGTCCTTAAATCCAGAAGCTGAAGATACTAAACATAACTTAGAACTTGCCAAAAAAGAATTAGAAAAATTGAAGAAAGAGCAAGAAAATCAACAGCAAGACCAGAACAAAAAAAATCAAGATAAGGATCAGCAAAACAAGCAAAACGATTCTCAAAACAAAGATAAAGAAAACGATAAAAAAGATCAAGATCAGCAACAACAGCCGAATCAGCAGCAGAAAAACACACCCCAAAACCAAAATTCAGAACAAAAACAAACACCACCTTCAAAAGAAAATCAAGCTCAATCAGCTCCTCAGTCCAATGAGCAAAAAAACGAAAAAGAAATGCAAGCTATTTTGCAAAAAGCAAAAAATGATGAACGTGTTTTGCCGGTAAATTTCTCACAAGATCCAACTTCTTTTCCAGAAGAAAACGTATTGAAAGATTGGTAATATGAAAAGGTATTTACTTCATTTTTTTTATTTCGTTAGTTTGTTGGGAACATCGCTAAATGCCCAAGTATTCTCAACACAAGTTCAACCTAATCCTGTACCTTTAGGGACCAAAGCCTATTGGATTATTTCCGCAAATCAGTTGTTGAACAATGTTCAATTTAATTTGCCGACTATTCCCAATATAACGGTAAAATTTGAACGAAAATCTTCTCAAACACGCATTATTAATGGAAAATCTGAACAAACAACTTCGTGGTATTTTTCCATTACACCCTCTCAAGAAGGCCATTTTACGATTCCAGAATTTTCTGCAAAAACAAATGACGCAACGTACACCATTCCTGCTACTCGCATAGACGTCAGTGCATCTGGAACAACCACCTCCGAAACACAAAGCCCAGAAACGGATATTTACTTAACCTTAGACAATTCTATTCCTCAAAAATGGTATGTGGGACAATGCGTTCCAAGTAAAATTAATCTCTTAACGCCGCCACAAATGCGTGGGCAATTGTCTAGCTTAGTCCAAAAAGTAGGTAATGCTTTTTCGGCGTCTCATTTGATCGAAGCACCACAAAAACAAGCCGTAGAACTCCAAGGCAAAACCTTTGCTTGTCTTTTTTGGCCAACGCTTCTGTGTTCATTACAATCAGGCCAACAGACCCTTTCTTTCACGGTAGATTTAGAAGTTGAACGTTCTCGTCGAGTTACTTCGCTATTTGACAGTAATGATCCGTTAGCTGCTTTACGTCAAATTTCTAACATGTTTGACAGTGCAGAACCGGTTACCATTACATCTCGTACTTACAAAATTGACATCTTGCCATTACCGCTACCACAACCGGATAACTTCAGTCAAGGAATTGGACAATTTAATCTTTCAAGTCCAATGCCACAAGTCAAAGAATTTATTCAAGATGAACCGTTTACTTATGTTGTAAAAGTCTCAGGATCAGGTAATTTTGACAATCTACAAGCACCACAATTGATCTACGATGCTTCTCAATGGCGTGTTTATGATCCAAAATCCAACTTTGTACCAAAAGATGATCTTGGTTACTCAGGAGAGATGGATTATACGTATACAATTGTTCCACTTATAAAAGGGAATGCGACACCCCCGCAAGCTTCGCTTTGTTTCTTTAATCCCGTACAAGGTCAATATGAGACGATAACACGACAACCTCTGTATGAAATCACTGTCAAACCGCCTTTACGCTCTCCAGCAAGCTATTCTAGCGCGATTGTAACGAATGGATCTTTAGAATCTTCCTCCACTACACCTTTTGATGCTATCTTTATCGATACGGTCGTTTGGACAAAGCCTTTTTCGATCAAAACTATACAAATTATCTGCGGCATTATTGCTCTCATCCTCTTGGTTGCAGCGTATTTTAATCTTCGCAACAACTATAATGAGGCTTATAAAGCACGCTTGCTCGCTACTAAAAAATTTCAAACACTTTACAATGAAGTAAAACAAGCTCACAAATCAAATGATGGAGCCGCCTTTTACGCTGCAACACACCAATTACTTATGTTTCTGCTAAAAGAAAAAGGGATTACAGACGCAAGCTCTTTACTGCAAGGCTTTAAAGCTCTCTCGATTGCCTTAAACGATGAGCAACAACAATGGCTCTTGCAAAGTGAAGCTTTTTATCAAGAAAGTAATTTCGGTGGCAAAACATGTCTCTGTCCAGAAAATTTATCGATTTTAAAACAATTATTAAAGGTACTCAAATGATACGTTGGATTTTTCTCTTTTTTCTTCCCTTGTCAGTCCACGCGATTTCACAAGAAAAAGCTGAAAACGCTGTCTTAAAAGGAAATCAAGCGATGGTCCAAAAGCAATGGGAACAAGCTATTCATTATTATCAAAAAGCTTTAACCTTTGCAGATAGCGCCCAAATCTATTTTAATTTAGCCAATGCGTACGCTTCTCAGCAACAGCCCGGTTATGCTTTATTTTACTATTTAAAAGCCAAACAAATCCAACCTCGATGGAACAAACTGCAACAATTTGAAAAAAACTTATATGCTACATATCCAAATTTGCCGCAACTTAGCCCAATCTGGTACCAACAAATCTTTAATTATTTCACTTGGGAAACTTGGCGTAATACCTGTCTTATTTTCTTTTGGAGCTCTCTATTTCTTGGAATCATTTATGTTGGATTTAAACGTTCACACATACTTCTAAAGGGCTGCATTTATAGCAGTATTTTTTGTGGTCTAATTGCCATTCTACTTGCTTTAAATTATAAATATCAAAACATATACATCGCAGTAGAAGAAGCCATTGTACGCTTTGCCCCTACCGAAACAAGTCCTACACGACATGTATGGCCAATCGGTACCTATTGCTGGTCTAAAGATCAACGTGAATCCTACTTATTTGTCAGCAACGATCGCGCAGAAGATGGTTGGGTAAATAAAGCTCATTTGCGTTCTCTGGCACATTAATTCCTATATGAAAGCCATCATTCAAATGATTACAGGAACGTTCTGTTCCCGCATATTAGGATTGCTACGGGATATTGTCTTTTTTGCGATCTTAGGCTCATCGATGGAAGCCTCTGCCTTTCTCATTGCTTTTGCTATTCCCAATCTCTTCCGGCGTCTTTGTGGAGAAGGGGCACTTAATTCGGCCTTTGTTCCTGTTTTTGCACAACGCTATGTTAAACATCCAGAAACTGCACATATCTTCTTAAACTCCTTCTTCTCTCGCATCAGCATTTATCTATTTATTAGTATTTTTATCTTCATGCTAACACTCGCATGTATGGATCCTTTCATAAGCGATTCTAAGTGGACAACTGTCATTTATTTAACAAATGCCATGCTACCTTATTTATGGTTCATTTGTATTGCAGCATTGTTTAATGGTGCCCTCAATGTACTCGATACATTTTCTTTAACCGCTTTTTCACCTGTCTTTCTTAATTTATCCATGCTTACAGGACTTGGACTCTGTACCTTTGCCCAGGCTCCCATGCAACAAGTCATTATTGTGTCGATAAGCGTCGTTATTGGAGGTACTATTCAATGGCTTTTACCCAAACTACAATTGAAAAAATTGGGCTTTCCCCTCAATCGATTTATTTGGGAAAAGGATAAAGATTTAACACACATTTGGCATCTTTTTATTCCAAGTGTATTCGGGGCAGCTATTTTCCAAATTAACACGCTACTAGGACGTTTTTTAGCATTTTATACCGATGCAGAAGCCGTATCTTACCTCTATTTAGCAAACCGCTTTTTGGAACTACCTTTAGGCTTATTTGCATTTGCTATCATCTCGGTACTCTTACCAAAACTCTCACTTGCTGAAGCACAAAATAAGCTACAACAATCAGGTACTATCTTAAAAAACTGCTTTGAATTATTGTTATTGTTGTTGCTCCCTGCTGGTTGCGCACTTTATGTTCTTGCGGAACCTATATTACAACTCTTTTTTTGCTGGGGACGCTTCTCATTAAAAGATGTAGATGCCGTCGTACCCTTACTTAAACTATTTGCAATAGGCTTACCATTATTTGGCGTTTCCTCGCTACTTACTCGTGTATTTTATGCCCATAAAGACACACAAACGCCTGTAAAACTATCCTGCTATACGCTTATTTTTTACTTAGTAATTGCCCTAGTTTTAATGCCTTACCTCAAAATTGAAGGACTTGTTTGGGCTTCTATTCTCAGCACAGGCCTCCAATTTCTCTTGCAATGGCATTTGATCAAAAATCGCTATATCCATTACAGTTTACGTTACACATGGATTTTAGGGAAAAAATGGATCTGCCTCCTGCTTTTTACATATTGCCTCTATAGCCATTGTAATACCTGCGACTGGAATTTGCCAAAGCTATCGGCGGCATTGCAACTTTTAAAACTGATTGGTATTCACGCTGCTTCCTATTTTATCCTTCTTGCTCTATTCGACAAAAAATCATTTAAAAAACTTATCGTGCTACGTACCGAATAAAATTCTTACAAAAGGAAAAGTGCCAAAACGATTCGATCTTAGAGCAAGCCCAATTCCATCTTGCCTTCTTCTGAAATACGCTCCTGAGACCAGGGAGGATCCCAAACAAGTTCGATGTTAACCGATGCAACCCCATCCAAAAACTCAATGGCTTCATGGATCGATTGAAAAATGTAAGGAGCCATAGGACAAGAGGGTGAAGTAAGCGTCATCTTAATGCTAACATCAAAACCTTTCTCGGAAGCAGGCGTAAGCTGAACGTCATAAACCAAGCCCAAATTAACGACATCTAAACGAACTTCGGGATCTTGAACCGTACGAAGTACATCCCAAATCTGTTCCTTTAAGCGATCATTTACATCAAGATTCATACTCTTGTTCCAAAGGCAAATATCCTAAAAAGCCATCAAAATAGACCTGCTTAGCTTGATCGAATGAAAGGCCTCGAGACCTTAAATAAAACAAAATTTCTTCTGGAATCGGCTGCGTTGCAGTACCATGAGAAGCTTCTATTTTTCGATTGAAAACATGCAAGTTAGGCAAAGAAATAACGCGAGAATCGGCATCTAACACATGATTTAGATTCCGTTGATGGGCTACTGCTTCTTCCGCCTCTTTTTGAACATACACATTCCCTATAAACTGCAACTTGCTTGCTTGTTCCAAAACCGATTTAACACAACAATTAGATTGTGTTTGTGGTGCCAAATGATCAATTTCAATAGACAGCTTGCGCTCACCTTTAGTTAAGTACAAACCCTCTTGCCAATCAACTGCGGCCTTGGGTTCTAACAAGCGAATTGAAATGGATTCTTCCGAAGGTTTACTCGAATTTATTCGTGTAAAATGCTTAAGCGTAGCGGCTTGATGAAGCGAAAATTGCAAATTTTTAGTACTTTCAGTCCCTATATGCTGCACACAAGCTTGAGGCAATAATTGGTATCTAACTTTATTATTTACTTCAAACAATTGAATTTGGCTATTTTGCCCAAAAATCACATGGAACGCTTCAATAGCCTCAAACTGAATCCATGAAGTAATTTTCTGGTTTTCTAAAAAGGTAAAACAAGGCAATCCTTCCTTTTCTAACCAAAAACCATATGGCGTTTCCTCGTAGAGCCGGATTGTTTCTACTTTATCCAATTGCATTTTCCACCTCCATATCGATCAAACGCTTCAGTTCAACACTGTATTCCAAGGGAAAAGCTTGAACAAGATCATTCACAAAACCATTTACGCTTAAACTAACCGCTTCTGATCGCTTCAAGCCTCGTTGCTGCAAATAAAACAATTTCTCTTCATCTAAGGACGTAATACTCGCTTCATGCTGTACACAATGGGTATCGCCACAAACATCTACACAAGGAAAAGTTCCCGTAAGACTTTGATCATTGAGCAAAAGAGAATGACATTCGGTACTGTTTTTACAACCCTTTAATCCTGGTTGAACATAGACTTTTCCGCGATAACCCGCCCAACCTTCATCAATTGAGATCGACTTTGAAACAATATTTGAAGTGGTTTCATCCGCTAAATGCAAAATACGGGCACCGGTATCTTGCCGTTGACCTGAATGGGCCAAAGCAATCGATAAAACCTCACCACGTGCCTTTCTTCCTTTTAACAAAATTCCAGGATATTTAACGGTCGTTTTTGAGCCAATATTGCAATCAATCCAGCGGATTTCAGCCTCTTCTTCGGCCCAACCACGCTTTGTAACAATATTTAAGACGTTCGAAGACCAATTTTGAACGGTAACATACTGTAATTTTGCCCCTTTTTTCGCAACTAATTCGACCACAGCAGAATGCAGATTTTGTGTATCAAAAGCAGGAGCGGTACAACCTTCCATATACATTAATTCCGCTCCCTCATCTAAAATGATCAAGGTTCGTTCAAATTGCCCTGAACGCTCCGCATTAATCCGAAAATACGCTTGTAATGGCTGCTGAACTTTTACCCCCTTAGGAACATAAATAAAGCTTCCACCACTAAAAACGGCACTATTAAGCGCTGCAAATTTGTTGTCTTGTATCGGCACAACCTTTGAAAAATAAGGCGCAAAAACATCGTAATAACGACTTAATCCCTCTCGAGAATCTGTAAAAATGACACCTTGATCTTGCAACTGCTGGTGCATTTTGGAATAAGCAAATTCACTATCAAATTGCGCCTCAACACCCGCTAAAAACTTACGTTCTTTTTCTGGAATTCCTAACTTTTCAAAGGTCTCTTTAACCGCTTCAGGAACCTCTTCCCAAGTCTTTTTAACCCGTTGACCTTCTGCAATATAATACTGCAAACTTTGAAAATTAATGTCGTTAAGTGTTTCTGGAACCCATTTCGGCAAACTTACTTTAGAAAAATATTCTAAGGCTTTTAGGCGAAAATTTAAAAGTGCTTCCGATTCTCCTTTTACAGAAGAAATATAACGGATTGTATCTGCATTGAGCCCAAATCCTGCATTTAATGCATAATCCGTTTTTGTGACACCAACCTCGCTCATTCCCACTGATACCCTTGTTGCTCGATTTTATCTAAAAATGTGCTACCCCCAGAATACAATTGCCGATCTTTTAGCAAATGAATCTTCGTCGGTTGCAATTGACGAATAAATTCAAAATCATGCGAAATAACAAAAAAACACGACTCCTTTTCTTGCCGCATGGTTTGAAGGATATGAATGACGCGCTTTTTTGCATCGACATCCAAACCGCTATCAAGCTCATCCAACAATGCCAATTGAGGCTGCAATAACATCAATTGCAACAATTCACAGCGCTTTTTCTCTCCGCCCGAAAAGCCACAATGCAAGGCTCTTGATGTAAAATTCCTTGGAAGGCCAACTGCGTCTAATAATTCATATAAATGGCTGTAAAATTCGGTAGCTTTCCATTTGTGACCTGGATGTTCTGGAAACGCTTTTAAGGTGTTTCTTAAAAAATTAGCAAGCGTTAATCCTTCTATTTCACAAGGATTTTGAAACGCTACAAATAACCCTTTTCGAGCTCTTATTTCAGGCGCTAACGCTTTTATTGCTTCTTGATTAAGCAAAATCTCCCCCTTCACATCTGCATAAGAAGGATGGCCTGCTATCGCCTTTAAAAGCGAACTTTTCCCTACACCATTAGGGCCCAACAAAACATGCAATTCCCCTGCAACTAACTTTAAATTTATTTTTTCAAAAACAAGATTTCCTTCCAGCGTTAAGGACAAATCTTTAAGTTCAAATACGGCCTTACCCATATGAGTTTACTACATAATGAAGGTCTTTAGAAGTCAATCCTTTAATGCGTCGTAATCAATACTCATTAATTTCTTTTGCGGATTTTTGAGCGAAGGAATGCAATTAATTAAAGCTTGTGTGTAAGGATGTTGCGCTTGGGACAAAATCTGCTCTGTTCTGCCTCGTTCAACAATTTTTCCACGAAACATGACTAGTACATTCTGTGCAAAATTCTTTACAAGGCCCAAATTATGCGTAATTAAAATAATTGACAAATTTTCAGAAGCTTGAAGCGATTTAAGCAGATCCATAATCTGTTTTTGCAAAGTAACGTCTAAAGCTGTTGTAGGTTCATCTGCAATCAAAATTTGAGGCTTACAAGCCAACGCAATTGCAATCATCACACGTTGCTGCATCCCACCACTTAATTCAAATGGATAGGCTTTATAACAACGTTCAACGTTTTTTAACCCTACTTTTTTAAGTGTTTCTAAAACTACTTTTTTTATATCTTTGACCTTCGGTTGATGCAAGCGTACCGCTTCTCCAACTTGATACCCAACTGTCAATGCAGGATTGAGTGATGTCGATGGATTCTGAAAAATATACGCAATCTGTTTGCCACGAATTTTTTGCAATTGCTTTTCGGTATATTGCAATAAATTTCCAGTATTGTTTACAAAAACTTCACCCGATAAAACACATTTCGGTTTTTTTGGCAATAATTGCGTCAAAGCTAATGCCGTAACCGATTTCCCGCTACCGCTTTCTCCTACAATAGCCAAGGTTTCTCCTTTATGCAGCTCAAAATCAAGCCCATGCACAACCTCCACAAAACCGTCCTCTTGCGCAAATTGTACACGTAAATCTTTAACCGAGAGCACCGTTTCCATAACCATCCACAATACTATATTGCTTATAAAATGCAATGATATTTGATTCTTCCCAAAACTTCAATCCATAATCTCACATTTGCGGATGAGATTTTTGATAAACTTTTTGCAAATACGCGATATTTACATGCGTATATTTTTGCGTTGTAGAGAGATTGGCATGTCCAAGAAGTTCCTGGACAATACGCAAATCCGCACCATTTTGAAGCAAATGAGTAGCATAGCTATGCCGACAACTATGCGGAGTCATATCTAAGGGCAAATGGGCTGCAATAAGATATTTCTTCACAAGTAACTGGATCGAACGTGTAGTTAGCGCTTTACCAGATTCCCCTGGTATAAGCACTTGAGTCGGTTTGCAAGCATACAAGGCTTTTAAAGCGTTAAGTGCGGGAATACCAATCGGAATCATCCGCTCTTTATTGCCTTTCCCTAAAATACGAATGAGACGGTTTTCCCAATCTACATGTTCGCAGCGCAATTTGACTACTTCACCAACACGCACACCACCCCCATAAAGTAATTCCAATAAAGCTTTATCGCGCTTCCAAAAGAACTCTGTCAGTTTGCCATCTGCAAACAACCTATCGGGCATATCTAAAAGCAATTTTATCTGCTCTACAGTGAAAAAATGCGGCAACTTAGATTCAAACTTTGGACTTATGTCTGCAAACTCAGCAGGCATCACAATTCCGGAGTTTATTTCTAAAAATTGAAAAAAGGTACGCAATGCCGATAATTCATTATTTAGCGTACGCTTTCCTACTGCACGTTTTTGCAAAAAAAGCTTCAAATGGCTTCCTACCGTAAAAGAAAAACCACGCTCTTCAGAAAAATCCAACCAACGCTGTACGGCTCGCAAATAATTACGTAACGTATAAGACGAATACGCTCGTTGCTTAAGAAAATTTTCAAAAGCTTCTAGTTCACACTTTGAAGAACTCATTGGGCTTCTGGCAAAACTTCACGCTTAGGTTTTTCAATCCAATCCCAAACAACTGGACAACCAGACAATTTGAATTGTGTACGTAAACTATTTTCTAAAAACCGCTTATAGGCTTGAGGTAACCAAACAAGCCGATTACAAAAGATTTTCAAAGTTAAAGGTGTTTGTTCCTTTTGTACTGCGTAATAAATCTTAAAATGCTTACCATGACAGGATGTTGGCGGTTTCTGCAATTGCAACTTTTGAAAGAAACGATTTAAAGCACCAGTCGTAATCTGCGTCTGCAAACGTTTTTGAAGGGCTTTTATTTGATTCAGAAACAACTCCAAACCTTCATGGGACTTAGCAGAAATAAAAACAATTGGAGCATCACAGAAGGGACAAATACGACGTAATTCCTCCAAAAATTCTTGTTGAAATTTTTCTGGATTTTTCCCTTTTTCAGCCAAACGTTCACGGGCAATATCCCACTTATTAACAGCTAAAATACAGCCTTTACCCAATCGCGAAACCTCATTGATAAGGTTTTTGTCAATTTCAGTCGGTCCCGTCAAACTATCTAATAAGATAACCGCAATATCTACCTTTTTAAGGGCAGCGTTGGTACGAACCGATGAAAAAAACTCTACCGCATCTGTCGTCTGCTTGCGCACACCTGCTGTATCCACCAAAATAAAATGTTCCGTTTGTCCCGTCTTCCTAAAGGTCCAAGAAAAAGGACATTCAATCGCATCTCGAGTCGTACCCGCCACATCGCTAACCAATACACGATTTTCCTTCAATAAGGCGTTTGTAAGAGAGGATTTGCCGACATTAGGACGACCGATTAAAGCAAATTGTGAGGTCAGTTCTACAGGCGCTACAGGATCACCTTTACCCGGCAAAACCTGTTCTATCGCTTCCTTCAATAAATCAATGTTGATATTATGTTCTGCAGAAATCGGTATCAAAACTTCCCAACCCAAACGATAAAACTCAGCTAAATTGGATTCTTCTCTTTCGGTATCAATCTTATTAACAGCTAAAATAAGCGGTACATTTAACTGACGCAAATCTTGAGAAATCTGACGATCCATCGGCGTCAATCCTTTGCGACCATCTAAGACCCAAACAATGCATTGAGCCTTCTGCAAAGCATCCCAAACCCGATTTTCAACCGATTGCGAAAACGCATCTCTTGGACTGAATAAACCACCACTATCCATCAATTGATAATGATTATCGATCGTCGTCGTAATAAAATCTCGCGTTACACCCGGTTGATCGTAAACCACCGCCATCTTTGAACGACTTAAACGATTAAATAACGTACTCTTTCCAACGTTTGTTTGCCCAAATAATAATACCGATGGTAAACTCATACCCCTTAATGTCTATAAAAACTCCCGCCTTGGCAAGCGTAATCTTTACTTATAGAAGAGATTTCAGTATTAAACCACTCAATAGATTTTCTTAATTTTATTGACAAAAAAGGCTTTTTAAAATTCCTTTAGTAGAGTGTGCTCTCGTAGTTCAGTTGGATAGAGCGTTGGCCTCCGAAGCCGAAGATTCGGGTTCGAGTCCCGACGAGAGCGCCACTTCTTCAATAGGGTTTCTACAAAAGTCGGACATAAAAAGTTTGTTATGTCACATGAATACTGATAAAAGTTACCGTTTGAGGGCTTAGATTTTTTCGACATTATTTTTTACCTTCTAGAACGCATAAACACTCGATTTTCTGGCGGTTTTTGCGAGGATTTTTTGCGGAATGTCTAATAAAATCAGCCTCTCGTATCGGGAGGCTACTTTCGTTCTCATCTAGCTACGTCATACTTTTAGATCAACTCGCGTATGCCATGTAGTCATTATTATCATCAAAGGCATCCTGAAATTTATATACGTTTGATGGGAAGGCTGAACTCATATCTTTCTCTTCTTTCATCCCATTTTCTTCGTCATCGTCTTTAGATATGGCATTGCCGTTAGGTCCATTTTCTTGAATTTCCTTTTGCTCTACCATCTCTATACGATTATCGAAAACGTATTGATTTTCCCGAGATGTAAAAACTCGTTGCTCCTTTTCCTCTTTCTTTTTTATTGGAGTAAACGAAAGACCTGGATTAAAGGAGTCTTTTTTAGAATTTTCCCTATCAAAACCGCCACCATTCATAGGGATATTGCTCATTTGTATTTCTCCTGTAACATGTTCTGTTTTTACGACTTTATCATTATCCTCATATAGATCATTCAAACCTACATCTCTCCTGACCAAATGAACGAAGTTTTTATTAGTGCTATCATATTTATAAAGATTCCCACCTTGTATTTTAAAATAAACACAACGACAAGGTTCTGCTCCTGTTATAAAAAGAGCGGTATTTGTCTGTTTTTTATGCACTTCAGATCGAGCACTCCAATAATAAATTAAATTATTTATATCTCTATTTCGCATAGAATCTGGCCAAGAAATATCTCGAACCCAATTTCGTACATCTTTATATTTATCCACAAAAGGATCTCCGCAAATAACAGATGCTAATAAATTAGGACTATGCTTTGTTACATATAGCGTCCATCGGAAACTATCCTCTGTAGAGGATCCATGATGCGGCATGACAAATAAATGTATATTTTTTAATAATTCTCTGTTTGCATCAACAATAGCATTGTCCCCCTCTTGATGTTTCTCAACATAATTATCGAGTGATAATCCTGTAGCATCTCCTGTAAATAAAACCTTTATCCCCTGATACGTTAAAACGAAAACACTGGACTTGTCGTTTTTATTTTTTGTTGTAATTTTAGTTAATGGATGCAAAAAGGATAAACCTGTATTGTGTATTGGAAACATATCAAAAATTGAGCTTATACCTTCGAAGCCTTTGATTGTTTTTATTTGCACTAGTTTCAATTCATACTGTTTGCTTATTACCCTAGAAGACAAATGAAATGGATTTTGAACGCTGCTTAATTCTCCCTTTGCCCACTCTTTCACATCCTTTACATAATTAGTATGATCTTCATGATTATGTGTAATGATGATTTGGCGTAAAGTAGCATTTCCTAAACATGTTTTAAAGAGCTCTTCAATATAAGCCGTTATATCTGCAGTTTTATTTCCCCCCGCATCGACGACTATAGCACTATGTTTATCCCTCACCAAAATGAAATTACCATGCCCAACCTTAAAGAAAAATAAATGTAAGCCATCTGCTTCTTTTTGTGCTTCTGCGACTTTTAGAAAAGCATTGTAAGCTTCTTCATCATCTGGCTTGTCATCTTTTTTTACAAGCAAAGAAGTCTCAGTTACACTATTAACAGAAACCTTCCCACCATTAGTACTTCCAAGTATCCAAGGGCATAAATTTACAAAAATAAAAATAAATTTATTGAGTTTCGTTATATTTTTTAATGCAAGTTTTATAGGTTTCATAAATTGTAGCAAAGAGTTTTGGGTCTGAATTTACAAGGCGAACACATTTTATATAGTATCCTATTGCAGCAATTTCATATCCATGGTTCATCATGGCATAGTAATTTAACAAGTGACTATGATCACAAAAAACCTCATCAAAAGTTTTTAAAAGCTTCTTAGCCTTCGGCAATTGCTGCCCAACTTCTTTAAAACGTTCTATACAAATATCAATTAATTGCCGATCTTTTCGTTGAATACCAAAAGCGCAAAAATGAATCTGCATAAAAAAAGTGACTGTATTGGTAATTTTGCACTCTTCAGCTTGTTGACATAAGCTTTCCGAGCTTAGATCTAAAGCCGAAACAAGTTTGCACGCTTTGATATAATCTTCCCGAGCATCTCCATAGCATACTGCTTTTGCTAAAAACATAAAAATGACACATTTGACACATTTGACACATTTCATAAAACTTCCTTGTAAGTAATAATGTATCACATTACACGCTTTCTGTCAAAAAAATTGTAAATGTAACTGCAAATTCAACAAAAGAAGTAAAAGGTTGCACTTCAAGGTTGAACTTGGAACTTTTGCAGGATGTTTAATAATTAGCGACGGCCAAAGCTTTCCTCTTCTTCCAATTCTTTACGAAAATGCTTAAGTTTTTCTTCAGCATTTCTCCGTAAACCCGCAAGACTCTGTTCAACAAAGGTATTCATAACACGATCTTCAGTCCAATGTTTTGCAGGTTTTTCTTTTTCTTCCTGAAATTTCTGTACATCATTAGTTACAGGCTGCACAGGAACATAAGCTTCGACTGGAGGAATCATAGAAGTTGATGGTAAATCTGGATTCATTTTTACACTCATAATTTACTCCTGATCTTGTTCTTTACGGGTTTCATTTTCTGATGGTTCATCGCCTGCAACCAATTGCACACCATCTTTTGTAAGAATAAAATTAATAGAACTTGCCATAAATCTAATTTTATTTTGTTCTGTTAAAGAAGGCAATAAAAATGATACACGCATCGCAACTATTTAATGAAATCAAGGACGATTGGATATTTAACGACTTTTTTGATCTTAAACAACCGGTTTATGAATGGATTCCGAATATTCAACTAGCCCTTAAAGCTTTTTTTGCAAAAACACCATTAGAAAATCGTATTTATTCACCTATTCCGCAAAATTTCATTATTGAGGGTGATGTTTTTATTGGAGAAAACGTACGTTTGCCAGCATTTGGAACGATTCAAGGGCCAGCCTACATTGGAAATCATTGCGAATTACGTCCCGGAGTATATATTCGTGGAAATGTGATTATTGGAGAAAGTTGTGTGCTTGGTAATTCTTGCGAATTCAAAAATGCCCTTCTTTTAGACCGCGTCCAAGTCCCACATTTTAACTATGTAGGGGATTCTATTTTGGGAACAGGAGCTCATCTGGGGGCTGGGGCGATTTTATCCAATCTTCGTTTTGATCGCCAGCCCATCTCCATGCGAGACATCAACAACGATCCTTTTCCAACGGGATTAAAAAAGCTTGGTGCGATCTTAGGAGATTATGCAGAAGTTGGCTGTAACGCAGTTTTGCAACCGGGATCATGTTTATTCCCACAAACCAAAGTTTTTCCTTGCGAAGCTTTTAAAGGGACACGTTTACAATAAATGCTGTTCTTCGTAGCTAAGGAATAGAGACATTTTGAATCCTTGGCATAGCTGTATAAAAAAAGCAAAGGGTGTGCCCATTGTTACGTGTATCATTGAGATCAAAGAAATGATAAAAATGGATATACCACTTATAAAATAAACAATCCATTTGATTATCTTAAATCCCTGACCAATAAAATAAATTTTCACTACAAAAGATGCAACAAACACTACTTTTATAAAACTAAAAACATTTAAGGTAGGTTTTATAAGAGAAGGTTGCAAAAAAGATTCTTTACAATTCATTCTAAAATTAATAGAATGTAAAAAGGATGATATCTTTTGCTAAAGTGCGAAAAACACTAAAAACTAGGGTGGCTTCGAATCACCCCGTCTGCGGTCGAAAAAAAGACGATATCTGCGGACCTTGGATATTGGACCTTGAAAACGAACACAACTTTTCTTCCCCGGAAGAAAGGCCCAAACCCATTTGTTTATCTTAAAATACGTTAATTAAGACACTCATACTTTAGCTTTTAAACTCAACACGAATCTGTAGGATTACATATGAACACACCTTGCAAGATACTTGCTATGGCATGGATGGCCCTCCGTCCATTTAGTACAAACGTCCATGCGGACACGATTAACTGGGGAAAAGTTTCGCACTTTTTCAACTTCGACACTATTGAGGCAGAAAAACGAACGAACTTAGAAACGAACATTCGACTCCTCGTCGAAGAACAACTCAAGCTCCCCAGCGGCCAAAACCTCTGGAAAGCCTTCCAATTCTGGGAAAACCAACATCCGGACCTAGGCTTCCAGTTTAAGTTTGCGTTGATGGGGAGTGCTGGTGCTCACATCGAACTCAAAAAATATGAAGACTGGTCTCAAACATTTAGGTTTGAAATTACCTGTAATGAAATTTTTGCAGAAAATCATCGCATTCCCCATTGGCATAAAATTAGTCGTGATTTAGAATCTAATTTAGCACTAAAACGATTCCTTAATATAAACATGCTTTATAGACCTTGTCTAATAAAGCTCATCGATCCTGAT
>JBKSMP010000008.1:0-55622 GCA_046881885.1 Opitutales bacterium
ATACTGATCCATACCTTTTTGAATCACAAAACCATTTCTTTCGTAAAAAGCATCCCAATCAGGAATCACTTGTACTTTTAATTCTTCGTTTGCTATTGTAGGTTTCTCTTTTACTTCATTGTTAGTTGTTGCCGTTTCTTGATGTACCAGTTGAGCTTCGTTCGATCCAAATACGTCTTCTTTTGTCTCAAACACATCTTCTTCTCCTCCAATATTTCCTAATGTGGTATTTACCGCTATTAGGCCACTTAATACTAGAATTATTTTGTTTTTCATAAAATATTTCTCGCTCTATAGTTTATACTATCGGCATTTTTGCTAAAATCTTAAGGGGATTTTGGAAAATCTGAAAAATATTTAAAAAAAGATAAAACGGATACTACTATATCCTATTAGAAACTTTGGTGGAGGTGGCGGGAGTTGAACCCGCGTCTTTTACAGTGTCGATAAAAACTTCTACAGATATAGTACCTTGTTAAAGTCCAAAGTGATGCCATAGGCACATGTTTCACTTTGCAAGTTACCTAAGATACGGCGAAAATCGGCAACTCTTTCCGCTATACTCGCTCAAACAGCCCTCAACACGTAACGAGCATCGGTATTGAAAGCAGAATTGTATTTTTTTGACAATTCATTAGATCAAGCAGCTACCGCGAAGGAAGCGCTTGGGAATTTTACAACATTGTTTTCATTTATTGTTGCGATGGATTGATGACGAAGCCAACCATCATCTCCGACCTGCCGCCTTTACCTCTTCTGCAAAATCGAATCCTTAACACCCCCAACCTTTCAAAGATCGTTTATGTTTAATATGGAATGAAAAAGAGGAAAGCTTGTCAATGGGAAAGATTTTAATTCATTAAATATTTTGCAAAAGATGAAGTAAAAAACACCATCAATAGTTTATTAAAGCATACAAAAATTCAGCATAAAAGAATTAAAAATTTTGTAAAAATATTCATTTCAAAAAATATTTACAGTTTCATAGTGGCAAAGTTTTTATAAGTACAAAATTTCGTTGCCAAAAAAGTAATTTTTTTGTGAAATAAAAAAACATGGGGCGATGGCTTTTGAGCGTTTTAATACTATTTGTAGGAGGATGTAAATCATCTAAACCTGCTTATGATCTTGAAAAAATCGTCCAAGAAGTTCAAAAAAATTGCGAAGAAGGTTATTACGAAGAAGCTATTCAATGTCTAGAAAGTTTAGAATGCTATCATCATCCTCAACTTCTAGAATTGTTAGCCTTCGCTTACGAAGCTAACCAAAATTTATTTAAATCTGCACAAACCTTTTCTCAAGCGTTTTATTCCGATTTGCATCAAAGCTATACTGAAGATATTTTATATGCAGCGCAAATTTACAAGCAACTCCATTATAATGAAGCGGCAGCTTGCTGTTATCGGCATTATATCGATCATTTTACCAAAGATGCAGAAGCTTGGTTTGCTCTTTCCGACATTGAAAAGCAACTCAAACATTGGAATGCAGCACTTGTTGCTTTTCTTAACGGAATAAGTTTAAAAGACGAAATAAGTTCGGAAGAATCTTATCAATTAGCGCGTTTATGTCAAAAAGCCGAGTTACAAGAAGCGGCAGAATTTTGGTTTATTCAAAGTTTAAAAACAACTGCAAATCCCCAAAAACCGCTAAAACAACTTCTAAAGTTAGCCTTAGCCCGCAAAGATAGAAATAAAATTCAAAAAATCATAACAAGTCTAGAAAAACATGTTGAGGGCTTTTTTGATCGTGAACCTTGGAAAAGCATACGCGAAACATATTTGCCGCAACTTGTCATAGAAACTAAGCCTGTTATAAAGCCTTCCCGAAAAGTCGTACAACAGACCTTGCATTATTTTTGTTATTCCGATTATCCTCCTCTTAAAGAAAACTATATAACGTTTATCAATTTTAATAGCAACTTGCCATGACACGTTTATTTTTAATTGCAGGAACAACGGCATCTGGCAAAACGGAATTTGCAATCGATTTTGCACAAAAAAACAACTGTGAAATTCTCTCCTGTGACGCGTCTGCTTTTTATAAAAGCATGGATATTGGCACTGCCAAACCTTCGCTAGAAGAACGTCAACAAGTACCTCATTGGGGAATCGATCTTATATACCCTAACGAAACGTTTTCGATACAACATTATGTGTCTTATGTACAATCTTGTGTAGAGGAAATTATCAAAAAAGGCAAAAACGTGCTTGTAGTCGGAGGTTCTGGATTCTATTTAAAAGCATTTTTAGAACCTGTTGTAGATACCATAAGTCCAAACGAAGCAATAAAGCAAAAAATAGACGATTTAGAACAACAAAAAGGCGCCCAAGGACTTGTCGAAGCTTTATTAAACATCAATTCTGACTTGCCGCCCAATTTCGACTTAAACAATCCTAGAAAAGTTCGAAAAGCCCTTGAACGTTGTTGGACCACGGGTGAATCGCTTTTAACGTTATACAAAAGCTTTAAACATCAAGAAAAACCTTTCGCAAACCTCAAAAAAGAAACCTATTGCCTTATCTGTCCACCAGAAATTTTAAAATTACGAATTGCTAAACGTACCCATCAGATGCTTCGAAAAGGCCTCATTGATGAAGTCCAAAACTTATTAGACAATCATTATTTGCTTCCTGGAATGCCAGCTGCTTCTGCTATCGGCTATCGCGAAACAATCCATTTCTTGCAACAGCCCAATAGTTTTGATCTCGAATCCGCTATTAATAAAAATACTTTTGCCCTCGCTAAAAAACAAATGACTTGGTTTCGTCATCAAATCCGCTTTGATCGCTATATTTTTAGTTAACAATAAGAATAATTTAAAAACCTTAAGAGGGAACTTTATATAAAAATTCCCTCTTAATACTATTATTTAGAAATCGTATCGGCAATACGAGCGATAGCGATAAAGTCTTCTGGTTTTAAGGAAGCACCACCAATCAAACCACCATCAATATCAGGTTGTGAAAGGAGGTCTTTTGCGTTACTACTTTTTAGCGAACCGCCATACAGAATACGTACTTGAGCGGCAGTTGTTGCATCAAAATTTTCCTGCAACCAATTGCGAATAAATGCATGAACGGCTTGTGCAATTTCCGGTGTTGCTGTTTCTCCGGTACCAATGGCCCAAATAGGTTCGTAAGCGATTGTTACATTCAACATAGAGTTCGCAGAAACATCTTTTAAGCCAGCTTTTAATTCATTTGCAATGACTTCAAAAGCACGATCTTGTTTGCGTTCTTCCAAACTTTCACCAACACATAAAATCGGTTTCATTTCTGCTTGTAATAAAGCGTGAATTTTTTTGTTTATGAAAGCGTCGGATTCGTTAAGTAGTGTTCGGCGTTCACTGTGGCCCACAATAACATAAGAAACCCATTCGGCTAGCATCGATGGAGCGATTTCACCGGTATACGCCCCAGAAGCTTTTGGATAAACATTTTGCGCACCTAAAGCAATTTGTCCATTGTTTGAATGAAAGGCTTCTGTCAAAGCCGTAAAAGGTGGACAAACAAGCAATTCGCTTGTTAATTTAGGTTCTAACAAAGGCTTTAATTGTTCAAAAAATGAACGTGTTTCTGGAACCGTTTTGTTCATTTTCCAATTGCCAGCAATTAAAAATCGTCGCATGTTATTTCCCTCCTTTTAAAGCTTCTAAACCGGGTAAAGGTTTGCCTTCAAGCAACTGTAAGCTTGCTCCGCCACCTGTACTTAAAAAAGTAATATCTTGGGCACAACCGCTTTGATGAATGGCTTTAACGCAATCGCCACCTCCAACAATCGTTGTTCCTTCGCAAGCAGCCAATGCTTGAGCAATTTTGTAACTCCCTTGAGCCGATGCCTCAATTTCGAAAACACCAACAGGACCATTCCATAAAACCGTCTTAGATTCACGAATAAAGTTTGCATATAATTCTGCAGTCTTCGGTCCAATGTCAACACCTTCCCAATCTTCATCAATAGAACCCTCAAACACTTTCAATTCGCCCAAACTTCTTTGACCAAAATCGAGTTTATCGGTAGCAACTGTATCGATCGGTAATTGCAAATCAACTCCTTTTTCTTTTGCTTTTGCCAACAGAGATTGAGCTAAATCCACATAATCAGGTTCTACCAAGCTTTTCCCAACCGTTTTTCTTTGTGCCAATGCAAAGGTGTAAGCCATGGCTCCGCCAATAAGAATGCGATCTGCTTTTTCCAATAAAGCCTCGATAACACCAATCTTATCGCTTACTTTAGATCCTCCAAGAACAACACAAAAAGGACGTTCAGGGGTATCGATTTTCTGGCCTAAGAATTCCAATTCCTTTTCGATTAAAAATCCGACTCCTTTTTCTGGCACAAAAGCTACCATTCCCGCAGTTGATGCATGAGCACGATGAGCTGTTCCAAAAGCATCATTTATATACACATCTGCTAATTGGGCCAATAATTTTGAAAAGTCAGCATCGTTAGCTTCTTCTTGGGCATAGTAACGTAAATTTTCAAGTAAAACCACGGAACCTTCGGCCATTTCAGCAATCGAAGCTTCTACATCAGCGCCTACACAATCTTCTAAAAACAAAATAGGCTGATTCAATTTGGTTGCAAGTACTTCAGCGACAGGACGCAAACTATACTTTTCATTACGTTGACCTTTAGGACGTCCTAAATGACTTGCCAAAATTACTTTTGCTCCTTGTTCCAATAAATAACGTATGGTTGGCAAAGCCGCTACGATACGTGTATCATCCGCAACTTCTCCATTTGAAGTCAAAGGTACATTGAAATCTACACGCACAAAAACGCGATTTCCTCTTACTGAAAGTTCCTTAATGGATTTTATTCCGTTCATAAACTATAAAGTACGGATTTTTTCAAAATAAGTGAAGTCATTTTTTATATTTTAAAAAAATTTTACCAGAGATTCCATCCAAAAACAGGCTTGTTGCGGATATTTTAGGATAAGATCGAATAAGCGCACGCATTCTTCTTGGATTTGTACAAGGGTTTCTGAAGTAAATAAATTCTTTAAACGACTTAAATACCATGGATTTTGAGAAAACACACAAAAAGTGTTTTTATCTTGGATAGGGCCAAAATCTTGCTCATAGCGCTGATAAGCAGCATCTAATGAATTTTTCGAAATGGATTGCAGTTGTAAACTTGCGAGTTGTAATAACAAGCGATTACGATTTTGAAGCATTGACAAAATACTACGAACTTCTTTGTGTATCGTAAAATGATCACGTAGACTTTGCAAGTACCGCTGCTTATCTTTACTATAAAAGGCCTCTACAGGTTCAAAAAACTCATCATTAGGCATCGTCGGCGTATATTTTAAGACATCTTCATAGCTTATTGTACCTGAAAAATTCTTTAAACAAGCCAACTTTTCAAATTCATTAGCAATCGCTCGCGGCTGATAATTTAATTTTTGCTGCAAAAGTTCAACAGCGGCAGCCTCTATACCGATCGACAATTGCTTACTTAGTTTTTGAACTAAAAACTTCAGATAATCTTTAGAATTTTTTTCTTCCAATTCTTCGCATTGACACAACTCCTGCAAGGTTTTAAACAAGCGTGTCCGTTTATCTACAGGAGATGCTGAAATCAAAAACTGAACTTCTGTAGGTAATTTTTTCAGAAGGTCTAACCAGGCTTCAACATAAGTTTGTCCACCTTCCGTAAAAGCTGGACTGCCATTGCTTAAAAGCGAGGTTGAGCGAAGCCAAACACATTTCTTGTCTGAAAAAAAGTCCATTGTACGAAGACTTTCACTTACTTGGCCTAAAATACGCTTTAAATCCGCAATGGAATGCATGCTTCCATCAATAATTTCTAATGGAATTCCCTCAAACTGTTCCAACAATTTCTTTGCTTTTAAATCTACAAAATAATCGTCTGCCCCAAAAATTAAGTGTAAATTTTCGTTCATCCCAGTTTACTTGAAAGTTTTTGCAAAATACATTCTAAGGGTTTTGTATTGCTTGCCCATTCAATTTCCATACGTAAATAATAAAAAGGCAATTCAAATTGTTTAAATTTTTCAAGGCGTACCGCATCTTTTTCGGTTGTTATAACCCAATCAGCTTCAAAACCTTTTGCCCTATCAAAAAATTCTTCAATATCCGCTTCGGTGTAATTGTGATGATCCATGAAGTGTTCGCAATAAACAAGCTGTGCACCAGCATCTTCTAAAAATTGCTCAAACGACTTTGGTGAAGCAATACCACTCATAACAGCAATTCGAACCCCTCTTAATTGCTTCAAATCAAGTTTTTGATCCCCATTAATCTCTTGAAGATATTTAGGGCTATGCATACAAGGGAATAACGGTGCTTTTGGATTATAACGACGAACAAAGCGTTGCAAAGCCTGTAAACGTTCTGGAGCTACTTGATCACTCTTGGTGATAAAAATAAAATGCGCTCGATGCATATGTTTTAGCGGTTCACGCAAAATACCTCGTGGTAAAACAGAGCCATTACCAAAAGGATTGGTAGCATCAATAAGTAAAATATAAAAGGTGCCTCGCAATTGAAAATATTGAAATCCATCGTCTAAAATAAGCGTATCGCTATCAAAGGTTTGAATCGCATAACGTCCTGCCTTGACACGATCTTTATCCACAACAACACTTATATTAGGTAAATTTTTTGCAAGCAAGTAAGGCTCATCGCCAGCTATCTCAGGCGGCAATAAACACTGTTTCCCATCACTCACTACTTTAGGGGGGCAAGGTTCACTATGGAATAACCAATGCAAAAATTTTTTAAAAAGACTTTCCTTTTTACTCTTATAACCTCGACTGAGTACCGAAACTTTTCGACCATGACCTTGTAAAGCTCGCGCCAACTTCTCAACAATAGGAGTTTTTCCAGTACCTCCTACCGTTAAATTCCCTACGACAACGACCACACAACCTAAGTGCTGACTACGTAGCCAACGTTTTTGATAAGCTTTTGTTCGCAAGTAAACAATCCCATAATAAGGTAGGGATAAGAGATAAAAAAAACGGGCCCATTTGCGCGCACGACGATCCTGGCGTTTATTGTAAATAACGTCTTTTACAAAGTCTTCAAAACTCCGTAATGCGTGCTGAAAAGGGCGAAACATGGATTGTTTTATCAATCTTACTTTATAAGAATGTCGCAGCGACGATCTTTCCAAGCATCGGTTTTGCTTAAATTAGGTTCTGCATAAGTACTGCCTAAGGAAAGAACTTCTAACTGACCATCTACAAGCCCTATTTCCCTTAAAAAGGCTTCTACGGCTTGTGCACGACGCATTCCTAAACGTTCGTTATAATCCTGAGCACCACGCCAATCACTGTGGCCTACCACTAAAATATACTTTTTTTCCGATTGCTTTAGTTCCTCTGCGAGCTTGTTAAGCGCAGTCCTATCATCTTCCGACAAATGATAGCAATCAAAATCAAAATAAACACGTACTCTTATATCTGCTTCGGTATACAAATCCCCATAATTTTTAATGGAAACCTCTTCCGTTTTTTCCATTTCTTCACGAACATCCTCGTATAACTCTTCAGGCTCTGCAATCTCCATAATCGTTTCTTCCAACCTTGGATTGGGTTTTTGCGTTGTTTTAAAACAGCCTGCTAATAAAGCACATAATAAACCGACTAAAAATCTCATGTCATTAACTATAACAGATAAATTTTTTTATTCAACAAATATCCTGCAAAAGTCAGAGAGTAAAAAGAAAACTCGTGGTGGTAGGGCCTAGGCTAATGTATTTGATGAAGGTGTGTTCGCAGATCCTAAAACTGCAAAGAAGAAAAAGCTTTGAAATAGTACAGCAATCTAATAGCAAACAATACGCATATTTTTCAACTTTTTTACTAGTCTTGTTTTACTTTTCAGGCTTTTGAAAGAGGTTTAATATTCTAAGTTTTTCCTTAGGGATGAGTTGTTGCTGTTAGTTTATTTTTTATGTTGTCAGAAAATGCTATCTTCGTCTCTCTTCTTGTTTTTTGTAACCTTTTACTCTTCATGTTGCACTTCAAAGTTGAACTTACATAAAAAATAAATTGATTTTTATAAAAAAAAGGTTAACGTTATACACTAGGGGGAATAGTAAAACTAGATGTTGGCCTATAGAAAAAGTATTTTAGTATTAATGACGTGCTTAATGTCGACATGGACTTATGCGTCGAGCGCGGCAGTAAGTCCTAAACCCTATGTACTTTTTTCAATAGGGTCTTTCCCAATAACTAATGGAATGCTGTACACGTGGATTATATCCTTAGCGATTCTCATTTTGATACGTTGGCTCATTGGGAAACCCAAGTGGGTTCCAGGAAAAGGCCAATTAGTTGTCGAGACAATTGTAAGCAGTCTTTATGAGGTTGTAACGCCGATTGTTGGAAAAAACGTTGTTAAAGCGGCATTTCCCTTATTGATCGGATTTTTTATTTATATCTTGATGCAAAACTGGAGCAGTCTACTGCCTGGAGTTGGAACGATTGGCTATTATGACCACGGGCATTTTACTTACTTTTTCAGACCTTCAAATGCCGACTTAAATGCAACCTTGGCTTTAGCTGTTATCGCAACCTTGGCTTGGTGTTTTTTTGTATGGAAATACATAGGATGCAAGGGTGCCATTCTCCACATTTTTGGTAACAAAGCCGATCGCAACGAAATTTCTTTCGGGATTTACAGTTTTTTATTTTTTATTTTCTTGGGTGTTGGATTTATTGAGTGTATTTCGATTCTTTTCAGAGTCGTTTCACTTTCATTTCGTCTTTATGGAAACGTTTTTGGTGGAGAAAACTTACTAAACAACATTATGGCTTTAGCTCCTTGGACCAAATATGTGGTTCCTGTTCCTTTTTATTTTCTAGAAATTCTTATCGGTGCCGTTCAAGCCTTCGTGTTTACCTTACTGGTAGCGGTTTACATTGGTTCCATTTGTAATCATGGCGAGGAGGAATCGCACGGATGAAATTTTTTAGAAAAAGCAATAACAATCAACCAATAAGTATAGACATATGAATGCATTAGGAGGAGATATCGGACGTGGTTTAACTGCCGCTTTGGGCTGTTTGGGTGCAGCGATTGGGGTAGGATGGATCGGTATGAAGGCTGTTGAAATGGTAGGACGTAATCCTGGCGTTTCAGGAAAGATTTTGGTTCAATCCATTCTGGGAATGGCTTTGGCTGAAGCGGTTGCCTTTTATTCGCTATTTTTGTACCAAGGATAAAATTTGTAAGGTTTGCGAATGATGATACATGTTCCTTTCTTGATTTTTGCGACAACAACGAGTGAATCCTCTAATGCAGTAACGCGTTTGATGGATAACTTTGGCGTGCAAGGTGATTTGTTAGTGGCTCAAGTCGTTAATTTTTGTCTTGTTTCATATGTGTTGTATCGTTTTGCAATAAAACCTGTCTTGAAAACTGTTGAGGAACGTCAGAAAAAAATTTCCGAAGGTTTGCAATATGCCGAAGAAATGAAAGTACAGTTAGCTGCAGCAGAACAAGAACGTCTGGATTTATTGAAAAAAGCACAGGAAGATGCACAATCATTATTTGCAAAAACAAAGCGTGAAAGCGAAACTTATTTGCAAGAACAAAAACATATTGCCGAGCAAAAAGTTGAGCAAATGTTAACGCAAGCTCAAGGCACCATCGAGTCAGAACGCCGCAAAATGTTAGCAGAGGCAAAAACCGAAGTTGCCGGCTTGGTTGTAGCAACGACAGAGCGTGTCTTGAAAGATGTGTTAACCGATGAAGTTCGTACGCAATTAAACAAAAAAGCTTCGGAAGTTCTAGCTTCAGAAGGGTCTAATTCATGATCATTGAACGCAAACATAAGACTTTAATTCAACGGTTAGCGAAGTATTGTTTTCAAAAAACTTCGTCGGAAGAGATTATAAGTCGTGTGCGAGCAATTGCAGCTTTTTTCAATGAAACCTACCCTAGAAGTGCAAAAGCATTTCTAAAATACTTTCTATTGTGCTTGCAAAAAGAATTTAGTAGGCAGTATGCAAGTGTTCACTATGTAGGTTCGTTAGAGCTGAAGCAATTAGAAGCTTTTTTGGCCACAATGGGCGAAAACATACAGGTCGTTGCAGAAGAACGTCCAGAATTGATGGGCGGGATTAAAGTGCAACACGGAGATACTATTTGGGATTTTTCCATACAAGGGCAATTACAAGCTCTTATGAAAACTTTAAAGTAAAAAATTATGGCTATTCTTTCAGATATAAAAGAGGCAATTCAATCGTTTGAAGCAAAACCGATTCAATCTAATGTCGGAAAAATTATTTCTTTGGCAGATTCTGTTGCAAAAGTCGAAGGACTTTCGAATGTTATGTCGAATGAAATGATCGAGTTTCCCAATAAAGTCTTTGGAATAGCTTTGAATTTGGAGGAAGATGAGGTCGGTGTTGTTCTTTTAGGGGACACATCGAAATTAAAGGTTGGAGATACGTGCCAAACAACGGGTAAGTTGCTTTCTGTGCCTGTTGGAAAACAATTATTGGGACGTGTTGTTGATGCCTTGGGACAACCTATCGACGGAAAAGGCGAAATTCAGGCAGAAGAGTTTTATCCAGTTGAAAAGATTGCTCCTGGAATTATTGCACGTCAATCGGTCGATCAACCCTTACAAACAGGTATTTTATCGGTTGATGCGATGTTTCCTATTGGTCGTGGACAACGCGAATTAATTATCGGAGATCGTTCGACTGGAAAAACAACATTAGCTTTGGATGCGATCTTGCATCAAGCAGAATTAAATCGCCGCGGCTTTGAAAGCAAGGATCCTAATTTTCGACCTGTTTATTCTATTTATGTCGCAATTGGACAAAAAAATGCAACCATTGCGAGAACCTTAAAAGTTCTAGAAGATCATGGAGCTTTGGAGTACACGATTGTGGTTTCGGCTCCCGCTTCTGAAAATGCAGCCAATCAGTACATCGCACCGTACGCAGGAACAGCTATGGGTGAATTCTTCATGCAAAATGGTATGGATGCATTGATTGTTTACGATGATCTTTCCAAACACGCGGTTGCTTATCGTCAAATTTCTCTTGTTTTAAAGCGTCCTTCAGGTCGTGAAGCCTTTCCTGGGGATGTTTTCTATTTACATTCGCGATTACTGGAACGTTCGGCACGTCTTAATAAGGAATATGGAGGTGGATCCTTAACAGCCTTACCAATTATTGAAACGCAAGCAGGTGACGTTTCGGCGTATATTCCTACAAACGTGATTTCAATCACCGACGGGCAGCTTTTCTTAGAAACCGATTTATTCAATCAAGGTACACGTCCGGCTATTTCAGTAGGTATTTCAGTATCACGTGTAGGATCAGCTGCACAAGTAAAGGCTTTAAAGAAAGTTGCAGGTCAATTGAAATTGGAAATGGCTCAGTACCAAGAATTGCAAGCATTTATGCAATTTGGTTCGGATTTGGACGCCAAAACTCGCCAACAGTTGGAACGTGGACAACATATCGTAGAATTGCTTAAACAGGGCATCCATTGCGCACGTCCTGTTGAAATTCAGGTGGTGCTTTTATGGGGTATTCAGCAAGGAATTTTCGATAAAGTTCCTTTGGAAAATATGGCCAATTACATCCAACGCTTAACAGATTATTTCACAAGTTTGCATAAAGAATTTTTGGAAAAATTATTTCAGGAAAAGGTTTTATCGGATACCTTAGTACAGCAACTGGAAGCTATTTTTGAAGACTGGAAAAAGACGCAAGGGTAAGCAATGAAGGGCATGCGAGAAATTAGAACGCGCATTCGAGCGGTAAAAAATACAGCTCAAATTACGCGTGCTATGGAATTGGTAGCTTCTTCTAAAATGAAGAAAGCACAAGATAGTGCTTTAGGAAGCCGGACCTATGCTTATGCGCTAGCAGATTTATTACATGCATTAACCAAACAAGTTTCTTGGGATTCTATTGAACACCCTTTTTTAAAGCAACGCGAGATTCGTCATCGCGGGGTCTTATTGATTACACCTGATAAAGGTTTGTGTGGCTCGCTTAATCAAAATCTGGTTAAAGCCGCTATGCAGATGCCTCGTGAAACCAAATTTATTGTTATGGGGCAAAAAGGCGTTCAATTTTTGTCTCGTAATCGTTCTGAAGTTTTGGGGCATTTTACCTGTCCAGATGTGATTACGTTTAAACAAGTTCAAGAAATTGTTCACTTTTTAGTAGATGCATTTGAATCGGGTAAAATCGATACGGTAGAGGTTTTATTTCCGCGTTTTAAGAATACTTTGGTACAAGAAACGGTAATGCGACGTTTGCTTCCTATGGTTGATTTTGAAGCCGAATTGCAGCTTTTATATCAATGGATGGGTGTGGATCCCCAAAATTTGGTGACGGATGATCGCGAGTTTATTGTAGAACCGTGTGGTCGCACGATTTTGGAACGGTTACCTTTACTCTTTTTGAAGAAAACGCTTTATCAAATTATTTTGGAAGCAAAAGCTTCGGAACATAGCGCTCGTATGGTTGCCATGAAGGGCGCAACTGATAATGCCGAAACATTAATACAAAATTTACAATTGGAATATAACAAAGCCAGACAAGCTGGAATTACGCAAGAAATTGTTGAAATTACAGCGAGTCAGAACGCACAATAGGGAAGTAGCATGAAGCATATAGGAAAGATTGTTCAAGTCATTGGAGCGGTAGTAGACGTCCAATTTGACCCGCAAAATATCCCAGAAATTTATAATGCCTTAGAGGTAACATTTCCTGTCAATGGGAAAGAAACTCGCCTTGTTTTGGAGGTACAGCAACACCTGTTTGAAGGTTTGGTGCGCGCCGTAGCCATGTCTTCGTCAGATGGTTTATGCCGCGGGATGGATGTTGTAGATACGGGCAAACCCATCGCAATTCCAGTTGGTAAGGGCGTTCTAGGTCGTATTTTAAATGTTATTGGTGAACCTGTTGATAATCGTGGGCCGATCGAAGCCGAAGACCATTTGTCCATTCACCGTAATCCACCAAGCCTTTTAGAACAAAGTACAGAAGCCAAAATCTTAGAAACCGGTATTAAGGTTATCGATTTGATTTGTCCCTTTATTAAAGGCGGAAAAGTCGGTGCTTTCGGTGGTGCTGGCGTTGGAAAAACCGTTGTTATCATGGAATTGATCCAAAATATTGCCATGGCGCATGGAGGTTTCTCAGTATTTTCAGGCGTAGGAGAACGTTCGCGTGAAGGTAATGACCTTTACAAGGAAATGACGGATGCGAAAGTTATCGACTTAGAACATCCGGAAAATTCTAAGGTTGCGCTAGTTTATGGCCAGATGAATGAACCACCAGGAGCACGTATGCGTGTCGGCTTAACGGGCTTAACGATTGCAGAATATTTTCGTGATGTCTATAATCAGGACGTCTTGTTGTTCATTGATAACATTTTCCGCTTCTCGCAAGCAGGATCTGAAGTTTCCGCGCTTTTGGGACGTTCGCCATCCGCAGTCGGTTATCAGCCAACCTTAAGTCAGGAAATGGGTGCTTTGCAAGAACGTATCACATCTACGAAGAAGGGTTCGATTACCTCGTTCCAAGCCGTTTATGTACCTGCAGATGACTTGACAGATCCGGCTCCGGCTAATACCTTTGCACACTTGGATTCCACGATTGTTTTGGATCGCCGTATTGCAGCTTTGGGAATTTATCCAGCTGTAGATCCGCTTGCATCGGGTTCTCAGGCCTTAGATCCTACCATTGTCGGCGAAGAGCATTTCACAACCGCTCGTCGTGTACAAACAGTTTTACAGCGCTATAAGGATCTGCAAGATATCATTGCAATCTTGGGAATTGACGAATTGTCTGCTGAAGACAAATTGATTGTGGCTCGTGCACGTAAAATTCAAAAATTCCTTTCGCAACCCTTCCACGTTGCTGAAATCTTTACTGGATTCCCAGGAAAATACGTTAAAACCGAAGATTGTGTTAAAGGATTTAAGCAGATTTTGGATGGCGAATTGGATGATATTCCTGAAAATGCATTTTACATGAAGGGAACGATTGATGAAGTAATTGCTGCGGCTAAGGCGTAATTATGGCGTTAACATTGAAAATCATTGTTCCTGAAAAAACCGTTTTTGAAGGCGAAGTTACTTCGGTAATTTTGCCGACGGCCCTTGGGGAAATTGAAATCCTCGAAGGGCATTTGCCAATTATTGGAATTTTAGAACCTGGAACTGTGTTTTATAAAGAAGCCGGAGCAACAATTCCTATGGCAATTGATACCGGTTTTTTCCGCTTGAGAGGTTCGGAATTGGTTTTGCTTACGGAAGCAGCCATCGATGTGCAAGTTTTAGATGAATCTTCGATTGATGCAGCTATTCAACGTGCCCAAGAAGCCTTGGAAAAAGCAAAAAATGAAAAAACCGTTGATGACGAAGAATTAGAACGTTTAGACAAGATCTTTCGGTTCCAAGTAGCTCAGAAGTTAACGAAACAGGCAAAACGTTAATGCAAGCGTTTGAGATTCCAATTCAGGTGCGATATGCCGAAACAGACGCTATGGGCGTTGTACACCATAGCAGTTACTTTGTTTGGCTAGAATTAGCACGTGTAGAATGGTTAAAATCGCTCGGTATTGATTACAAACAGATGGAACAAGAAGGTTTTTTTCTACCTGTTGTACAAGCGGATTTAACTTATAAATTACCTGCTTTTTTTGACGATGTAGTGCTTATAAAGCTATTTCCTCCGGAAGACTGCCAACGAGCTCGTTTTACCTTGACCTACGAGCTTCTTAGACAAAATACCCTAATTGCAAAAGGCTTCACCGTACACGCGTTTATCAATACTCAACGTAAATTGATCAAACCACCATCCTTTTTTGTCGATAAGATGCTGGCACTTAAAAATTCTTAAGGCTTATAAAGAATTTCGATAAAAGCTTTTTCGCGTAATCCCTGTACATACTTTTTATACGCTTGCGTATTAGCTTCAAAAAGCAGAATTTCTTCTATCTGACCTTGGACTTCCCCCAAAGGAGCTACCGAAGCTGGCTCTTTTCCAACAAGGCGAGACGTCACAAACACTTCATTCATTTTTATATAGGCCGTATTTTGATTTACAGATAATTGCGCTAATTGTGCTGCCAATATCGGATCTAATTCAGATTCTGCATACCAAATGGCGTCCGTTGAAAATTCATCCAACAAGGATTGGACGGTCTGAAAATCAGCCTTTTCTTCGATTAGTTTTTGCAAATGATCCTTTTTTAAAACGGTTTCTTCCCCTACTTGAAGCGTCGCATCTGCTTTAAATCCGCTCTGTTGAATACAATAACGCGCAGGCTTTGAAAATTGTTCTTGGTGCTGCTGATAATACGTTTGTATCTTTTTAGGACTAAGGATATTGGCTGATTGAAAATTTTGTTGCCGCATAACATTTTCGATAATCGAATTCTTAATTTCATCCTTTAATTCGTAGATCGATTGTCCTTCAGCTTGCAAAACTGCCACAAATTGTTGACGATTACCCCGGAAACTGTTTTGAATAATGCTCTCCATTTGCAAATCAACTTGCGTTGTTTGAACTTTTCCTTTTTGAGCTTCAAAGGCTGCAATAAGTAATTTGCGATCAATTAATTGCTCTACAATTTTTTCATAAGATAAACCACTACCCTCTGCAAGCCGTTGCACTTCATTTCGTGTAATAACATCACCATTCACACGAGCAAGAACGGACGGATATTCCTGTCCAAATAAATTATAAATACTAAAAAACGCCAAAAAAACAAAAGTGAGCCTTTTTAACATACTGTTATTCGAAGCTTTTTAGGCAAAATGCGCAAGCGTAAACTTTTAAGAAATGTACTAAAATAAAAAAGAGGCCTCAATTGCTTAAGGCCTCGGATGGGATGGGAGAAATATTAGGCTTCTGCTGCAACCGTTTCTTTAACTTGTTGAGAAACAGCTTCTTGTGAAGTTTGCGCAGAAACATTGAAAATAAGAGGCGTTAAACGACTTTTCATGCGGTTAACCTTATTTGCATGCCAAACCCCATGTTTTCCAGCTTTGTCGATGATCGACATATACTGCATTGCCATTGTTCTAATAGCAACCACATCGTTACCCTCTTGCAGTTTCTGCAATTTTTTAGAAAATGTTTTCAAGCGACTTTTTTCTGCTTTATTTTTTGCAGTTAACTTTGCAATCTTACGAATCGCTCGCTTTGATGATTTAATATTCGCCATTACTTATTAAATTGATACACTATTTACAAAATATTTTACAATAAGAAGTGTCAAGCCAATTATCCAAATTTTAAAAATTTATATGTTTTTTAAAAACACACGTAAAAATCTTGCAGCAAACTACCTTTATTCGTAAGTTAAGCTCATGGAAGATCTACCGCTTTTGCAGAAAAGTTTTCGTCGCTTTGGAATCCTGCCAGTTTATGAGGATAAAAACACGCTTTTTTGCCAAATGCGCCCTTCGTTTTCTTCGGAAACACAACGCTATGTACATTATCTTTCTCAGATTTATGGCAAATTAATCGACATTGAAATCGTTGACGAAAACCATTTTAAAGAAAGCATTCAAAGCTTCAAAGGAGCTGTACCCCTGATCCAGAAAGAGGTAAAAATAGATATTCCGCATCAATTGGCACAATTAATTTTTACCGCGTATCAACAAAACTGTTCCGATATCCATTTCGAAGCTCATCGATCAAAATGTATCGTTCGTGTACGCAAAAAAGGTCAATTGTCGGTTTTACAAGAATTGAGTGTGGAGAATCAACAATTGCTTTTTAATCTGATCAAGTTGAAGGCAGAAATTGACATGACAGATTCGCGACGTCCACATGATGGCCAATTTGATATGCAACTACCGAATACGATTGTCAATTGTCGCGTTTCAACCTTACCTTGCTTACATGGAGAAACTATCGTCATTCGGCTGCTAAGAAATACAGATTATTACACCCCAGAAAATTTAGGTTTAGACAAAACGGATTTTTTTCAAACTTTGTGTAAAAATCTAAATGGATTGTGGTTAATCACAGGACCTATTGGAAATGGGAAAACGACAACGTATTACAGCATTTTAAGGCATTTTAAGCAACTGCGTGTAGTAAGCCTAGAAGATCCTATCGAAGTCCCTTCGAATGATTTTGTTCAACTTACCTTACAAGCAGATTTGCCACCAGATAAGTTTGTTCGAAACCTATTGAGGCAAAGTGTGTGTATTGTCGGCATAGGCGAAATACGGGATACACAACATCTCAAAATGGCAGTTAATGCGGCCTTGACGGGCCACTGCGTATTAGCAACTTTGCATGCAAATTCGTTAGCAAGCGTAATGCAACGTTTAGAAAATTTAGGTTACGATCGTGCCCAACAAACACAGTTTTTAAGTGGCATTCTTTTTCAATCTTGGGCAAAAACATCGGAACGTATGGTCGTTTTTGAGGATAAAGTTTTTGCTAATTCGAGGATTGTAGGAAAACTTTAAAAACGTTTGTACTCAATTTGGTCAATAATCCATTCGCGTTCTCTGTCCGATTTCGCCTCGCGATGCACCCATAAACGACAGTGTACAGAAGT
This sequence comes from Opitutales bacterium, assembly GCA_046881885.1. Taxonomy (GTDB): domain Bacteria; phylum Verrucomicrobiota; class Verrucomicrobiia; order Opitutales; family UBA9783; genus JBKSMP01. The sequence continues at coordinate 17,550 of JBKSMP010000008.1, forward strand.
ATTTTTCTGAAAGTTTTTAAGCTGAGACTCGATAATAAAACTTTCTTCCCGTAACACAAATATAGGAGGATTATCCAATGCATTCCAATGGCTTGCTAAATCTTGAGAAAGTCCAGAAGCAAATGAATAAACATCGTAAAAAGGTTGTTTTCCGCAAATATCCTCACATAATCTTTCAGCTACAGACTCCTCGAACAATCCATCCAATTGCTGCCTCAACTGCACTTCGTTCGCATTTAAATTAAAAAAAACTGCAGATTTATCAAAAACAACCTTATTCCAAAAATACTCATTGATTGCATCCTTTTTTCCAAATGCAATTGCCGGCTCTAAATTTTTATGAAAAAACAAACATGCATTTAAACATTGCAATGGCGTTTGTGTCTTAAAATAAACGTTATCGACAATTTCTACTGATCTTACAGCTTCTGTGGCAGGAGGCGAAGGTTTTGCTGCCTTCTTCCATTTAGTCTCGGAAGCAGGTTTCGTAGATGTTGCAGCTCTTAACGTTTTCTCAACCAAAACCTTACCATATGTCAGATTAAACCTTAAAAAACTTTTTTCTATTTCGATTGCATGTGAAACAGATACTCCAGGATTTAAAGAACAATTAAATTCTGAGCTTTTTTCGATAGATCCACTTGTTGCTTCAATTATTACTTGTAGATTGTAGTTACCGTTTAAAAACCGATCAAAAGGATTTAAGAACGTTAAATTTAATTGAGTTCCTGACTTAGTCCAAGCTTTTAAATAAGAGTCAAAAAGCTTAGCCTCTAAAGAAGTATTATTTTTTAGAGAAAACCAACGATCCCGAATAGTTTTGTAATTATCTTTAAAAGGCACTTCTTCTTTTAAGGGTTCTGGACGTATTTCTTGCTGAAAAAGCTCTTCGAGGGTTTGTTTCATGCCCTCTGCTTGCGATAAACAAGGAATATGGTGTTTCGCATTAGGATTTGAAAAAATAGAAATTTTTATAGAATCTTCAAAAGTGAACTTGTCAAAATCCACCACATCTTCCTGAGTAATGGTATCCACGAAACGGAGTTTTCCTGCCGACTCATAAGTAATGACCGTATCTCTACTAACAGCTTCTTTTAATTGTTTGAAGGCGACAAAGCAGAGTTCCAAGGCCTGTTTTTCATCAACATAATTATGCTGTGTTCGTTGCCAATAACGTTTATATTGGTAGTTTTTTAAAGAAAGGGCAGCAATTCCACTGCCAAGTGCGATAAGGCACAAAACCGTAAACGTAAGGTTACCTCGAAAGGTATTAGAACGTTTGTTGTGTCGGAAGCTCTGGCGAGGCAAACGTTTTTCCATCTTCATTCAACAAATTTGCAGTTACAAAAATCAACAAATTACGTTTTTGCGATGTTTGACCTTTTGATGTAAATAATTTTCCTAAAAGTGGAATGCTACCAAAAACTGGTACTTTATCTTTTGTTTCCTTAACTTCTTCGCGCGTTAACCCTCCCATAACCAATGTGGCACCGTTGGCTAAAGAAACTTCGGTTTTAATACGTCGAGTTGAAAAAACAGGCTGATAATAACCAGAATCGTAGGATTGAACATTTGTCCCATAGGTTATAATATTACTACCTCCATAGGGCACAAATCCTTCTAATTCGGTAACACAAGGTTCGAGCGACAAGTGAATGCGATCATTGCTTTCAACTAAAGGTACAACACTCATTTCAACACCGACATTACGTGTAACAAAATTTTCAGGGACCCCTGCAATAATAGCTGTTCCAGCTGATGATGCATCCGAATGTTTACTTCCGACTTCAGCGCGACCATCACGAAAACTTTCTGGATAACGCAACTCTTGTGCAACAACAATTTCTGCTTTTCTACCCGACAAAACGGTTACTTTAGGCGTACTCATGAGGTCCGAATCAGAACGTTGCTCAATTGCACGCAAAATAAATTGCATCTGGTAACGATTAAGGATGGTATTAGTATTTAAAAAATCTCCAACGCTATTACCGAAATCAAGCGCATTAGGAAATTTAGGAATAGCTGATGTGGTGTTTTCAAGAGTTTCTTTACTGGCCCATTTGATACTGTCAAGTTGAGACAAAGGACGCAAAGTTGTTGTGGTATCAACTTTAACATTATTATTGTTTTTACCTGAATTCCAACGCAAACCCAACTCCTCCAAAACTCCTTGTTGGATATCTAAAAATTTAGTTTCAATAGCAACCTGAGGCAAAGGTTTATATTGTTGAAGCAAGGTTTGAATACGGCATAAAACATCTGGATAATGCGTTACAACAATCCGACAACCATCATAAGCAAAGCCAACACCTTCTTCGGTCCAAGAAACACCAATTTTACCAAAAAACTCCTTAAGTAAGGCTTCATCTGAGAGCAATTTTTCTTTCTCTATAAAAGGCGATTGAGCATAGTTCAAAATCTGTAGAACGCTTCCACGAGATACCGGAAAAACTTGTGTACGTAAATCTAATGTACGCTTTATACCATCTCGAAACACGACCACATTGCCCTCAATCTGAAAGGAAAAGTGTGTCATTTCACAAATATAACGCAAGATTTTCTCCAACGATAACGACTGTACATTGAGATCCACGCAAGGATCTTTATGTTCAGGATCGATAAGCACAAAACTAACCCCCTTGCCTTCTAAATCGTAAACACCAGAAAACTCTGTTAAAAACGTTAATGCTTTTGACAATGGCAATTGACTTAAATTGACTTTGGGAATAACGATACGTGTCAATTGCTCACTCAGAGACTGTTTTTCACAAAGATTTTTGTTAACGTCATTAAGTTCACTAGGGCTCGTCATTTCTGCAGGTTTAGACACCAGCCAAGTCTCTTGAATATCTTTCAAAAGTGCTTCATGAACTTCCTTGCGCTCATCTGCGCTTAACAAATTCAAAAATAAGAATGAAATAGTAAATAGCGTTAAACACGCTCTGTTAGCTTTATTATTACCTAAATTATTCACGTGACACCTGACATTTTTATGCCCTACTGTTAATATGCTTATAAATAAGATTTCTTTTCTACAAGCGAAAAATAAGAATTTTTTGAAAAGAGCTTGCCAAAAGGGTCGTAAGTCATTGTAAAATAGTGGAATTATGCCAACTTACGATTACAGTTGTAGTTCTTGCGGAAAAACATTAGAAATATTTCATTCCATAAAAGAACCTGCAAAAACAATCTGTCCTTATTGCCAGAAACCAACATTACAAAGAAAAATAGGAGAAGGTGCAGGACTTATTTTTAAAGGACGTGGATTTTATGAAACGGACTATAAGCATTCTTCAAGATGCGATCAATGCTCTAAGAAGGGGGATGCAGCAGCATGCCCTCACAAAGCTTAAGGGAAAATCTCAAGAAGACGTCCTTCGTTTTATTCATAAGCAAGGATGGCAGTATAGTGAAATTGCTCCTAAGGTCGGCGTTTTAGGTATTGATAAGCCTTTACCGCAAAACTCCATTGAAAAGCTTGAGCAAGCCTTAGGTTGTCAGTTGCACGTTTATGTAAGTTCTAAAAATGTGCTTTTAGATGCAGACACAGATATCTTTTACAAAAATAAACGTTTACATTCCGTTCTAGAAAAAGCTTATCAATTACGTGCTTCAGACATTTATTTAACGGTTTATCCCGAAAAAGCCGTTTTAAAGTTTAAAAGCAAACGAGATTGGGTTCAACACGAAACGCTTACCTTTAATGTTGGAGAACATTTATTAAAAAGCTTTCTTGTTTTAGCACGCTTAAATTTTGATATAACGCGTCGGCCTCAAGAAGGTCATTTTCGTTATGAGTACGAGAATAAAATTTTATTTTGTCGTTTGTCTTATCTTGCGAGTTCGGTTACACAAAGTTTAGTTTTGCGCTTATTAAGTGAAGATTTATTTCCTTTTTCAATAAAAACCTTAGGCTTACCCAACGATTTACTCCATTTTATTGATCATAAATTAGAATTTAATGGCATGATTCTTATTTCTGGAGCTACAGGAAGCGGCAAAACAACAACCTTATACGCTTTAGGTAAATTGCTTTGTCAAAAAGGATTAAAAGTGATTTCCTTGGAAGATCCTATTGAGGCCGAGATAGATGACTGGACGCAAACAGAAGTAGACACAAAAGCTGGATATACATTTGAAACTAGTTTAAAAGCAGTTTTGCGACAAGACCCTAATGTTATTCTTATTGGAGAAATTCGAGATAACGAAACCGCAAAAGCAGCTTTTTACGCTTGTTTATCTGGATATTTGGTTGTGGCTACCTTACACGCTCAACATATCGAACGCGTCGCAATGCGTTGCCACGAACTGGGAATCGATTTCAATCTTTTTAAGGATAATATTCAACTACAAATCCATCAATCTTGGGATATGAATTTTAAAAAAGATTCGCCAAAATTTCAGTGGATTTCTAGACCTAAAACAGAAATAACAAAAACAGAAAATCCTTAAAAAAAGATTGCCTTTCCATTTTTATAAATCTATAAGTAAAGGCATGTGGAAGGTTATTGGTGCATTACTTGTATTTTCTTTATCGGTTAATTATGGTTTTACGAATGATGTAAAAGAAAAAACAATTTCTGAAAAGTCGCCTCAAGTCGTTTCGGCAAATGAAAATCAGGAAGCCGTACCTGTAAGTATTGAAACAAAAGATTTAAAAACAGAAGTTAAGAACATAAGTTTAGAAAAAATAGAAGACAATAAAACTTATGAAGATAGCAAAGGATCTTTTAGAGAACGTGTCTTTAAGAAAACTCCATCTTTAGCAAGTTCCGTAATTATCAAAGTTTATAACCAAGGGAAGTTCATGGGAATTGTTTTAATTGAACGGGGACGTCCTCCTTTGGGGAAAGCCCTCCCTGGCGGCATTATTCGGTACGAAGAAACCTGTGAAGACTGTGTTGCGAGAACAGCTCGTGATGAATGTGGCTTAAACATTCAAAATATGAAACAATTTCATGTTTATTCAAGTTCTGATCGAGATCCTCGAACCCACATGATCGATATTGTCTTTACTGCCCAATGTACCGAATTCATTCCTTCTGCTGGAACAGATGCCAAACATGCTTTTGTTTGTCCTATTAATGAAATCCCATGGGATCGTTTGGCCTTCGACCATGCTCAAATTTTAAAAGACTTTTTAGAGTTTGAATTAAGTAAAGACAATAAAGATTTGAAACAAGATCTGAGTTTTCCGACCATCGTAGATAAAAAAGAACGCGAAGAAAAAGATCTTAAAGAAATCTCTAAAAATGCCTATAGGCCTCCATTATTAGCAACGACTGTCATCATTGAAGTCTATGAAAAAGATATGTTTAAGGGTATTGTTATGATTGAACGCGGCTTAGAACCTTACGGCAAAGCACTGCCAGGTGGACCTGTTCAGTATGGCGAAACAGTTCAATATACCGCTAAACGCGAAATGAAAGAAGAATGTAATTTGGATCTAACTGATGTAAAGCAATTCCGAGTTTATGATTCTCTTAATCGAGATCCTCGCAGACGTTGTATTGATGCGGTTCATATTTCACGTTGTGATAATGTAATCCCACAAGCCGGTTCAGATGCCGCAAAACTTTGGGTCTGCCCTCTCGATAAAATTCCTTGGGATGAGCTTGCTTTCGATCACGCAGAAATCTTAAGAGATTATCTTGTTTGGCGTGAAGGTGCATTTTATCAGCAGTTACATAATCCGTAAAAAATTTTACCTATTCTAATTATTTAGAATTTTTAGAAAAACTGCTTGTAGAATTTAGCTAGTAGTTGGTTTGCAAAAGCTTTGAGATAGTCCAAAGATACGGCATCTTATTATTGCCTTTTTTAGGCTTTGTAAAATGTTTAGTATTGTTTTACATTTCTTGTAATTCAAAGTACTTTTTCAAAACCAATAAGGCTATTAAATCTTCTTTATTGAGGTCTCTAAATTCAGCTACAAACTTGTGGGCATTTTCTATGATTTTTAAGGCTTCTTCTGTGTGTTCACTATAATAGTTTAACTTCTCTTCTAAATCCGAATAATCGTCTTTTATTTCGATATAGTGATAATTACCTTTTAATTTGCCTTCCATAAACCAAGTTTCATATTTAGGTTTTGGCATAACGGCAATAGAGTTAGAAGACATTACCCATTTTAAATTGGAAGCTACGTCATTACCTTCTAAACACAGGATAAATTTATACTTTAAATGTCGACTTATGGGTAATAAATCCGCGTGCCATTCAGGATGAATATCTTTACGGCCGACATGTCCTAAGTTACACAAAGGATGATGGAAGTATTTCTCATAAAATTGCTCTCTGTGTTTCTGATAGATTCCACCACGCCCTATTAATAAATTTTGCTTGTCTTCAAATTTATTGGTATCGTTGACGAAAATAAAATGTCGAACCTTGTCTAAATTTAAAAGAATGGAGTTTTGATTGTTTTCTGTAATAGGTCTGCTTTTTACAATTTGTGGAAATTCAGGTATATGTGTTACATCGCCAAATGTAAAAGCAAGCTTATTTTCGGGATTAAAATATCGAGTGTATTGATACGTATCCCAAAAGTACGTATGAGGTCTATAATTATTACCCAATGTAAAATCTTTAATTTTTATAAACGTATCGTTAGTGCAATAAGATTTTTCCAGTTTGTTGTAATAATTTAATCTAGCGTTGATAGCTGACTCATCGTAGTTCCTTAAAAGCGATAACTTATTTTCCAGCTTTTTTCGGCAAAAACAATTTGGAATGCAATACCTGCCTAAATTCCTCAAATTATACAGTAGTTTACTGTTTTTATCTTTTCTAGATTCTAAATATAAAATAGGATTCATACGAATATTGCAGCCCTTCTAATAAGAAGCTTAGAAACTTCTCAAATACTTATCTACTTTATCGGTTGTAATAATTCCATAGTTGATGGTACCAAGCCAGCCTGACATGATAATACCGACTGAACCTGAATGATAGAGTCCGGAAACATGATCTGGAAGCTCCATGGAAACTTTCAATCCTTCGAATTTGGTTCCAAAAGAGGCACCTTCAAGGTGTTGCGTATAACGATTAAAAGTCTTTGGGGTTGCGACTTCAATCCAACCTAATTTTTCTTCAATATTTGGAATAAAGTGATTTAAAGATTGCAGTGTTTGTGTTTTTAGAGCTTCTTTTGCGTTATTATAGGCTTCTTCAGACAGATTTTCCCAATCTTTCCACAAAGCATTTGTGGATGCAACGATCGTATAACGAGGTGTTTTACTTTCAGGGCGAATACTTGGATAATAAATCGAGAATGTACGGCTGCGGGTTCCGAACGCTTTTAATTCTGCGCTCGAGAAATTAGGTTCGTCAGATGTAAAGATAAGATCACCAATTTCAGGGAAAGATTCGCCTTCTTTTAAGCCCATATAGACTTGGCAAGAACTATTATTGAGGCGTACAGCTTCTGTTTGTTTTCTAAAACTACTGTCGATAGCATCTTCAGGCAACCATTTCAAGATTGTGTTTTTTAAGTTTGCGTTGGAAACAATGGCTTTACATTCGATGGTAACACCATTGACTTGTAGCCCGCAAACGCTTGCTTTGCCTTCTTTTTCTTGTGTAAAGATTTTCTCAACTTGGGAGCGTTTGGCTATCGTAACGCCGTTTTTAATCAATTCGGCAGTCATCGCTTCAATGAGCTTATCGGTTCCGCCCTTAAACGTATAAACGCCCTTGCTCATGAAATTCGAGAAAACAATTCCATAAGTAATAGCTGGATCATCTAACGTAGATCCGTTTGCATAGGTGATAGGCTCCATCAATAAGCGGTGAACATCCGGACGATTGGGGAAGAATTCTTCAAATAATTCGCCGGTTGTGCGATGATCATCATCGTAGAAATTCATACCACGTAGATGATTAAAGAAGTTTTCAACGACCTCAGGAGAAAGCTTAAAATGATGGATTAATTTGTCCGTAAAATCTTTGCGATCAAAGGTTGTGTCGAAGTTAAATTGTGGATTAACAAAGCGGATATGGGGCAATTGTACGATGGAATTAGCGATGTCGGCATTCCAATAACGTCTACAGGATTTGATCATGCCGATTGGAAATCCATGCAACGATACGTCAAATGTGAAGCCTCCGGGACGCTTAAAGTAAGCGGCAAGACCACCTAATTGGAAGTGTTGTTCGAGAAGCAAAACTGAATGTCCCATTTTTGCTAATCCGTTTGCAGCTGTTAATCCCGATAATCCGCTGCCGATTACACAAACATCATATGATTTTTTGAATTGCCAAGCCATGTTTATAAAATTTCCTTAAATGTTATCATCTAATTCTATTTTTTTAAAAAGAGCAAAACTTTTTTTCGTTATTCTGTAATAAGTACATGAAAATTTTTCATGAGATTGAACTTTTTGCAAACAGTCAAGAATGAGAAGTTTATTCAATGAAAATGCCGGCAGAGAAGTTCCTGCCGGCCAATAATAAATAATAGAAAGGGTAGTTTTAATATTGTTCCCAAGGATCATCCTCTGCGAAAGCTTGCATGTTTTCTGCAAAGTAATCTTTAGGTTGTATGGCTTTTGCCTTATCATTGGATGTTTTTTCTTTCTTGGCTTGCAAGAAATCGGAAAATGCATTTTCAATAGCAAACATTTGTTTTTGGGTTGTTTGGGCGGGCAAGCTTTCCAGTTTTTTTGTTTTTGTTTGCTTTTTTGCCCCCATGGCTATGGTGGTAAAACAACATAATGCGATCAAAGAATGTTTCGATAATGTTTTTATAAAAGTTACAAGTTTCATATCCTTTAAAAAAGAAAGCAAAAATCGTGCCTAAATATTGTCGATAAAGTTTAAGGTGGGAAATTTTCTCAACTTATCAAATCCATTGTTATGCAAGTAATTGTCCATAATATTATTGTAAAGTAAGGATTGCTTTTTGCAAGTGGAAAATGCTTGTTGGGGTTTTGCAAAATTTTTATTAGTTGCATTTCAAGCTTAGGTTTTCAAATTTGTAGTATTTTTTTTCTTGCCAAATTTGTAAAAAGAACACAAATAAATATTAATACAATGAATATTGCAATCATAGGTTTAGGGTATGTTGGTTGTCCTTTATTGAAACGTTGTTTGGAGCAAGGGTTATCTGCAATTGGGGTTGACATTGATGAAAATCGTATTAAAGAATTGGGGAATGGGAAAAATAAGATTTCTACGTTAGATGTTTCTCGTTTTCCTCAATACATAGAAAGCCGTAAGTTAATGCTTTCTACTAAGTTTGAAGTATTACAAGAAGCTGAAGCTGTTATTATTTGTTTACCAACGCCATTAACGAAACAGCATACGCCAGATTTATCCTATATTGAGTCAAGTGTAAACTCGATCGCTGAAAATGCGTCCAAAGGTGTGCTTGTTATGCTTGAATCTACAACGTATCCAGGCACTACAGTAGAAGTAATGTTGCCGGTTTTAGAAAAAGCTTTTGGAAAAGTAGGTGTTGATTTTTATTTAGGATATTCACCTGAGCGTGAAGATCCAGGAAATCCTTTGTCGGATTTTGATAATGTTCCAAAAGTTATCAGTGGTGTAACTGAGGAATGTAAAAATAAAGCAATTGCTTTATATTCTAAATTTGTAAAAACTTTAGTGCCAGTTTCATCTTGTGCGACAGCTGAAATGACGAAGCTTTGGGAAAATACGTTTAGAGCTATTAATATTTCTGCAGTTAATGAGCTCAAAATGATCTGTGATCGCATGGGAATTGATGTTTGGGAAGTTGTTAATGCTGCTAAAACAAAGCCGTATGGTTTTACCCCATTTTATCCAGGTCCAGGTATGGGTGGGCATTGCATTCCTGTTGATCCGTTTTATTTAACTTGGAAAGCAAAAGAATATGAAATGCATACGCGCTTTATTGAATTAGCAGGAGAAATCAATTTTCGTATGCATGGGTATGTGGTTGAAAAAGTTGTTCAAGCGCTTAATGAACAGAAGAAGTCTGCAAATGGGTCTAGAGTTTTAGTGTTTGGATTAGCTTATAAGGCTAATATTAGTGATATGCGTGAATCTCCAGCGTTTCCAATTATAGAACGATTACAGCGTTTGGGAATGGAAGTTGATTATTATGATCCTTATGTTCCGGAAATTCCAACTTCACGACATTTTTCGTATTTAGCAGGGAAAAAATGTGTTGAATTTTCAGAAGATGTTTTAAAAACTTACGATATTTGTCTGTTATTAACTTTACATTCTAATGTACCTTACAAGCAAATTGCTAAGACTGCAAATTGTATTGTTGATACGCGTAATTGTATGGATAATTATATTACGAATTGTAAGGTTTACAAAGCATAAAACATGAAGAATATTGCTGTTATTGGTTGTGGTTATTGGGGAAAGAATTTAGTCCGTAACTTTTATGAATTAGGAGCTTTAGCTGCTGTTTGTGATCCTGTAGAAGCTGTAGCAGAAAATTTTTCAAAACTTTATGCTGTTCCTGCAAAATCTTGGTCTGGAATTTTAAGTGATGATTCGATAAAAGGTGTTGTTTTGGCGGTTCCTGCTCCTTTGCATGCTCAATTATGTTGTGAGGCTATAAAGGCAGGCAAGGATGTTTATGTTGAAAAACCACTTGCGCTTACAAAAGCTGAAGGAGAAATAATAAAATCTGTTTTATCAAAAAGTTCTCAAATTTTGCTTGTAGGTCATCTATTACAATATCATCCTGCTATAGAAAAAATTAAGGAACTCATAGCTAGCGGTACGATAGGAACTTTAAAGTATATTCGTTCGCATCGTTTTAATATGGGGAAAATACGGCATGAAGAAAATGTATTATGGAGTTTTGCTCCTCATGATTTTTCTGTCATTCATAGTTTAGCAAATTCACCAATAGATTCGTTACATGCTTATAAACAATGTTTGTTTAATGATACTATTGCAGATCGAGTTGATGTAACTATCATATTTGAATCTGGTGTACAGGCAGAAGTATGTGTATCTTGGGTACATCCCTTTAAAGAACAAAAATTAGTAGTTGGTGGAGAAAACGGTATGTTGGTTTTTGACGATACGTTTCCTTTGCAGGAAAAACTAAAATTGTATCGTCATAATTATGCCAGAAATGGGAAAATAATTGTTACAGAAAAAGCAGAACCTGAAGCTATTGTTTTGCCTTCTGTAGAGCCGTTAAAATCCGAATGTCAGCATTTTATCGATTGTATGAGATCTCGCCAGCAACCTCGAACCAATATTGATGAGGGTATGGCGGTTGTTCGTATGTTACAATTAGCTCAAAAAAAATTAGAGAAATGAAAATACCTTTTATTAATTTAGATAGGCAATATCGGTTATATAAAGAAAAATTTGACCATGCGATTCATGCTGTTTTGGAACATGGGCAATACATTAGTGGTCCAGAAGTTAAAGCACTTGAAGAACAATTACAAACTTTTTTAGGAGTAAAGCATGCTATAGCTTGCGCTAATGGAACAGATGCCTTGGTTTTGTCACTAAAAGCATTAGGGGTGCAACAAAATGAAGTTGTTTTTGTTCCCAGTTTTACCTTTGCTGCAACTGCAGAAGCTGTTGCTTATTGTGGTGGAATTCCATTTTTTGTAGACTGTAATCCAGATACTTACAATTTAGACATAAATAGTTTGAAATCGGCTATCAATGAAGTAAAACAGCAATCTTTAAAAATGGTTGGTATTATTGCAGTAGATTTGTTTGGATTAGCTGCAGATTATACAAGTATTAATGAGCTTGCTAAAGAAAACAATTTGTGGGTGATGTCCGATTGTGCTCAAGGATTTGGGTCTACTCACAAGGGTAAACAAGTTTGTTCTTGTCAGGATTGTTTGATTGCAACAACGAGTTTTTTCCCTGCAAAGCCTTTAGGTTGTTATGGTGATGGTGGTGCTATTTTTACGAATAACGATGAAATCGCTTCCTTAATACGGAGTTTGCATATTCATGGCAAAGGTTCTGAAAAATACGACAATGTACGCGTAGGTCAAAATAGTCGTTTGGATACGATACAAGCAGCTATTTTAATTGAAAAATTAAAGTTATTTCCAGAAGAAGTTATTTTGCGAAACAAAATTGCAAAACGCTATAATGAGGTCTTTGCACCTTTCTATAAAACACCCATAATGCCTAAGGATGATGTTTGTGTTTGGGCACAATATACATTGCAAGCCAAAGACGAAGCAGATAGGGAAAAAGCCATGTTGCAATTCAAGGAGCGTGGAATTCCAACTAATATTTATTATCCTAAACCTTTACATCAGCAAACGGCTTATAATCGTTTCCCTCACGCGAGCAATATGTCGGTAAGTGAGTACGCTTCTCGAACCGTATTTAGTTTACCTATTTCTCCCTATTTATCAGATGAAGAAGTAGAATTTATTTGCTGCTAAAATGAATTTATTGCAAAAAGTTTTTGTTATTGCTTATGATTGTCCCCATAGGAAAACATATGATGTATTAACTTTATTGAAGTCATTTGGGTATAAAAATGTAACTGTTTTTACCAGTCCAATGACTTACAAAAAAACGTTTATTCCTTGGCTTCAACATAGGCCAAATACGGTTCATTTTATAGAAACGAAAACATTATGTGATCATTTAGATTATCGTTGTGAAGGTTTAAAACAATTGAAAGATTTAATATTTTTTGTTAAGGATGTTGAAGATGCTCCTGTTCTAATTGCAGGAGCTGGATTGCTTCCTAATGAATTATTAAATAAAATAAATTTTATTAATGTACATCCTGGATATTTGCCATATGCAAGAGGTCTGGATGCATTTAAGTGGAGTCTTTTACAAAATCTTCCGATAGGTGTTACTTCTCATTTACTAGGGCAAGATGTTGATTCTGGAGTTTTAATTCATCGCTTAAGAATATTCCCCCAAAAAAATGATACGTTTCATAGTTTGGCCTATAAAGTTTATGAAGAAGAAATCAATTTACTTGTAAAATCTATTGAGTTATATAAAAATGCTAAGGAAATTATACAAACGTTAGATACATTTCCTGCACATAAACGTATGCCAAATGAAATTGAAAAAACTTTAGATATAACATTAAAAACATATTATTGTGATGAAAATTTGTACAATTGTTGGGAATAGGCCTCAGTTTATTAAAGAAGCACCGGTAAGTCGGGAATTGAGTAAGCAAGGAATTAAAGAAGTATTGATCCATACAGGTCAGCATTATGATGCTAATATGAGTGATGTTTTTTTTGATAACTTGGAATTACCCAAGCCCAATTATCATTTTTCCATTACGAACAAGCTTCATGGGGCTATGACTGGGGAAATTTTAACAAAAATTGAGGATGTTTTGTTAAAAGAAAATCCGAATTGGGTCCTTGTTTATGGGGATACCAATTCTACATTAGCAGGTGCCTTAGCTGCCGTTAAATTACATATTCCTATTGTACATGTTGAAGCTGGTGTTCGTATTCATGATTTGACTGCTCCTGAAGAAGTAAATCGCGTTTTAGCTTCACATATTTCGACGCTTCATTGTTGCTGTACGCAACATAATGTCGATAATTTGCAAAAAGAAGGCATAACAAAAAATGTTTACTTTACGGGTGATGTGATGTTAGATGCTTTCAAACAATTTTCTATAGTTGCAGAGAATAAATCTAATATTTTGGAAAGATGTATTTTGTCGCAAGCAAATTATATTTTAATGACCTTTCATCGTCCCGAAAATATAGATACTAAAGAGGGTTGTTTACAATTGATAAAATTAATAAAAATTTTGGATGAAAAAATTGTTTTTCCAATTCATCCAAGAACTAAAAATAGTTTTATAAAACACAACTTGTGGGAAGATCTTAAGAGCTTAAAAAATCTTATTTTATTAGATCCTATTTCTTATTTGGATACTTTAAAATTAGTTAATAATTGCAGTTTTGTGATTACGGATTCCGGAGGTTTACAACGAGAAGCATTTTTTGCACAAAAATATTGTTATTTCTTTTATTTTGATGGTTGTTGGCCTGAATTAGAGGAAATAGATTGGCAAACCCGATATAATTTGAGTGAAAGTAGTTTTGATTTTTCAAAAAGGTCTAATAAAATGTTTTCAGAGAATCCATTTGGTAATGGAAAAGCTGCTGAAATTATTGTTAATCTCTTAAGAAAATGAAAAAACACGTTGTTTTAATTCAATTTTGCGAAGAAACTCCTGAAAATGAAGAAAAAATACAACGGCGTACAGCTTTTTTAGGTTATTATCTTGCCCAAAATAATTGTCGTGTTACGTGGATAAAGAGTGGATTTAGTCACGATGCTAAACAAAATCTTTGGGGAAACTCTACAAAGCAGTTGAATGAAAATTTTGAAATCATTCATGTGTCTGGCCTAGGTTATAAACGTAATGTTTGTTTGAGGCGTTATCTTCATGATTGGATTTGTACAAAACAAACATTACAAGTATTAAAAAAAATAGGACCTATTGATGCAATTGTATCGTGTATACCAAGTGTGAGTGCTTCTTTTTTTGTAAGTCGGTTTGCTCAAAAACATAACATACCTTTCATTCTTGATTTACGTGATGCTTGGCCCGATGCATTTCCTTATGCGATTCAAAACAAATTATTACGTTTTTTTATAAAGCTAGCTATTATTCCTGATTTGTTTTTATTAAAACAAGCTATTAAAAATTCTTCAGGTCTTGTGTCTATGTCTCGTGATATGCTTAATTGGGGATTAAGAAAGATGAACAATTATCGCAATCCAACACAAGTTTTTTATTTAAGTACAGTTAGAGACGTAAAATTGACAGAAGAGCAACAAAAACATTTTTCGGAAAAGTATGCCGATTTATTAGCTCGAAAGACCTTTAAAGTGTTTTACATTAGTCGTTGGGGGAGAGGATATCGTCCACAAATTTTATTGGATATTGCAAAAGCAATGCCAAAAGATAATATAGATTTTGTTATTTGTGGAGATGGAGATTATGCTGAAACTATACGTGAAAATGCTAAAAATTTAGAAAACGTATTTTTGCCAGGATTTTTATCTCATGAAGAAGCCTATTTTTTAGCTAAGCATTGTCAGTGTGGTATAACGTTTGTTACGGATGAAAGTCAGAAGCTCGACAAAAATGTTGTGGCCAGTTTCCCCAATAAATCTTTCTTTCAATTTATGTGTGGAATGCCTTTGATCAATGGTATGCGAGGAGAATTAGCAGATGTTGTAGAAAATAGACAATTGGGAGTGAATTTCTATAATAATAATCTTGCACAAATTAGAAATTGCATATTTAAATTAAAGGAAAATGATTCTTTGCGTTTAAGAATGGCAGAAAATTCTCGTAAGTTTTTTGAAGAATGTGGTAATCCGGAAGTTGTCTATCAAAAGTATGCAGAATTTGTGAAAGGTTTTTGTAAATGAATATATTAGTATTATGTCCACATTTGGATGATGAAATGGGGGTATTGCCTTTTGTTTTTTATTTAAAAAAACGTTATGCTATTAAAAAAATTTTTTTTGCTTATTTTTCCGATTGTAAGCGTTCCGCTTTAGACTTAGGATATGAGGCCGATATTTTAATAAAAGAAAACATTCAGGTTTTAAAAGAATTAGAAATACCTCTTAATAATGTACGTTATTTCGATTTTGATGTTCGAAGTTTTGATGAAAAAAGGCAAGAAATTTTGGATAAAATGATTGAACTCAAAAAAAGTTTTTGTCCATCTATTGTTGTGTTGCCAAGCTCTAAAGATGTTCATCAAGATCATAGTTGTATTTTTAGGGAAGGTGTACGGTGTTTTAAGAATGAAGCCTCTTTGCTTGGCTTTTCGTACCTCTGGAATGAGTTAAATTCAAATAATAATGTATTTTTCGAAATAGATACGGAAATCTGTTCGCAAGTTGTATCAATTTTAAGTAAATATAAAAGTCAAAAAAATAGATTATACATGAAAGAAGATTTTATAAAAGCAAATTTTATTGCTACTGGAATCAAGATTGGGAAACCTATGGCTGTTGGTTATGAACTTATTAAAGGAAGGTTTGTTTTATGAAGTATTTAATACAGCAAAAAGCTTTAACGCCTGATCAAGAAAAACTTATTAATGATGGATTTGAAGATTTTGATCAAAAAACTTTTTCAGCTAAAAATGAGATAAAATCTTATACTTTTGTTATCGATTCGCCAGAATATGTTGGAAGTTTAAAAGCAAGATTATCTTGGGGGAATTTTCATATTGTAGAGGTTTTTGTTGTAGAAAAAATGAGAGGGCATGGAGTAGGATCAGCATTAATTAAGCATGCATTAGAAATAGCAAAAAAAGACAATGCTCGTTTTGTTAGCATAAAAACTAGTAATCCAAAAGCCAAAAATTTATATGAAAAATTAGGTTTTAAGGTTCATAATACTTTAGAAGGGTACAGTTTTGATTTAAAATTTTATACACTTGTTTATCCATTATGAAAAAAGTTGCTATACATCAACCTAACTTTATTCCTTGGTTGGGATATTTTTATAAAATGCATCAATGTGATACTTTTATTATATTGGATGATGTACAAGAATCTAATTCGCATTCGTATTTTTATCAAGCTTTTATAAAAAACACAACAGGTAGTTCGTTAACAATTTCTATACCAAGAAAATCTCATTCGCAAAACACCTGCATTAAAGATGTACAATTTGCGGACAATTATAAAGCATGGTTAAAAAAATTTTCCAAAACTCTTCAGTTTTTATATAAAAAAGCTCCTTTTTTTGAAAATCATTATGAAAACATTCTTAAAGTAATGCAAAAAGATTATAGTCTTGTTTACGAAATGAATGTCGAATTAATAAAATATTGTGCTAAATGTTTAAATATTAATTGTGAGATTATATTAGCTTCTACCTTGCATAGTGAAGAGCAAAAAGAAGGGCGTATTTTAGATCTTGTAAAAAAAGTTAATGGTGATTGCTATATTTCAGGAAAAGGAGCCAAAAACTATCAAACGGAGGAAAATTTTTCAAAAAACAATATACAATTAAAATATAGTGATTTTTCAATAAAATCTTATCCTCAAGTACATGGTAATTTTGTAGGTGGGTTATCGGTTATTGATTTTTTGTTTAATACAAATGCAGAAAGCGAAAATGAAATTTGGTAAAATTTGTAATTTGACTTCTGTGCATCCTAGATATGATACGCGCATTTTTCGAAAGCAGTGTTTTGCTCAGAAAATGCATTACGAAACACATTTAATTGTTGCAGATAGTCAAAAAAGTGAATGTAAAGATGATATATATATTCACGGTGTTAAAGGTTATAAAAACCGTTTTTTGCGCATGACATTAGCTATATGGAATGTGTATCAAAAAGCTAAAAAAGTGGATGCTGATATCTATATTTTTCATGATCCGGAATTATTATTTGTAGGTTTGTTGTTAAAAACAAAGGGGAAGAAAGTATATTTTGATGCGCATGAGTGTTATGAGGAAGCTTTATTGGATTCCCATTGGATTCCTTGTTTTTTTAGACGGTTTGTTGTATGCGTATATAATTGTATTCAACGTTATGTTTTGCCATGCTTAGATGGTTGTTTGGCTGCTACGAAATATATAGAAAAAGCATTGAAAAAGTATTGTAATAACACTTTTTTATTGCCTAATTATGCGTTATTAAGAGAGTTTAAAGCTATAAAACAGCCTAGTATTGATGTGGCACATTCTGTATTGCTTATTGGTGGTATAACAAGAAGTCATGGAATTATAAAGCTTATTAAAGCTTTAGAGTTATGTGATAATGATGTTCGATTAATTTTATGTGGTAGTTTTGTAGATAAAGCTTTAAAAAAACAATGTATTGCTATGGACGGATGGAATAAGGTTGATTATAAGAAAAATGTAAGTCGTGATCAAATAAGAAAGTTAGCAAAAAAATGTTTTTGTGGAATAATGATATCTCAATCTAGCGTTTTAGGTCTCCAAACAAGTTGTCCCAATAAAATGTTTGAATACATAAGTATGTTTTTACCTATAGTTGTTTCAAATTTCAAAGATTGGGAACAAATTGTAAATAATGATGGGAATCCGTTTGGACTGTTGGTAGATTTTGCTTTAAATCCTCAAGAAATTGCAAAAGCTATTGATAAGTTGTTTAATGATAAAAACTTAGCAAAACAATTAGGTGAAAATGGTCGAAAGGCTTTTGAGGGAAAATATAATTTTGAAGCGTATATTGATAATTATTTAAAATTTTTAAACAGTGTAAATATCATTAATAAGGAAGGATAAAATTATGTATATAGCGTTATATTTATTATCATTTTATTTAGTGTTTAGATCTTTAATAAAAACTAAGACTTATCTGACTTGTTGTAGTTTAGTTTTAGTATATTATACGTGCATTTATGCGTTTAATCCATCTGAGGTTTCGTGGAATAACGATTATTTAGCCAGCTTTATAGTTTGTTTTGCCTTAGGAACTTTATTTTATCCTTTAGGTAATTTTTTATCAAAACCCATAAATTTAAGCAAGAATCAAAAGCAGGTGTTAGTATGAATTTAAAAATTAAAAATTTTTATCTCTGGGATTTTTTTAAGACCTATAGCATAGCAATGCTTTATGTAATATACTTTTTTCCATCTTCTTTTATTTTTTCCAATACAAAAAGTGCGATAAACAATCTTTTAAAAGGTGAAGGTATAGTGGTAAATTTTCATTTTAAATTTATTTTTCATTTTATTTTACTTTGTTATGTTGGTTTTAGAATTTTTAAAGCAGAAACCTATCAAAAAAGAATTTTTTTTAAAACATTTACTTTATATATAGGTATATTAACTTTCCTTTTTATCAATACTTGGATTTTTCAAGGATCAATACAGTGGCAATCTGAAGAATATGCATTTTTTTTGTATTTTTTACCAAGCGTATTTTTAGCTTTGGGTATAGAGGAAAAAATTTTTTTAAGATGTTTGCAAATATTATGTTGTGTATTAGGGATATTTTTTATTAAGTGGTTTTTTTATGGTAAGTTTTTTGAAAAAGATTATTTAGGTTTTTATACTTGCATTTCATTATGTGGAATGTATTTTGCTACATGTAATTTAACTTCATTTTGTTTTTATTTTGCTTTATTTTCGTATTACTTATTCACTGTTTGGTATTTAGGTTTTTTTGGTTCCGGTATTGGACAAATATTTGCTTTTTTGTTTTGTATTTTTACTTTTTTATTTTTAAAAAAACATATAAAATCATTACTTTGGTGTACGATTTGTTTAAGCGCTTTATGTTTTTTTACCCCTAATAGTATTTTGCACTTAAAAAGTTCTATTTTATATAAAATAGATGTTCGAAAAAAATTGATTCAAGCAAAAGAAGTTCAAGCAAAAGAAGTTCAAGCAAAAGAAGTTCAAGCAAAAGAAGTTCAAGCAAAAGAAGTTCAAGCAAAAGAAGTTCAAGCAAAAGAAGTTCAAGCAAAAGGAGTTCAAAAATTATTTATTATTAATAGATATCGTTTAAAGAGTAGTATGTTAACCGAAGAGTGTTTTTTTGTTTATCCACATAATTTATTTGTAGAAAGTTATATCGTTTATGGCATTTTAGGTTTATTATGGTACTGTTTAGTAAATATTTTTGCTTTTATCGGCTTAATGAACACAAAACGTAAATCTTTATTTGTTTTAGTTTTTATCTTTCTTAGTTTAATATCTTTAAAGCAGGGAAGTATTTTGACTCAAAAACTATTAATTTTATTTCATGTTTTTGGACTTAAGATGTTTTTTCAATATAAATATTTGAAAACTAAGGAATATGAAATTAAAAAATTTTAATTAGAATGTTCAGTGTTTTTAAATTATTTTCCTTAAATGGCTTAGGGCAAGTTTTTTATGCTTTAAGTAGTTTGTTCATTGTTCGCTATCTTCCGCTTGAGGAATATGGTATTGCTGCTTGTATTTTAACGTTTACAAATTTTTGTGCTTCCATTGCAACAGGGAGGTATGATATTGCGATTTTGTATGAAAAAAACGAAGAAAAATGGAAAGCATGTATTGTTGTAAGTTTTATAGTTGTATGCTTATTATCTTCAATTTTTGCGTGTTTAGGATTTTTGTTGCAAAAAATACTGTTTAAGGGGGTCGTTTTTTATAAAAATTTTATTGTTTTAGTGTTTTTTTTAATATTAGGTGGTTCTTCATTTGATCTAATTATAAGAAAAATTTATATCTATAAGGGACAATTCAATGCTTTAAGTTATGTATTATTTGTTAATTATTTATTGCGGTCACTTTTGCCATTTTTGCTATTGTTTTTATGGCAGGATTGGAAAGTGTGTGTTGTCGGAGAAATGCTAGGTGTTAATATTTCATGTGCGTTCTTTTGGGTAAGGCAACATAATAATATAGCGAAAAAATTATCTTTGAAAAATTGTTTTGAAGTTTTAAAGGCTTATAAACATTATCCTAAATACCAACTACCATCCACAATAATAGATAATGTAGCTTTTGCTTCTATTGTACCTAATCTTAATTTTTTATTCGGAAGCGACATTGCAGGACAATTTGCGCTTGTGTATCGAATATTGCTTATGCCTCTGTCTTTTTTTGGGCGAATTATGAGTGATATTTATCAACATGCTTTAAGGATTTCTGTGCAATATAAACAGTTAGTAAAAGTTTTTTATAAATACACGATTGTTTTGTTATTGATAGCGTTAGGCATTTATATCCCAAGTGGAATAGTGTTATTTATTTTTTATAAAATAAACTTTTTTAAATCTATATGTGATTGTTTTTATCTTTGGCCTATTATATTTTTAGCATTTTTTCAATTTATTATTAGTCCATTATCTGTAGCTTTGTTGATAAACAAAATTGGAGTTTTCTATAAATTTAGCTATGACATTATTAAATTGGTTTGTATAGCTACATGTTTTTTCTTTACTTACATATATAGATTTGATCATATTTGCTGCGTTAAAATATTGTCTTTTACTTTAATAACGACATATACTTTTTATTATTTTTTAGTTTATCATTATGTGCGGCATTTTCGGTATACAGAGTCTTAGTCCTAAAAATAGAGATGTTAAATTTGTAAATAAGATTTCTTCTTTAATGCATCGTCGTGGACCTGATGCAACAGGTTTTTATAATTACAACCAGCAGAACAAAGAATCTTTTTTACAAAAGTTTATAGACAAAGATTTTGTAAGTAGTGTCTTTTTGATGCATAAGCGCTTGTCTATTTTAGATCTCTCTGAAGCAGGTAATCAACCAATGCAATCTGCAGATGGTCGTTTTACGCTTGTTTATAATGGAGAGATTTATAACTACAAAGAGATAAGACAAGAACTTGAACAAAAGGGAGTTCAATTTTATACACATTGTGATACGGAAGTTTTATTGCAATATTTAATTTATGATGGTTTTAATAATTTGCAGGCTTTGGAAGGAATGTTCGCTTTTGCATTTTTTGATAGACTAGAAAATAAGCTATTTCTTGCACGAGATCCTTTTGGTATAAAACCATTATATTTCTTTAATACCCCTGACTTATTTGCTTTTTCCTCGCAGATAAATTGTTTGCTGGAACTTCCAGAATTTGGAAGCCGAAGATTAAATCTAGACAAATATTTACCTTTTTTAAGATTTGGTACGAGCGATTGTGACGAAAAGACGCTCATTCAAAACATTTATCGATTAGAGCCAGGGCATTGTATTGTTACACAAACTAAGGAGGATAAACTTCATGCTGAAATTTATTCATACTTTAAGTGGAAATCGGAGCAAGTTTTAGAGCCTAAAAATTTTGAAGATGAGGTCAAAGATTTAAGACAAAAGCTAGAACTAAGTGTTCAAAAACATCTTATAAGTGATGTTCCTGTATGTTTTAATTTATCAGGAGGTGTTGATTCTTCTGCTTTGGTAGCAATTGCTTCTAGATTACATAATAATATAACGGCTTTTACTTATGCTGCTGACGATAAAAATTTAGATGAATCACATCATGCAGAATGCGTTGCAAATCATTGTCGTATAAAGCTTGTAAAAGTAAAAATCAATCCGGATGATTTTGCAGAAGATTTAGATGATATTATTTTAGCTCAAGGTGAGCCTTATGCTGGTAGTAGTATCTATGCACAACGGAAATTATATGAAGCTCAGGCTAAGGAAGGCTTTAAAGTTTGTATTGATGGGCAAGGAGGTGATGAATTATTTGCAGGCTATTTAAATTATTATGCTTATAATATGGCAGATGCTTGGAAATGTAAACAATTTAAGAGGCTGTTTAGTGTTTTATGTGGAGCTGATTTGTGGATAAATGCTATTAAAAAGCTAGGTTGCATTTCTTATATTTTTGATAATTTTTTACGAAAATTTCCGACGTTTCAAAGAGGTTTTAAAAAATTAATAGGTTGTGATTTATGTCCTTTTTATGTAGATAAAAATTTTTATGAAACCTATTTTTCAACTTTAACTCAATACCAATATCATTCATTACGTGAAGCATTAGATGATTCTTTGCAAAAAACGAGTATTCCAACGCTTGTGCGTTATGCAGATA
This sequence comes from Opitutales bacterium, assembly GCA_046881885.1. Classification (GTDB taxonomy): domain Bacteria; phylum Verrucomicrobiota; class Verrucomicrobiia; order Opitutales; family UBA9783; genus JBKSMP01. Next base: position 40,052 of record JBKSMP010000008.1, read on the forward strand.
GAAATGCAATGAGTTTTTCAATTGAAAATAGAGTTCCTTTTTTGTGTGATTCAATTGCTCAATTTGCTCATATGTTACCCAATGAATATCTTATATCAGATAAGGGGTTGCAAAAGTATATTTTACGCGAAGCTGTTAAAGATATTTTACCAGACAATATTGTTTATAGAAAAGATAAGATGGGCTTTCCTCCAACAGAAAGCTTATGGTTGTTGCATAACAAGAATTTAATAACAAAACTATTTAATAGCAGCGTTTTAGATGAATTACCTGGTGTTAATGCGGAAAAAATGAGAAATTACTGGTCTGATATTGTTGATAAAAATCAATTAAAGGGATGGCGTACCGATATCGTATGGAGAATTATTAATATGATTCGTTGGATTGAATTAAATCAAATAGAGCTTTAAAATGATCTTTAATTCTATAGTTTTTGGTATATTTATAGCATGTTTTTTCTTACTGTGGCCTTTGTTTAAGCAGAAGAATACGAGCCGTTGGATATATATTATTGTAGCCTCTTTATTTTTTTATGGATGGTGGAATTGGTATTATATCTTTGTATTGATTTTTAGCGGCTTGATTGACTTTGGTGCTGCAATTTTTATTGTAAAATTAAAAAAACAATGGCACAAAAAATCATGCCTTGTTGTTTCGCTTGTTGTAAATTTGGGGTTGCTTGCAACCTTTAAATATTCTGGATTTATTGTTGAAAACCTAAATCTATTTTTATTAAAACTAGGTTATACTGGAGCTTTATTATCAATTAATTTGCCTGAATTTTTCTTAGTTTTACCGATTGGAATAAGTTTTTATACATTTCAATCAATGAGTTATACAATAGATGTTTACAAAGGTAATTTGCAACCAACGAAAAATATTCTGCATTTTTTTGCATTTTTGACCTTGTTTCCTCAGTTGGTTGCAGGACCCATAGAACGTGCTACGAATTTATTACCTCAAGTTGCGCAAAAGCCAAAAGATTTAAATGAAAGTGAACGTTTTCAAGCTTTGTGCTTAATTATTTGGGGATATTGTAAAAAGATGCTTTTAGCTGATAATTTAGCTCCTATTGTTAATCAAGCTTTTGCAACCCCTTATCTTTCTAATTCTTGTTTGTTTTGGTGGGGAATAGCTTTGGGCTTTGCATTTCAAATTTATGGTGATTTTTCAGGTTATACCGATATTGCCAGAGGTTTAGCTCGATGGATGGGAATAAGCCTAATGAAAAATTTTGATTTCCCTTATTTTTCAACTAATATACAAGAATTTTGGAAACGTTGGCATATTTCTTTATCATCTTGGTTTAAAGATTACGTCTATATACCTTTGGGAGGTAGTCGAAATGGGAATATTAGAACCTATATAAATTTATGGCTTACTTTAGGTTTGTCAGGATTATGGCATGGAGCAGGCTGGAATTTTATTTTTTGGGGATTGGCTCATGCATTTTTTTCAAGCATAGAACGTTGTTTTAAAATTTGTAGTCGATTGAAAAATATTGGTTTTGGGGGTGCTTTTACCGCATGGACTTTGACCTTTTTGCAAATTTTGATTACGTGGGTGTTTTTTAGATCGGAATCTTTATCTCAGGCTTTTAATATATTGAAAATTATGTTTTCTTTTTCAGGTTTGCATTGTTGTAAACGTGTCATTTTGTGGTGTTTCATTTTGTTAACTTTAGAAGCTGTTTATTTACTTTATGGGGAAAAAATATGTAAATTAAAAGTAAATCGCTTTGTGCAATGTATCCTATTAGCTGCTCTCTTTTGGATATGTTTATTTTTTAGAGGGCCAAGTAGTCAATTTATTTATTTCCAATTCTGATGAAACTTTTTAAAGATAGAACATTTGTAACACTTTTTTTTGTGTTAATTTTTACACTATTAAGTTTATTGCTTCCTTTACATTCTAATGAATTAAAAAAATTAAAAGAGGATTTGTTTTGGTTAAATAAAGTTTATGGTAAGGAACAATACGATATTGTTTTGGTTGGAGATTCGAGAACCTATAAAGGTATTTCGCCTGAAATTTTAGAAAAATATTGTAAGAGTTATTCAGTCTTTAATTTTGGTTTTAGTTCTGGGCGTATTAATAGGCAGTTACTTTTAGAAGCTTATAAAAAATTAAAACCGAATGGAGCAAGAATATTTGTATTTTCTTGTACGCCTATTGATTTAATAAATGTAAAAAACGACCACTGGTTTGATTTATATAAAGAATTAGCTTCTTTGAATAAATGGCCTGCGCAATTGTATAATCTAAAATTGAAGTTGGTACCTTGGCAAGAGCGCAAAAAACTTATAAAAGCGAAGTATAATTTTTCTAATTATTGGGAAATGTATCATAAGAAATCTGGCTGGTGTGCTTGTTGGCAAAAAGATATTTTTTATGAATCAACTTTTAAATCTTACAAGGAGCAGTTTGCTAAGCGCTCATTTAGAAAAACAGATTTGCATGATTTTTTAGGCAATTTAAAGTGGTGTAAAGAAAATAATATAAATGTTATAGCTTTTAGAATGATTTCTTGTCCAGAAATGGATATTCTTGAAGATAGATTAAGTGGATGTAATTTTGTGGATGTAAAAAATGCTGTATTACAGCAAGGTGGAATTTGGTTGGAAAGACCTAATCATTTACAATTCCGTTCTTATGATGCTAGTCATTTAGATTATCAATCTGCAGAAAAATTTTCAAATTGGCTAGGGAAAAAACTAAAAAAAATATTGTTTAAAATAGAAAAGTAATAAGTCTATTAACTATAAAAAGCTTACAATGATTTTTTATAAGAGAGATAACTCTTTTCATTTTTCAATTGACTTATCTGTAAATTAACAGTTGTATGATTGCTTAAGCTGGAAGGATGGCAGAGTGGACGATTGCGGCGGTCTTGAAAACCGTTAAACTGAAAGGTTTCGAGGGTTCGAATCCCCCTCCTTCCGCCAGAAAAGGACTGTAGAGGTGAAGACGAAAAAGATTTTAGTATTGGGTGCAAATGGTTTTATTGGTAGTACTTTGTGTGCACATTTGTTAGCAAAAACTGAACATGAAGTTTATGCTGTAGATTTAGGAACGCACAAGTTAACTCCCTGCTTAAATCATCCGAGATTTCATTTTCAAGAACTCGACTTACTGATACACAATGAAGCAATTGAGTATCTTGTGCGGAAATGTGATATCGTTTTGCCTTTAGTCGCAATTGCAGTTCCCAATATCTATGTTACAAAGCCGCTAAGCGTATTTGAACTTGATTTTGAAGCGAATTTAAAGGTTATTCGTTGGTGTGTTAAGTACAAGAAACGTGTCCTTTTCCCTTCTACTTCTGAAGTTTATGGAATGGCGACAGACGAAGAATTTGAAGAAAACACAACGCATTTTGTATTGGGACCTATTGAAAAACAGCGCTGGATTTATTCGTGTTGTAAGCAATTGATGGATCGTATTATTTTTGCTTACGGTTTTGAGCAAGGTCTTGATTATACCATCTTTAGACCATTCAATTTTATCGGGGCAAAGTTAGACGATATCCGAAATGATGCAGGTTCACGCGTCTTAACCCAGTTCTTACATAATGTTTTTGCTAAAAAACCGATTGAATTAGTCGATGGCGGCCAACAAACGCGTTGTTTTATCTATATTGATGACGCTATTGATTGCTTAATTCGGATCATTGAAAACGAAAATAATTGTGCCACACGTGGTATTTTCAATATTGGTAATCCAAACGAAAATTATTCTATCGCGCAATTGGCCCAATTTGTTGCAGAAGTTTTTGAGGAATTTGATCCAGCTTTAGCTAAAACAATTACGATAAAGACAGTAAGTGCTAATGATTATTATGGTTCGTCAGGCTATCAAGATGTTTCTCGGCGTGTACCATCTATCGCAGCTGCTCAAAATAACTTACATTGGCAACCCCATACCACATTAAAACAAGCAATTCGACATATTTTAGATTATCATCTAAATGGTAAAGATCCCGATGCTGAACGCTTAAAACAGTAAATTTAAACTATTCTCGTATATTTGAAAAAATTTTCTTTATAATTTATTTAGAGGAATAATTTTTTTAATCGCATAAAATACCCATACTTAAAAAAACTTCCTTCTGCCTTTTAAAATGAGGCGACACAAAAAACCACTTTTTTATAGACAAAACGAATTGTAGGTTTAAAATAATTGATATGGATCGATTGCACGCGTACTGGCGTTATGAATATATCGAGGCGCCTAAAACGCAAACAAGAACGCTTTTTGAAGACATTGCAAAATCTGAAAACGATGAAGAGAACTATGTTGTTTATCGAACGCAATTGTCATACCTTGTATTAAATGCTTTTCCTTACAACGTTGGCCATTTATTAGCAATTCCCAATCGAGCTATTCGCAACTTGTCTGATCTCACTAATGAAGAACGTTCGGATTTAATGAACTTGGTCGCGTTTGCGGAAAATTTATTAAATAAAGCATTAAAACCAGACGGTTTAAATGTAGGCATTAATTTAGGTGCTGCCGCAGGAGCTGGCGTTCCTCAACATTTACATATTCATATTGTTCCACGTTGGTCCGGAGATACAAATTTTATGCCTGTCATTGGAAAGACACGTGTTTTGCCTATAGCATTACACGACATGTGGAAACGACTCACTCAATTTGTATAATATGATTTTTTGGAAAAAGAAAACAAAACAAGAACAAAACATTGAAAATCGTCAAAAACGTTTGATGCAAGATTTTTATACGAGTAATTTTTCGTGGAGTAAATTACTGCGTTTTAGTCTTTTCTTTGGCGTTACTTTATTTGTGGCCTTTTGGGGACAAGAACCCATACGACATCAAATTTTCATTAATCATCCTTCGAAAATTCGTTTAGTAGCTACCGTTGATTTTGAGTATGAAAGTGAACTAAAAACAAATATTCTCAAAGAACAACGCAAGCAAATGGTTGCTCCTATTTATCGAGTAGACATGAGCGCATTTAGAAAATTTTCCAGCATAATTGAATATTTAAAAGAAAAACTTGAAGCCTGTGCTACCATTAAAAACAAAGAAAATTTGGATGTTGCTTTAAATAGTTTAGTTGAAGAATTTGATACGAAATACAGCTTTAATCTAGAAAAGACAGACTTGCAAACCTTATTAAGTATTCCAACAACCCTGCAAAGAACACGTTTACTGGATGAAAGTTTGTTTGTCCTTCAAGAGACTGTCCAACGTGGTATTTTCGATGATACAAATTTTGAACAAGCACACGAAAAAGGTTATTTTAATACAGATCAAGACGAATCTTTTAATCGGCTACAAAGTCGTGGCAATGCAATGCGCACGCTAAGAATGAATTTATCCGTCATGAATATTGAATATGATGTAGCGAATGCGCTCATTCATATTTTCAAGTATGGACTTGTCCCGAATCTGGTGTATGACAAAAAACGAACCCAAGAGCGTGTTAACCAATATGTTGAAAAAACGCCTAATGTCGTTACCAAAGTTTTACGCGGAACGATTATTGTTGATAATGGTCAAATGGTTACGCCAGAAGTTTATGAAGCTTATTTAGCTTATCAAAAAAATTTGGAAAATGAGGACGTTTATCGAGCTGCTCATTCTTTACTTATGGGGAAAAAGATTTTCTTATTTACCCTCTTGTTTGCAATTTTGACGCTTATATTAAAAATGGTGCCGACTAAGATAAACAAGACATTACATTTGCGTATTGTTACTTGCTGCTTACTGGTTTTAAACGTTGCTTTAATACGCCTCATAAATGTTTTCTGTTTTCATGCAAATTTTGGACATCAATTTGTTTTAGCTTCTTTTTCGGCATTTTTAGTTCCAACCTTTTTATCAAGCATGCTTGTTACTGCATTAACAGATACTTTAGCAGGCTTTTTATGTACGTTTTTTATCGTAGGTGTAAAAACCTTTATTATCTTCGGAACACTAGATACGTTTCTTTTGGATCTTTTAAGCGGTATTCTTATTGTTTCCCTTTGCCGCAAAGTACGTTATAAAAAAGATCTTGTCCGTGCCGGAATTTATGGACATTTGTTACTTGCTTTGCTTGTATTTATTACGGGAAAATTCGTACAAAATTTACAGTTTGCTATCTGTGTTCAACAGGTGTTGGCAATCGCAATTAGTGGTATTTTCTCTATCTTTTTAGTGATTAATATTATTTCGGTTATGGAAAAACTTTTTCATTACACCACCGATATTACTTTTTTGGAATTAACCGATTATAATCATCCTTTATTACGCAAATTACAATTATTGGCACCTGGGACTTATCATCACAGCTTAATGGTTGCAGCTTTGTCAGAAAAGGTTGCTAGCGAGGTAGGTGTTAATCCCTTGCTGTGTCGTTGTTGTTCTTTGTATCACGATATTGGGAAGATGATAAAACCTGAGTATTTTACAGAAAACCAAAAAGAGAATGAAAATCCCCACCAATATCAAACGCCCTCTATGAGCGCCATTATCCTCAAAAGTCACGTTAAAGAAGGTGTCGAATTGGCCAAGGCTTACAAACTACCTTGTCGTGTTATAGACGTCATAAAACAGCACCATGGGACTTCTTTAATGAAATATTTTTATAAAAAAGCAGTACTCTTAAAGGCGGAAGATGAGGAAATCGACGAAAGAATTTTCCGTTATGATGGCCCCAAACCACAATTTAAAGAATCAGCCATTATTTCTATAGCAGATGCTGTTGAAGCAGCGAGTCGAAGTCTCGAGAAGGTAACACCACAATCTGTAAATGAATTGATTGATAAAATCATTAAAGATAAAATCGACAGCGAACAACTGAATGAATGTAGCATTACCTTGCAAGATCTGGATATTGTTCGAAAAAGCTTTCAAGTTTCGTTACTAAGCATGTTGCATGCACGTGTAAGTTACGAAGATGTAAAGATTGAAACACCAACGCCAACACCTTAACGAAAACTTAAGAATTCGTTTTGGCAGGCTTATTGTTCGAAACAAAAAAGTATTCGATTCTTATTTCCAAGATAGGATTAAATGCAAATTTTCGTTTAATCGATATAGCAAAAGGCCAAGCTGGCAATTGCAATAATTTTTGCATACACGAAGAAATTTCTTCAGGGAAAGAGAAAAAAGATAAGTGGCCTTGATAAAAACGATTGTGGGCATTACAAAAGCGTGTTTTAATTTCTTCAGGAGCAAGACACCAATCGTGCGCAAAACCATCCCACGTATTTTGGTCAATTAACCCTTCCATTAAAGCCACCGTTTGTTTACGAGGAAGACAACAGGTATTAAAATCGTTTTGTAATTGTTTATTTTTAATACTCAAATTTTCAAAGTGCGAACGTATTGTTGTTAAGCTTTTAGTTTTATATTTCAAATCATCGCATTTTTGCTTTAAACAGATGTATTGGTGGGATAAAATCAAACTTACAATAAGCAAAAAATAAAATAATAAATTCTTTTTCATAGAAAGCTCGATAACAATTGTGGAAACTTATAAAGTGGTATTTGTAATTTAAAGAACGAAAGCTCTGAGGATTCATTCGTTATTTCAAAAAGAACCTTTGACGTTTGCTTAATCCCCATTTGCTTTTCGAGTTTTCCCATTAACTCTTCTTGTAAAAGCCCGATATGATCGCTCGAAACATGTCCTTGAATATCTAAATAACTTTGCTTTTTATGATGTAATACTTGCATACAATCCAAACAAACCTGAAAAGGTAACTCGTAAAATAATTGCAAATAAGCTACAAAAGTAGATGCCAAATAGGTTTTTGCATAAGCTTGTTTTTCGTATTGTTTGTTTTCTGTTTTCAACACTGTAATTTGATTTTGTATCTGACACAACTTTTGGTAATTTTTTTCCAAATAATTTACGTCATTTACTCGCTTCCAAACCATTCCTGTCATGCATAAAACATAGAGCAAAAGGAGCGGTAATCCGTAGGTTCGTAAATATTTGAAAAATTGCCAATTGAATTTACCAGACAAATGGACTTTGGAAAAATCAAAAACACTGAATTTATCCTTTTTTGCCAAATTGGTCAACAAACCTAAGAGTAAACTCTGCTCACTTGGATTTAAATAGGATTCTACACCAAAAATTTCTGGAATTGTTTCTTCGACTTTACAAGAAAAATTTTCTACATTTTGGGTATATAAAGCCATTTTTTCTGGACAATTTTCGCCTACAATTGTCCAGTGTTTAACCCCAGAAGGCATATTAAAACTCTGTTGTATAAATTTTTGCGTACCAAATAATTCATTCCACAAATTGGAAGATTCTTTGCCGCTTGTTCTAAAATCCAAAAAATGAAGGCCTTCTTCCGTCTTAGCAATAAAGCGACGCAACTTTTTCTCTACAAAAAGCATCATTTGGGAAGAAGGATCCGTATTAAATTTTTTATGAAAATACGCCCAATGCCCAATGAATGGTGGAAAACAATAAATCTGTTTGTCTACAAGAGGAAGCGTTTTTTCTACAAGTGGTTTGAAAAAAGACCAAAACTTGTGTGAAATTAAACTAACTGCATAACGGTATTCGCTTAATTGTAGATACTTAAAAATGCTACGATCTGTATATAAACCAAATTCTTTATGAAGAGCTTTTGCAATTTTTTGTTTCTCATCTAATTGTGGATCTTCTTGCGTTGAAACAATAAGATTCATACAGCTCGCTTCTGGCAGAATAAAAACAATTTCCTTTTCCAGCGAATTTTCGGATAATCGTGTTAAAGCTAGAGGTAAGTTCTTCTTCCAAGTCTTCTCCTCACAACTTTCTAAAAATGTTTCGGCATTCGAAACCACAAAACTTTCACCGCGTTTTTCAACCTTAAAACAACGCAGGTTATAGTCTCTTGTATCGATAACCGAAATTTGATGCATTAATGTACCAAAGAGGATAATTGGAAAATTGGCAAGAACATTGCGATAACAATTACACCAATGACGATGCCCAAGAAACAAATAATAAAGGGTTCTAGCAATGACGTCATAGCACCAACCATGTTATTTACATCGTTTTCATAAAGTACTGCGACGTTTTTTATCATTTTTTCCACATCACCAGCTTGCTCACCAGCCTTGGTCATATTGCATACGATACGAGGGAAATAAGATATGCTTTCCATCAAAGAAGATAATTGCTGACCTTCTTGAATCCCTTTCTTAATTTTTGCACAAGCCATGTTCAAATAAAAACTATTGGCTACATTTGTACAAATATCGATAGCTTTTAATATTGGAACACCGTTTTCTAATAAAACCGCATAGGTTCTGCAAAAACGAGCAATGTTTGTCTTTTTAACAAGCGTACCAAACAAAGGCACATAACGTAAGGCCATATCTATAAATTGCGAACCTTTAGGCGATAGTACAAACTTTTTGCCGCCGACAAAAAGACCAACTCCAATAAGGACAATCCATAAAATTTGAGCTTGAATGAAATTGCTGACATCGATTAGTTTTTGTGTTAACCAAGGCAAGTTTGCACCAAATCCACTAAACATTTCACCGAAAACAGGCACAACCCAAATCATTAGCCCCATAACAAGTAAAAAGGAAAAAACAACAATTACAATAGGATAGGTAAGCGCACTTTTAAACTTTTTAGCTAATTTAAGTGAGGCATCTAGATAGTTAGCAATGGTTTCCATAGCATCCGGCAACGAACCAGAAACTTCTCCAGCTTCAACCATATTATAAACCAATGGAGGAAAAGCATTTGGAAATTGCTTTAAGCTATCTGTAAATGAAGAACCTGCAAAAATCCCTTCTTTAATTTGGACTAAAATAAACTTAAAGATCTTATCGTCTATTTCTGCAACAATCGTATCGAGTGCATGTGAAAGAGGCAAACCTGCTTGTAACATCGAAGCCAATTGCTGTGTAAACACCGTTAAACGTTCCAATTTAACATGTGTTCGTAGCGCTTTAGCCATCATAACTTTATCGGAAACACTTCTGTTCGACTTAGCAAAGACCATTGCTGGCCCTTTCTTTTCAGCTGCTGATTTATCAGATACACTCGACGAAGTAACTTCTGTGTCTTCAAACAATACCATACGTATTTTTAAAATAATACTTTTTATATAAAAAATCAATTTAAGATTTTATAAAAATGCAAGTTCAAAGAGCAAGCTGAAGGGTAAACGGTTGCGAAAAGCAAGAAGAAATGTGAGAATAGCATTTCCTGGACAAAATGTAGCACAAACCCACCTCTGAAGAAAAATGCGATTTTTAGCTATGAAATTTGTCCCTAACAAACTAGAAATCAACAGGGATTCAGTTCTTTACAAAATTTTCTTTCAAATGCCTAACGTCCATTAATTTGTTCAAGGTCGTGCTTTGTAGTAACAAATACTTCTTATGCCTTTGTGTATCTCGCAGTTTGCCCTCACAAAACTTAATTTCATCTTTTTATAAAATGCTTATGTATCTTCTATCTCTGCTTTCTTGTCTGAGCTCAATCGATTGTGTTTCGACCTTAATTTTACCTCAATTATTTTCTATCTTAAAGAAAAACGATAAACAGCAAGGGGCCTACAGCATTGGCAAGAAAACCGAAGTTTACGGAATTGCGTAGGCAGGCTTCCGTCCATGTGCTATCTTTGTTAAAAAGAAACTTCCAGGCGATATTAACAAGGAGGCCAAAGCAAGCCCAGCCAATTGCGCCGGTCAAAGTATAGAGCCAACAAAAAAATCGACTGCGTACAAACAGCAAATTGGTCAGCCAAAGAACTTGTGAAATGAAAAGCAAGCCATACATTCCCATTAAACGCTTTTGCTTGTCTTTTACAAAGACTCCTAGAGCTATTTGTAAAAAAATACTCAACAAAATTTGTGGCAAAATACAGCGTTCTAATTGTTCTACAGGCAATAGGTAACGTTCAATAAAGGCCTCCAGGTGAAAGAAAAAGCCGGACGTTAACAGTACAGGCAAATAAATAATAAAATTAGCTGTTAAAAAACCTTTGTTTTTCCAAATTTCCCAAAAGGGTTTACCGGACGATGTTGTTGCGGTTCTTTTTTCTAAAATAAAGGCCATTATCACGTAAATCGCTCCAAAGGTGATTAATAAAAATGGCCAAGAGCACTTTTTAAGAGCGTAAAGAAGGGCAAAAGGTATAGCGTATACTAGAAAAGTTCCCCAAGCTTCTAGGCAGCCTGCAGCTAAACTATAACGTTGTGCTGTTTTTGCCAACAAAACACGACATTCTTCAACAATAAGTCCTTGACCAAGCCATTGTATGAAAAAGAAAAAAAGGAAAAAAGAAATCATAGACATAGATTTTCCTAAGCCTAAGGCCACGTAACTAATTCCCAAAAGAACGAAGCAAGCTTTCAAAGGTATCGATTTTGCAAAACATTTTTGTCCTTGAAGTACCAAAAATACGCATATGGTAGCCCATAAATAACTGTTTGCCAAGTCCAAACGTGTTAACTGGGCATCTTTCAGCCAAAATTCCGTAAAAGCCCCTAAGCACATAACGTTAGTGGGAGCCGTTAGTCCATATAAAAGAAAAATTTTGAGAAGGTTAAAGAATCTCACCATGCTTTTGTTGCATACGATGCTTTAATGGAATATAAACTAAGACTAAAACAATCACAACAAACCATGCATCTGTTAAGCGTCCTGTTCCCCAAAATGAATGTTGTGTTTCGTTAAAAAGAAAAACCTGTCGAATGCTCATCAAAGTAAATACTAAGCCTTGATGGAAGCCAATTGCAGCCCAAAGAGAATTATAATAAAGACGTAAAGCTACTAAAATTTTGCTCAAAAAAATTAATGAAAAGAAATAAGGCCAATGAATGTTTCCCCAAATACTTGTGAGAGAATTCCATGCGCATTGTAAACTTTGTAAAAAAACCGGCAAGTTATTGGTTTTTCCTTCATTGCACAAAGAAAAATGTAAAACAGCAAACAAAAATGCCAGCAAAGCCGAACTTTTATGGATCGAATGTTTTTTGCGTAAAAATTCAAAAATAAATCCACGAAAAATAAGTTCTTCGATAAATGCTAACAGTAAACTGGCCGAGAATGCTTTAAAAATCGACAAATGCCAATTCGAGCGCATTTGAAGTTTGTGTGTTGCTAAAACAATGCATAACAGTAAAAAGGTCCACAAAAAACACCCTCGGAGGAAGCCGCGAGTATAAGCCTTTAAATTAATTTTTAGGGCTAAGCCTTGCCATTTGACTTGTGTCGTTTTTAGCAAATAGGGAATGATGCAAATAAATCCAGCAATCCGCAATCGATCGATGTATTGATGCAAAGGCTTTTGGGCTAAATAAGCTAACCAATTCGCTTGAAAAATAGTATTTAATTTCGAAACAAGAATATAAAACAAGGGTGCTATTAATGCAGCCCCTAACAAAACCAGTAAATATACTGTAACGAGCCAACAAAACCCTTTTTTCTGCATATTAATTTGAAAACTGGTGGGAGGTACTGGACTCGAACCAGCGACCCCTAGCGTGTCATGCTAGTGCTCTAACCAACTGAGCTAACCCCCCAGCTCTTTATAAAATGTGTTTTTTGCTTAAAATAAGCAAGTGTTTTCTGTAAAAATTTGAAAGAACTTCTTAATGATAAAACCTCCGATAAATCCATCGGAGGCCAGTAAAAAGAAATCTTCTTAACGTTTTGAAAATTGGAAACGCTTACGAGCTCCTGGACGACCTGGCTTTTTACGTTCTTTACTACGAGAATCACGTGTTAACAAGCCTTCCTTTTTTAACAACGGACGCCATTCTGGATTCATTTTCTCTAAAGCACGTGCCAAACCTAAAACGATAGCTTCTGTTTGTCCCATAAATCCGCCACCTTTTACAAATGCACGGAAATTAAAGCTCGATTCATCGCCAACAACACGAAAAGGTTTAATTAGAAGGGAATTAATTGCATCTGACAATTTTGCACGATCAACTTCTTGACCATTAATTGACCAACGACCTTCTCCTTTGGACAAACGTACTCTTGCCACAGCCGTTTTGCGACGTCCGACAGTTACAAATTCTTCAGCTTTTATTTTTGTCATAAAAAAACAACTCCTAAATTATTTCTCAAATGGAACAGGGTTTTGTGCTGCGTAAGGATGGGTTTCTCCTGCACAAACGCGTAATTTCTTCAACATGTGGCGCGACAAACGATTTTTTGGCATCATACCACGAACTGCGTTCATAATGATGAACTCTGGAGATTTTTCGCGCATTTCATCAAAGGTACGGACATGCAAACCTCTTTGGTATCCGGAATAAGAGGCATAGGTTTTGTCTGTTTCTTTGCTTCCTGTGACCTTTATGTCTTTAGCATTGATAACGACCACGTAATCACCTGTATCACAATGAGGCGTATATAAAGCCTTTGTACGGCCACGCAATAAATTGGCGATTTCAACGGCTAAACGTCCTAAAATTTTTCCTTTCGCATCAATTAGATGCCATTTTTTCTCAATATCTTTAGCTTGTGTAACTAAGGTTGTCTTCATTCGATTTCTTTACTTCCTTCTAGGAAACCGAAAAAACAACCTTCTTGTCAAGCTTTTCCTGAAAGTTTTTAATATAAAGCATTGGAAAAATAGAGTTATCAAAAGTGGGTAAAAATAAAATTTTTCACCTACTCTTTTAAATTTATCAAGTGCAGGTTTTTATAATAATTTAAATTAAACAAACTTACTTTTTTTGCAAATGATTAAGCCCCTCAACGACGTTATCATAAATGGGAAAAAGTTCATTAAAGCCAGAAATTTTAAAGATTTGATGCACGTGGTCGTTGATATGAGCTACAGCTAAATTTCCTGAATATTTTTTTACTTCCTTTGCAAGCTTGAGCAGGACACGCAAGCCGGCACTACTGATGAAATCTATTGAAGTACCATCGATGAGCACTTTAGATTCCTGTTGAGATAAAAGTTTATTACAAATATTTTCGAGTTTTGACGTGCTGGCTGTATCTACGCGGCCTTTAATCGTTAAAACCGAAACCTCTTCTATTTTTGTTAATCCGACTTCCATTGCTAAAATTTATTCACATTGCTCTTGATAATTTAAAAAAAATTTAAGAAGATAGCAAGCGTAAAATTAAGGTGATGTTATGCGCATACGTTTTTTTGTTTTGATGTTGATTTTGGGAGGTTTGGTAGGATGTTCAAATTATAAAGCAGGGTATCCTATTGATCGTACACATTTAAAGACGGTATTTGTATTGCCAGCAAAAACGCGTGCACTAGCAGCACAAATGTCGGGAGTGTTGTCTCAGCAAATGCGTGAAGCTATTTTGCGTTATGGTACACTTAAATTAGCCAAAACGATTGAAGCGGCAGATGTTGTTCTAGAAACTGAAATTACGCATTATGGACGCTCTATAGGAACAGTAGATGAATATGATACGGATGTTGCCAAGACATTATCTCTTAATGCTTCTGTAAAGTGTAGTTTATATAACCATCAAGGGAAAGTTTTCTTTAAGGATCAAAGTTTTTCTGCGTCTGTTAGCATTAACGCTACCGATTCTGCGCAACTAATCGAGTATCAGCGCATGCCACAATTGACGCGCGAGTTAGCGCAAAAAATTGCTATGTATATTGCAAATCTTGAGGCGCAATAAGCTATGGAATGGTTACCTTCGCTCTTTGCTGCGCATCCACTGGATTTAAAAGCAGGCTTAGATCGTGTCATCCAATCGGGATTCCAGCAGGTTCACTTGGATTGTATGGATGGCCATTTTGTTCCTAATATAACCTTCGGGCCAAGTGTTGTAAAAGCTGTTAAGGAGTATGCACCGCAACTCTTTCGTGATGTTCATCTTATGTTGGCTCATCCAGAGGACTTTATTGAAACCTACATAGAAAGTGGTGCCCAGAGGATTTTTATACATGTTGAAATCGACCCTGTTTCATTGAAAAATAGCATAAAAATCCTTCAGGAAAGTAAAATCGAATGGGGGTTTGCAATCAATCCTGAAACGCCTGTAACTTGTCTAGAAGCTTATTCTAATTGGATACAACAAACAAACCGTCTGCTTGTTATGAGTGTGCATCCGGGTTTTAGTGGCCAAACATTTATTCCACAAACTTATGAACGTATTTCATTTATAAAAAAATTATTTCCTGCATTAGAGTTTTGTGTAGATGGTGGTGTTACGCCTGCTATTGCCAATAATTTAGCTAAATTGGGTGTTGCAAGTTGTGTTAGAGGCTCTAGTTTTTTTAAGAATACTTACTAGTCATTGTGTAAAAGTCTTTGGGAAAGAAGGAATAGCATGTTCTAGGTTGTGGTGGCCGCGGTAGCGTGCGTCCAGTTCCATTTTGAGGTATGTGAAGATATGTGGATGGCGATTCTGCAGTGAGCGAGGTTGTACACTCTATTTAAGTATTTTGTTTGATTGTTTGTTGTTTACTATTAAAAGGTACATGTAATTTTCAGAATTTTGCCAAAGATTCATGTGTTTCAAATTTTAACAACTTTACTGAATAAAAAACTATAAAATCTTTCTGCCATTTTTTTCAAAAATTTTCTCAAGATTTTAGCAAAAATGCCGATAGTATAAACTATAGAGCGAGAAATATTTTATGAAAAA
>JBKSMP010000009.1:0-5719 GCA_046881885.1 Opitutales bacterium
AAAATGTCATACACTTGTCCGGATATGTAAATATAAAAAATAAACCCGAGGAACTTTCCAATGAAGAATGGAATCAAGTACTAATTTTAAAACAAAAGGTTAAAGAAATTATTAAGAAAATTCAGTCTGAAAGTATAGAAGTGCCAGCAATTAACCCGGTATCAGATTAGATGAAGCTTTTGTAAGTATTTTGGAAAGAAATGAAAAATTTTTTGTCAATGTTTGTTTACTCAAGCCATTCGATACGTTTGATGGAGCTATGTTCGCCAGAAAGGATGCGTACATTTTTTTTAGGAACATGCCAATAATCTGCTAATAGGGCACATAATTGCTCGTTGGCTTTACCTTCGACAGCCGGACGGGTTAGTTTCACTTTTAGGCCATCGTTGAAGGGGATGATTTCGCAACGAGAAGCGCGTGCAATTACTTTCACATTAATTTGTGGCACGTTTTAGCTCCTCTAAAAAAGTGGTTTCATTCCAAATAAATAAGTTTAATTTTTGGGCTTTTTGCAACTTATCTCCTGGTTTATCGCCTGCAATTAATGCATAAATTTTATTGGAAACGGTTTCAGAGACAGATCCACCTAAGCTTTCTATCTGTTTGCGCGCTTCCGAACGTGTCATTTGCGACAAACTTCCTGTGAGGACAAAGGTTTTTCCTTGCCAAGGAGATAGGGTAGGGGATTGTGGAGATGAGAACCCTATTTTACTTAAAACTTGTAAAATTGGCTTGTTTGCGGGCAATTTGAAAAATTCTAAAATAGATTGTGCGGATTGAAGTCCAATAAGTGAAATCGTTTGCAATTCATCCAAACTTGCTGCTTCTAGAGCTGTTAAATTAGAAAATTGCTTAGCTAGGTTTTTTGCGGATTCTAAGCCTATATTGGGAATACTTAAGCCATAAATTAGACGCCACAAGGGTTGTTGTTTGGAAGCTTCTATGGAGGCTAAAAGTTGATCTACAAGCGTTTGACCAAAACCCTCTAATTGCAGCCATTGCTCACGATAACGCCATAATTGATACAAATCGCTTATGTTTTGAACCCAATGATTTTTGACGAGAACATCGACAATTTTTGGGCCCATACCAATGATATCCAATGCGTCTTTTGATGCAAAATGGACTATCTTTAGGCGTAATTGTTCCGGACAATTTAAGGAAGTACATCTCAGTGCTGTTTCGCCAGGAATTTGTGTAAGCGTTGCGTTACAAGCTGGGCAATTTTGTGGAATGTTTATAGGTAAGACATCCGAAGATCGCTTATCTAAATTTACTTTTACGATGGCTGGAATAACTTCACCCGCTTTTTGTATCCAAACGACGTCTCCAATCCGAATATCTTTGCGGGCAATTTCGTCGAAATTGTGTAACGTTGCACGAGCTACTCGTGAGCCAGCTAAATCAACTGGTTCGAGTTCGGCTACAGGCGTAATAACTCCTGTTCGGCCTACTTGAAAGGTAACACGTTTTAGCTGTGTTTCTGCAGATTCCGGTTCAAATTTGTAAGCAATGGCCCAGCGAGGTGCTTTGGCTGTTGCTCCAAGTTCTTCCTGTTGTAATCGATCATTAAGTTTTAGAACGACTCCATCCGTTACATAAGGGAATTGCTCTTTAAGTTGCGGAAAACCTTCGATAAATGCCCAAGCTTCTTCAATCGAATGTGCAAGTGTAAACGTAGGAAATACAGGAAAATGATTATCCCATAGCCACTGGTAAACTTCTTTTTGGGTTTTTAGAATTTGAGAAGTTGCCCCAATTCCATGCGCTACAAATTGTAATTTTCGCCGTTTTACTTCTTCTACATCTAGTAGTTTTAGGCTACCTGACGCTAAATTACGAACATTTGAAAAACTTTCTTGTCCCAAACGTTCTTGTTCTTCATTTAATGTTTCAAAATTTGCCTTACTGATATAAACTTCACCACGAACTTCAATAGATGCAATAGGAGTAGCTAATTTTAACGGAATGGAATCTATGGTTTTAGCATTTAATGTTATTGTTTCGCCTTTTTGTCCATCACCTCGTGTCAATGCGCGTGTTAATTCGCCATTTTCATAAATTAAATTAATGGCCATACCATCAACTTTAGGTTCTAAAACATAGGGTCGTTCAAGATAGCCTTTTTCCGCTAAATGTTGATCAAATGAAAATAATTCTTCTTTTGAGTAGGTGTTAGCCAAACTCAACATAGGAGATAAATGCGGCTGTTCAGTAAAAAGGTGCTTACCTAGATCACTCCCTGGCCCTTGTTCCTCCATCAAATCTGGGAATTGTTCTTGAATCGCTTGGATTTCGGATAACAAACAATCGTATTCAAAGTCAGAAATTTCGGGTGCATTTTCCTGATAATAAAGCCGATCATGTCGTTCTTTTTCTAAAAGCAAAGTACGTAATTGTTTGCGTATTTTTTTTGTATCCTTGGTATGCATCAGTTAGAAATCAGTTGAATGGTTTTATTTCTCTTTTTGAAAATACTACTTATATAAACGAAGAAATCAACACGGCACTTTTATATCCTGCTCTTGCCTTCTCCTCCGAACTCTATGGGTTGCACTTCAAACTTGATTCTACACTTATTTACCTTAAATATTTGCCTCCCCAATAAATATATCGCATATGTCCGATAATAAGCTAGCGATAGAAACAAATATTCTTTTAAATTCCTAAACCTCTACAACCAACCGGCTCTTATTTTTCGACGTTGTTTTACTCTCCATACGTGTTTTAGCTTGCTTGCCAACTTTTTAAGTTTTTTCGTACCTGGTTCCCCTGATTCGTCTTAAATATTTCCTTTAGAGTAGGGGTTGAGTATTTTCTTACTTTTACCCTACTCATTTTTTACTGATTTTATTTTTCAGAATTTTATAAGACATCTATCAAATAAAAACTTATTCGCCTAATTGAAAGCGGACAAAACGTTTAATGACGATGTTTTCGCCCATCTTTGCAATTTTCGATGTCAAAAGTCCTTGAATGGTTAATTCTGGATTTTTAACGAAAGTTTGCTCTAGTAAGCAGGTTTCGCCGTACCATTTGTTCAATTTTCCTTCAACGATACGTGCAATAGCTGCTTCTGGTTTGCCTGTACATTGAGCTTTGGCAATTTCAACTTCTTTATCGATAACTTCTTGTGGAATATCTTCACGAGAAAGATAAAGGGGATTTGCTGCAGCGATATGCATGCAAATATCCGATACCATTTGGCCGAATTCTTCATTGCGTGCAACAAAGTCTGTTTCGCAGTTGACTTCAATAAGAACGCCTAATTTTCCGCCCATATGGATATAGGATTGAACAAGACCTTCTTGAGCGCTACGACCAGCCTTTTTAGCAGCACTGGCAATACCTTTTTTCTTTAAAATAACAATCGCTTCCTCTTCAGCACCATTACTTTCGGCAAGCGCTTTTTTGCAGTCAATAAGACCTGCACCTGTTTTGCTACGTAAGGCAGCGACCATTTGAGCTGTAATTTCAACCATGATTATGCTTCCTCTTTAACGGTTTCTGTTGCAGTTTCTTCGACTTTTTCTGCTTTTTTGGCAGCGGGCTTTTTGTCGTCCTTTACTTTTTTAGTCGTAGAAGTACGAGGTTTGCGAGTTTTATCACTTGCAGCAGGACGCTTACGTGTCCAAGTCTTTTCCTTGCCTTCAGACATTACAGCAGCCGCAGGGATGTCTTTGTGACTTGATTTATTGAGTTTTCTGAGCTCAATACCTTGTTGAATAGCTTCCTGTAAGAATTCAAAAATAATACGCAAAGATTTGATGGAATCATCATTTGCAGGAATTGGAAAGTCCAAAACTGTAGGATCGGAATTTGTGTCGACGATACCAATAGTTGGGATTTGTAAACGACGTGCTTCACGAATCGCAATAGCTTCATGTGTTGCATCCACTACAAACAAAATGTTTGGACGTTTTTCCAAATTGCGAATACCTTCAAAGCCGCGTTGCATACGAACCATTTCGCGACGAATAGCTGCACCTTCTTTCTTTGGCAACTTGTTGAGTTCGCCAGATTCTTCCATGTCCGAAAAACGTTTAAACTTAGCTAAGCTAGCTTTAACGGTTTCGAAATTAGTTAAGCAACCACCGAGCCATCGATTTGCACAAAAAGGCATATCTACGGCTTGACCTAACTCACGAACAAGTTCTTGAGCTTGAGGTTTTGTGCCTACCAAAAGGATATTTGCACCATCTTTGATTTGCTCAATTAAGAATTGGCCTACTTTTTCTAAACATTCACGTGTACGCTCCAAATCAATAATGGAAATGCCATGAACATGCTTATATAAATAAGGACCAAATTTTGGATTCCAACGTTTTACTTGGTGGCCAAAATGCACACCAGACTCTATCATACTTTCGTAATCTAATTCCATAAAAAATCTCCGTATTCTTCTCGAATCTAGGATAATGGGTTAAGGGTTAATAAATTCAATTAAAAGTTGATACTATTTTTCAGAGAATTGCAAGAAAATCTTTAGAGTTTTTATAAACTTAACCTTGAAGTGAGAGCAGTGGAGCAACTGATTGTGATTTAGGTTTGGACTTAAGGTTAGGTTTTTTGTAAATCGTCCCCATGCAAAACCCAAGAAGCCTTCCGGATGGAAGGCTTGGTTTTTTTAGCTTAATTTTAAAAGGAAGTTGCAAATTACTGCATTTGAAAAACAGTAACTTTTGGTGGATTTTCACCGCGCAAAAGCGCCATAAGCCTATTTCTCAATTTGATAAGCCTATCCCACTTTTCCTGAGGTACGATATTTGGCTTTGGGCAATTTAAACTTGCATTACTTAATTCTGGATTAATAGCGATATATGCCAACAACTCTTCTTTAGCCATTTCTATTTTTTCAAGTTGTTCTGGCGTATAGTATTTTACAACCATTTTCCAGTCTCCCGGCAATTGACTAACATCAAAGTTTGGAGATACGTAAAAAACTTCTGGTTTTCCTATACCTGATGTTTCAATTTTCTTCAAACTAGGACAATACAAGTTAGAATGCTTACGAAGCCAAATTTCTGGACACTGTTCTAGAGACGGTGCATAAAAATCAAGAGACGTAAGATCTTTCTTGTCTTTAAATTTTATTAAATGTACTCCTACTGTTTTGCTAAAAACAAATAAATCTTTTTCGCAATCAACATACTCAAGCTTCGTAATGCGAGCAACCTTTGAATGCCCCATACAAAATATTGCAAAATTGGATGGCATAGCCGCAATACCACCCGCTTTATCAAGCTCAAAGGTGTATATATTTTTGTTTTTTAATACCTCAAAAGCTTGTTCAATTTTATCAAAAATAGTAGAACGCAAAATGATTTTCTCAAAAATAACATTATCTGCAAGTGCTTCACTTACTTTACTAAAAAGGGAACTATAAGTATCACCAATAACAATAGGCAAAAAACATTTACGTTTTTTTATGTCAACAAGGTGACGTACTTCTGGATCTACATCAAAATTAAGTTTTACCGTCCGAGTATCATAAACATATTCACACTCCTCTTCGATATTTACTTTTTGACATTCAACAATAATTGGCATTTCAAGATTACCATCATTTTTATTTTTCAATCGAGCAACCCAATCTTCAATCTCTGCTTTAGTTACTGGATAGGTGATAATGTATTGATACATCCCTGGCAGTATGTAATCATCTGGACCAAAGATTTGTTGGGTTTGAATTTGGGAGTACAATTTATAATTTTCCGCT
>JBKSMP010000010.1:0-1664 GCA_046881885.1 Opitutales bacterium
TTGTTTATTATTTACCCATATACTAAATTTGTGTCGTTAACAAAACATTGATGTTATGTATAGTAATGCAGACAAAATAGAATGGACACTTATCTTTGTTTATGAATTCGGAAAAAAATACGGATTAACAATGAAGCAAGCATTCAACTATTTGAGTCGATTTAAAGGCATTGATTTTATCGATCGTCACTACGATTATGTACATACACAATCATTCCAATCAATGGTTGATGACATCAGTGAATATTGCCATAGAAAAGGAGGAGAACTAATATGATTTTATACCACGGAACAAATACAGAATTCGACGTTATTGATTTAAGCAAATCAAAACCAAATAAAGATTTTGGTCAAGGTTTCTATTTATCTACAGATTATGACCAAGCCATGGCTATGGCTCAAACCAAGATAGAACAATTAGGATACGGTTATCCTATTGTTTTAGCATTTGAGGTAGATGAATCACTATTTAAAAATTTAAGTTTTAAAGAATATGATGGATATTCCGAAGAATGGGCTGAATTCATTCTTTTAAATCGCAGAAACAAAACGACTAAACCTGCACATAATTTTGACATTGTATTTGGCCCGATAGCAAACGACCGTGTGGGTGTTCAACTTTGGAAATATGAAATACAAAGTATTGATTTACCTACCCTAGTAAAAAACTTGCGTCACATGAAGGGTATTACCTATCAATACTTCTTTGGAACAGAAAAAGCCATTAAACTATTAAAGAGATTATGAGTATACAGGAACAAATGAAAATGGATATGACTAAAAACCTTGCTTCATTGTTAATGGAAGATAATTCGGAATTAACAATGGAACAAGCTCTTTCTATTGTGATTAATTCTGACACCTATTTGCGTTTGCAAAATAACAACGCACAACTATTTCATCAAAGTCCTCTGTATGTTTATGATTTTCTTAAGAACGAACTTAAAACAGGTAAAATAGCTTAAGTATTGTAATTCATTTTCTTGGGAGAAAAATATTTTTTCCTCGCTTAGAAAATAAAAAAGTGGCAAATTATATGGCATTATAAAAAAAAGCAGTACCTTTGCGCAGCAAAATAGGAAAGATGGTGCCTTCATCTAACGGTTAGGATACAAGATTCTCAATCTTGGCATACGGGTTCGATTCCCGTAGGCACTACTACAAAAAAAGCAACAAAAAGTTGCTTTTTTTTTGTTCATAGACCCAACTTTTTCAAAATACCTATATATATTTGTAGGGAATTCATAGAATTTCACCAATAGGTAGTAGTAATTTAGTAACATTTCATACTAACTAATTAAATAAAACTTACATAAAATGAAACGATTAGGCTTATTCACATTGGCTGTTGCGATTGCACTTCCAAACATGGCAAAAAAGGAGATTCCTTTAGTTTACGACGTTGAATTTACCGGTGCAGAATATGAAGCACCTTACTTCCCAACATTAGAAGAGGCTCCGGTAATCAAAACCCTTCCAAACCCATTTGAATTTTCAAACAGCACTAAACAGGTAAAGAAATTCAAGCAGTGGGAAAAACGTAGAGCAGAAATAATCAGAGAGCTTGAACATTATGAACTTGGTTTAAAACCAATGACTCCAAGAGAAAACATTCAGGCAAAAATGGATGGTAACAAACTTATTGTTGACGTAACTGTAAACGG
>JBKSMP010000011.1:0-8218 GCA_046881885.1 Opitutales bacterium
CCCCAGCTGTCAACACTCCCGCTAACAGCCCACTTAGATATTTATTATTCATAATCTTATCTTTCTTTTCGGTTAATTTAACGCATTCGGTTAATTTAACTTACCTGCTATTAAACTATAATAACGTCATTTTCTAAAAAAACTTTAACACTTTGTCAAAATTTTTTACACTTTTATTATACTACCTCTAAAATTTAATTGCAAATTAAATGTTGCTTCAATTGTAAGTTCAAACTCTTGTATTTCTCATCAAAGTTGAATCTGGTTTTGCAAAGATTTTTCGTTTTCTAACTCAACCGATTCGCGTGTTTTGAAAAAGACGATACGTTCATTGGGATATAAGAAGCCGTTTTTTTCTCGCATAAAACGTTCTCGAAAAGCTGCATCTGTCATTAATTTGCGAATGAAATATTTTTTTGCTACAACTTGTTTACGGATGCGTTCGATGGTTTGCTGAAGTTGAGTATTTTTAATTTTCCAATTTTGGTAGTTATGATAAGAATTACGGAAAGGTTTCCCCCAAAAGTAATAAATAGCTAGCGCTAAAACAATCACACTTGCTGTTTTTATGTAAAATTTTAGCCGCATATTTGAAAAAATGAAAAATTATTATATAGAATTACTATTTTTCATTGCAAAACTTAAAAGTCAAAGTTAAAGTATAATAAAGCACTCTTTATTATGTATAAGCAATTTTTTGGTTTTTCGGAAAGTCCATTTAATATTACACCAGACCCACGTTTTTTATTTTCAAGTTATGGGCATAATCGAGCGCTTACCTTGTTAAAATACGGGATTGAGCAATCTAAAGGCTTTTTGGTGATCGTAGGCGAAGTAGGTTGTGGAAAAACACTACTTTGTAGAACACTTTTGCAGTCTTTAGATGAAAAAATTTTTGAAACGGCTTGGCTTTATTCATCGAATATTAGCCAGGAACAACTTATTCGAAGTATTTTAAAGGAAATCGGTATGCCTACTGCAAAACTTCCTGAAACGGATCATTTGGAAGCTTTGAACGAATATTTGTTAGGAAAAATTAATCGAGGTAAAGAAATTGTCCTCATTATTGATGAGGCTCAAAATTTGTCGTATGAACTTTTAGAATCGATACGTTTGTTGTCTAATTTAGAGACTGACAAAAAGAAGTTGTTGCAAATTTTGCTGATTGGACAAACAGAATTTAAAGCAAAACTCAACCAGCCGCATTTAAGGCAGTTAAAGCAGCGTATTTTGGTTTATGATGAATTGCATGCACTTTCTGCAAAAGAAACACAGCAATACATTAATCATCGTTTGAATCTTGTTTGCCAGCAGCCTGGTTTGCCACAGATAAGTTATAGTGCTTTTCGTAAGATTTTTAAGTACACCAAAGGTATTCCGCGTATTATCAATAATATTTGTGATAAATCCCTTATGGCTGCTTATGCGCGTCTTTCTCGGAAGGTTGAGTCGAAAGATGTTCGTCAAGCAATTCAAGATATCGAAAGGCTAACCTTATGAGTCAACTCATAAAGAAATTAAAAGCCACTCAGTCGCAAAATACCTTTGTAACCCCTGAAGTTGCGGCAAAAATTATTTCATCATCTGGACGAAAATCTAAAAGAAATTACCGTACTTTCTGGAGCATAGTGTTAATGACTATAATAGGAATAGGGGGATGTTGTTTTTGGGGGGTAAAAAAGAAAAGCGTACAGCAAGTCCAAGATGTACAGCTTCCGGTTGTTCCCAAAATAAAAATAGCACTAGAACCCTTGCAAGTAAGCCCAAAAGAACCCTTAAAGCTTGAAGATAGTTATGAAGCGTTTGTGAGCTCGGTAGAATCTACAAATATGCATAAAAGCTTTTATGGACAAGGTGCAAGCTTATATATTAAAGATTTTCCAGAATTTGTGCCTTCGTTGGGAGCTTTTATTTCAAAGTATTTGGATCCTTATCTAAAAAATTGTACGCAAATTGTTCAGCAGGTAAAAAAAATAAAAAGACCGCATATTGTTCATAAAAAAACACCACCAAAACCTGCTTCAAAAATTATTAGTTTAAAGGATGCAATTCCTGTTGCTAACCCCGTTCACGCACCTCAAGAAAAACGGTTTCAAGTGGATTATAACGAACAGGATGATTGGGTTATTACTGCACCTAGACTTACGGAAGCCCAACAACAGCATTTAGAGGGTATTCATAAGCTTTTAAATCAGATGCAAATAGAAAGTGTGCGAGAAGAAGGCTCTCAATCACGTTTAAAAGCCAACGGACATATTTACCATCCTAACGCTCTTATTTCTATGAAGCCACGTTTAACGTGGATGGGAATTCAACACAACGAACTTATTTTTTACGATGAATACAAGCAAGAATACAGAAAAAAAATTGCTCAAAATTAAGGGTAATCATTTAAAAAACCTTCCACCGATTGACTCTATGGATACGTGGGGGGCTCCTGTTCCTGACTTTATCGAAAAACGTACTTGGAAGCTAAAATGTATCTTAAGTATTTGTTTTGTTTTGATCGTTGTCGTTTATGGCCTAAAAGGGAAATTTTCATGGCCATTAACGTCGCAAGTTGTTTCACAGGAGCACTTGACACCAATAGCGGAAAGAGAAACCGTACAACTTAATTTGGAGGCCGATTCAATAACGACAGAAGTTGCCAATTATAGCGCTAATCAGCAGCAGGCTTTCTTAAAGGTTGCTCCAGAACTTGTATCAAATTTAATGGAAGAAACAGAAGATGTAGACGAAGAAGAGCCCAAAGAAACATCTGCAACAATTGCGCAAGAAATTAGAGCTTGGCTGCATCAGCAACATATACAAGGTGTTGCGTATAAAGATTTTGAAAGTTGCATTGTAGTTAATGGAAAAATATTTCACTTAAATGAAGTCGTTGCACCTGAACTCAATCTAGTGTGGAGCGATATTGATCCTGTGGCTAAAAAGCTCTTTTTTTATGATGCAAACGGGGTTTTATATTTTATTAATTATTAAATTGACGCAAAATTTTAAACCGATTTCATAAATAATATGAAGTATTTTAAATTTGTTGCGTTAGTAACGTTATCGCTTGCGGGTTGCACCAAAACGGAATCAGGGCTTGCGGGTTGTGGTATTGGATCTGCGGTAGGTGCAAGTATTGGTTACGCGATTGATGGTGGTGCAGGTGGTGCAATTGCAGGTGGACTTTTGGGAAGTATTGTCGGTGGAGCAGCTGGAAGTGCTGTCAACAAAGAAGAATCAAGTTATGAAGAACCTACTTATGCCTCAACCTCGACTTATGAATCTTCACGCCAGAAAAATCTTCGTAGTGAAATACGACAAGAGCATTATCAATTAGAGCAAGAAAAAATTGATTTTCGTAAGCAAGAATTGGAGCAAAAACGTTTGGAGTTGGAAAGAAAACGTCTCGAATTAGAAGAAAAGAAACTCGAACAAGAGCGTATCGAACTCGAATTACAACGTCAACATAAAGCTGATAATTGATTGTAAGGGTAGGGTGGTTTTTGTTACAAGATTATTGTAAAAAAGATTGTGCTTTTTGGAAAAGGCGTTATTTTTAATAATGAAAGTGATAATGTGTACTTATATCCACATTAGAGATTGAATAATAAGTAATTAATTAAGTTATTATGACAGAACAAGAAATTATAAATGCCACCACTACAAGTGAAGCCAACAATGACAATAAGGTGGCAAGTATCGAAGAAATACAATCCGTCCAAAAAGAAGAAAGAAAGTCTACAAATCGTTCAACACGTAAACAATCGAATTTGCGTGGACGTTGGAAACGTAATCAAGCAGCTGCAGGGGTTGCAACTATCAAAGAAGATGACGCTAAGTTGCCTAAAGAGATTAAAACTGTAAAAATTAGTACTGCAGAAAGCCTCAATAAGCCTTCCAAATCGAATGATTACAGAAAACAACGCTCTGAAAGAAAACCCAGCAAGGACGCTAAAATCCATGCTTCTGAAGCAAGAAAAGAAAAATGCTCTGAACATAAATGCATTTGTGCTTCTTTTTGGGGAAAAGTAAAGTGCTTTGTTTTAAAGCTATTTGGATTTAAGCCCAAAAAACATTGCTCTTCGCATAAGTCCAATCACTATGGTTGTCCACGCAATAAACGTCCTTATCGTGGTCGTCCGCGGAGCAAATAAGGGCTAATTATGGATAAAGTTTGCATTTGCGGTGGTACGGAATTACATGGCAATGTTCATGTAAGTGGTGCAAAAAATGCTTGTATGGCAATGCTTGCAGCCGCTTTGTTGACTGATGAAATTTGTATTTTACGGAATGTTCCTAATCTACGTGATGTAAACTTTTTTATCCAATTGTTAGAAACTTTAGGGGTTGAGATTAAAAACTTAGCCCCGGGTACTTGGCAATTAAAAGCTCGTTCGATTTCTGCAGAAGCACCTTATGATTTAGTACGCCAAATGCGTGCATCGGTCTGTATTATGGGGCCGCTTTTAGGAAGATTACATCAAGTGGCTTTGCCGCTTCCTGGAGGGTGCGTTATTGGCAATCGTCCTATTGATTTACATTTGCAAGGATTTGAAAAACTTGGATGCACAGTTGCCTTGGAACAGGGCATGGTTCATGTTCAAGGAGAGAAGCTAAAAGGCAGTACGATTTTCTTGGGAGGGCGCTTTGGCAGCACTGTTACGGGAACAGCTAATTTGGTTATGGCTGCAACCTTAGCGAGTGGTACAACGATTATTGAAAGTGCAGCATGTGAACCTGAAATTGTTGATTTGTGTCGTTTATTGGTGCAAATGGGAGCCTCTATTGAAGGGATTGGAAGTCCGCAGTTGACGATACAGGGCCAAGAAAAATTGCATGGTTTTGATTACACTGTTATTGGAGATCGTATTGAAGCTGGTACCTTTCTTCTTGCGAGTCTGGTTACGAATGGTCATGTAAAGATAAAGGGTGCCCATCCTCAGCATTTAGGAGCGATGCTTCATGTTTTGGAAAATATGGGCGCTTTTATAAAAACGGATGTTGAGGAACAATCCATTGAAGTTTTCCCTTGTTTAGATGCACTAAAACCCTTTGAAGTAACGACCTTGCCGCACCCAGGTTTTCCAACGGATTTGCAAGCGCAAATGTGTGTTTTAGGGATTTGCATTCCAGGAATTAGTCTTATTACAGAGCGCATTTATCCGCAACGCTTTATGCATGTAGCCGAATTGCAACGTTTAGGTGCGCGAATCATTTTGGAAGGTAGCACAGCCGTCTTGCAAGGTCCTACAAAGTTGTCTGGTGCAGATGTTATGGCATCGGATTTAAGAGCGAGTGCTGCGCTTTATTTAGCGGGACTTGTTGCAAAAGGTGAAACCTTTATTCATCGCGTTTATCATTTAGATCGCGGCTACGAAAATTTTGATCAAAAATTGAATCAGTTGGGTGCCCAAATCCGACGTTTATCTGATAATTAATTAGCTTGATACCGGTTTGGTGTTTTTATGTATTTTCCTGCATTTATTACGGGATTTATATATGTACGTTTGAAAAAACACTAGGTTTTATTATACTGTTTGTTTGTTTAGTAACTTGTTGGTCAAAAAATATTTAAATAAAAAAATAAAATAAATAGTTATAAAAAAATAAAAAATATTAAAAAACTACTTGACGAGGTAGTGAAATTGACCTACTTATTATACCTGTGAAAGCTCGATTCACATTCATTACCTGTAGGACGTGCTTTAACGAAAACTTGCATCATACGAGGTAAGTGGCTACATAGTGCTATCTAAAACCAAAATTTGTCACAACCTAAAAACACCCCCGCATTGCGGGGGTATTTTTTTTATATTAGCAACAGATTTAAAAATACCGGATTTTGACAATTTGGTTTCTTGGCCTATGATTTAAATAAAATAAGTAAGTGTAAAAAAAATAAAGGATATTCGAAAATGGCTTGACAGGGATGGGAAAACGAACTACAAATCTATTTATGCAAACTAGGTTCATAATAACTATAGGAACACTCTTATTTGGGGTGAGTTTAACAAAAGCCGGAATACGTGAAGACCTGGAGGCTGCTAACCGAATGTCTAACGAACAATGGGTTGAAAAGGCTAAATTATATATTTCTGTTTTTGACGAGTTGTATGCAGGTTTGGTAAATAAATGGAAGGAAGTTGGTGGACAGCTACACACAAATCCATTTTTTTTATATTGGTGGAAGCAAAATCAGTTTGTGTATAAAGAGCCTTATACAGAAGGTTATTCAGGTTATATAGAACCTTCACAACATAATCCTCGAAATTGTGGGTTGCATTGTTTGCGTGGATTTTTATGTTATCCGTGTGTGCAGTGTTTTGATGATACTGGTGTTGCAAATGATGAGTGTTACTGGGATTGGGTAATGGGAACACCTATAATGTGGTGGGCTTTTGGTATACCTTTTTTAGCGTCGTGTGCAAATCCTTCTGCGATGCCTATAGGAGATGATTATTTTACGCTTCATGTTTATAAGCCCATATGTAAAGAATGGTTATATCCTTTGTTAGGAATAAAAAAAGGAAATTGTAAAAAATTATATGACTACTGGATGTGTAATTTTTGTGAGCCTGTGGCAAGTTTATTGCAAAAAGTTTTAAAATATGATTTTGCGCAATTTTCAGCAGAGCAATTAGATGCAGTTTTGAATTTATACAGAATTTACTATAATGCCGATAATCATTTTGTAAGCAAAGAGTTATGTCCTTTGCCTTTTTTTGAAACATTGCCTAATGCATTTAATAACAAATTTGCAAATCTTGTTATTAATAGTTTAGGCATAACAAATGAAACAGCATTGCGATATCTTGCCATAGTTTTAGCGTTAGATATGGAAATGGCAGATGAAAGTTTAGGATATTCTGTTCATGATTTATCTTGGTATAGTGTGGATATGCTGTCTGTCTTTAAAATATTAGTAGCACAAAGCGCAATAAAACCAATACAAGTACATTTAACGATAAAAGATTCTTGTGATGTTTTTTTAGCAAGGGCGAAACAAAAATTAGATGAAGAAAATGCTTATAAACAAGGTGCAGCTACGCATGATGGATTTAATTATGCAATGAGGCGTATAAATGAATGACCAAGCCCCCGCAATGCGGGGGTATTTTTTTATATATTAGCGACAGATTTTTCTGTTTGCGCAGCGCTCTGTAGTAATTGCTGCATAATATTGAGTACTTTGTCGATGAATTGTTGTAAGGAATCATTTCCTTTTGTATATTGTTCTTGTGCTTGCTTGAGAACTTCTATAGTTGCATCGGCTTGAGTCTGTTCGATTCTAGCATTGGTAGCCTCTACCTGAGATTTAGCAGATTCAATATTAGCACTACCTTCTATGATTTTACCCAAAGGCATTGCTGAACCTGAAATCATGTCTGCTGCAATACCTGAACGTGTCAATTTTGTTTCTGTGGTTCCTACTTTTGCTCCACCTTGGTTATGTTTAAAACCAGGTCCCGTTACTTGCTTAGGTCCTGCAAAATTAAGACCGCCTCCTATTATACCACAAGCACCGGTGGCAATACCGCCGACGATTTGTCCGACGGCTTGTTTTACTGCGGCTGTAAATTGAGCGTCTCGTTCTTTTTCCATGGCTGAGATTTTGGTTTCTATCGCGGCAACAACGGCGGTTAAGATGTTGAGTGCGCGTTCGCGGTCTGCGGTCCGCAATTCGCCAAAAGTACTGATAAGCAGCTTCATTAACTCGCGCAAGTCGAAGTCGGAAAGCGTTCCCTTTTTGGTTGTGACCTTTCCACTTTGATCCATTGAGTTAAGCGTGATAACCGAATCTGCGGTAATTGGCCCGGCAGGCTCTACCGAGTAGGAAATATTTTTTAATTGCTCTCCAAAATATTTCTGAATTTCGGGTAAGTTTAAAACGTTTTCAAGGACTTTATGCATCAAAATATCGCTGTCTTTGGGGGTTGTTATTGTTAATTGCCCATTTTCATACGATATACCCGTTATCCCTGCCTCCGCAAGACTACCTTCATTTTTTTGTATGTTGGTTTCTTGGCCTATGATTTAAACAAAGGAAGTAAGTGTAAAAAAAATAAAGGATATTCGAAAATGGCTTGACAGGGATGGGAAAACGAACTACAAATCTGTTTATGAAAAGTCGACTCATAATAACTGTAGGAACACTCTTATTTGGAGCAAGTTTAACGAAAGCTGGGATGACGTGGGAGGAATGGACACCGGAAAATGGTATCGTAGA
>JBKSMP010000012.1:0-20470 GCA_046881885.1 Opitutales bacterium
CTCACACATTTTTCAAACTTTTCTTGCTTGACTCCGCTGATCCTTCGTAAATACTTCTTCTTGAGTAGGGTTTTTTTCATATTTTACTTTTATCCTACTCACTTTTGTTTTTCAATCCTTTTATGCGTTTTCTTTTATTCAGACTTTTGCAGGATGTCTAATATTAAAAAAATTGGTAAAAATGTTTCTTGCAAAAATATAGGGTTATTTGGATTAGGTTGGTGTAAAGAAATCGATAAAATAAATAACTTAGAATGTGCTGGTCGTCATTCAACTTTTGGCGATGATGGTTTAGAGTCCAAATTACGAGAAAAGAATATTTCTATATCACATTTTAGCAGGAGTGCATTTGAGCGTTTACAGCAGGATTACGATAGATATATAAGAGACAAAGATATTGTTTATTTGTCAGGGTATGTAAACGTAAAAAATAAACCTAAAGAACTTTCGGATGCAGAATGGGATCATGTATTGATTTTGAAAGAAAAAGTTAAAGAATTTGTTAATAGGTATTTTAGACAAAGGGAGTAAAAATTAAAACTTTTAGGTTTGGTATAGGAAAAATTTACGGGTAAATCTCGTAGATTTTTATTTTGGCAGGATGTTTGCTACATGTAATTTGTATGAATAATGGTAATCTCGGTATATCACAAAAATCTAGTTTGACTAGTGATTATATAATTGATCAACCTTCAAATAATTCCACTAAAAGTATCCCTAAATTTTCTGAACAACTTGCCAAGCCTGGACAATCAATGTCGTCTAATTTAAAAAGATCAATAAGAAAAGTAAAGTATAGTATCGGATATTTATTTTCGTCGAAAACCAAAAGAAGTAAGAAATTAAAAGAATGTATAGATGGTTTTAAAGGAAATATAACAGATGAAGATATTAAAAAAGTTTTGTACTCTGAAAGTTATAGTCCACGTATTGCAAAGGCTTTAATCCTTAGTGATAAAGTTGATATAAATCAGAAAGTAATTATTCTCAATAGCGGAATATTTAAAGATGGATTGGGATATGGGAGTAAATCTTGGCCTGATGCAATTTCTTTTCGTGCAGTTGACGATTTTTTAAATTCTGAATACTGTACTAAAGAGATTGTAGCAGCTTTAATTCTTTGTGATAAAGTAAATGTAAGAGGAAAAAGGAAAATTTTAATGCAAGCGTATCCAAAGGGTATTACCGATGAGCAAATGGAGGTGTTTTTAAAGAATAAAAATAAAAATGTTAAAGCTCGTCGGAAAGTTATGGTGGCTTTAATCTCTAGCGAAACAGTTAATGTAGATAAGAAAATGGATATTCTAGGCCGAGTATATCAGAAAGGTATTGACAAAACCACTTTTCAAAAGTTCTTAAAAACAAAATCAAAACCTCTTTTTGAGGCTTTGTTATTTAGTGAAGTAGTTACTATCGACCAAAAGGTGATGATACTAAATAAAGGATTTTATAGTATTCCTGACGATAAAATTAATCAGTTTTTAGCAAATAACCATTGTACTACAAAACTCAAAATTGCTTTAATTCTTAGTAAGATTCTTAGTGTGGATAGGAAGACGGAGATTCTTGGACAAGCGTTTCTTGAAAATATTTCCGATGATCAAGTTACTGAGTTTTTAAACTCAAGAAACTGTACTAAAGAAGTTGTAGATATTTTGTTAAACAGTGATAAAGTCACAGAGGCACAAAAACAAACTATTCGAAATTGGAAGCCAAGCAGATAAAAGCTTGATAAATTCATTCCTTAGTCTTTCCTTTTTACCTACGCTTTATTCTTTACTTAAATCGTAAATTCTTTTAATTAATAAGGTGAGTTTTAAGGTAATTTTTATGAGTAAAGATGATACATTAGATGCTTTCAAAGAGCGATTGGAGCAAGCTTTTAGTCAAATTCCAAATTCTTTCTCTGATTTGAATTTTAAAAAAACGACTCATGGTACAAACGAGGAAAGATCGATGCAAACGGATGTAGAAACTGAGAATTTCATCAAAACGATAGAAAATTTTAATTTAAAGCCAAAGGATTTAAAGAATTACCTGGATCGTTATGTTATCAAGCAGCATGAGGCTAAAAAGGTGCTTTCGGTAGCCATTTGCGATCACTACAATCATGTTCGTGATTGCATTGAGCATCCTGAAAAGGCCGACCAAATGTATCATAAACAAAACGTTTTGGTGCTTGGGCCGACAGGGGTTGGTAAGACCTATCTTATTCGTAATATTGCTAAGCGTATTGGTGTTCCTTTTGTCAAAGCCGATGCGACAAAGTTTTCCGAAACGGGTTATATTGGTGGGGATGTTGAGGATCTGGTTCGTGATCTTGTTAAGGTCGCCAATGGTAATGTTGATTTGGCTCAATATGGTATTATTTATGTTGATGAGATCGATAAAATTGCTTCGATGGGGAATTCTCAAGGGCGTGATGTATCCGGTCGTGGTGTACAGATCAATTTGTTAAAGTTGATGGAAGAAAGCGATGTTAACTTGGTGACACCGACTGATATGATGGGCCAATTACAGGCGGTTATGGATATGCAGAGAGGGCAGGGGAGTAAAAAGAAAACGAAGATTAATACCCGCCATATTTTGTTTATTTTTAGCGGTGCTTTTGATAAATTAGCGGAATTGGTTAAACGTCGTATCGATCAAGGGACGATTGGTTTCAATGTTATGCCTTTATCGGATGAAGCCGATGCACAGAATTATTTACATCAAGTGCAGACCCAAGATTTTATCCAATACGGATTTGAGCCTGAATTCATTGGTCGTATTCCGATTCGTGTTGCTTGTGATCCGCTTAATAAGGTTGATTTAGCTCGTATCTTAATCGATGCAGAAAGTTCTATTTTAAAGCAGTATAAGGACGATTTTAATGGTTATTCCATTAATATGGAGATTACCAATGAAGCTATCCAGGAAATTGCAGCTAAAGCGGAAAAAGAGAAAACCGGTGCACGAGGCTTAATGACCGTGTTTGAAAAAACTTTACGTAATTTTAAATTTGAGCTGCCGTCATCGGGTATTCATTTTTTTGAGGTTAATACCGATACGGTAGCAGATCCGGAAAAGGCCTTACATAACCTACTTTTGCAAAATCAATCTTTGCTGCATAATCAGCGAATGGCGGATATAGAGATGTATTGTTCGGTCTTTCAGAAAGAGAATAATTTATCAATTCGCTTTACGGAAGAGGCGGTAAAAGAGCTTATTCGTCAAAGTATTTTGCAAGACAAGACGATTCCTAATCTTTGTGCGGAAATGTTTAAGGATTTGGCTTATGGTTTGAAAATTGTTGCTCGGAACGAAGAAAAGGATGCATTTGAATTGGATAAAGATTTTATCTTAGATCCGCAAAAAACGATTTCTCAGTGGATTGTGGGTAGTTTTCCGCAAAAACAGAAAGAAGGAGAATAAAATGGATACGGATCATTCTTTGCTCAATATTGCTCAAGAGGGTAGGGGACTTGCCTTCGATATGGTTGCTAAAGCGAATTCGGGGCATTTAGGTTTGCCATTAGGGTGTTCGGATTGCTTTGCGGTGTTATTCGGAAAGTTTTTGCGGTATTTACCCAACAATCCACGTTGGATCAACCGTGACCGGTTTATTCTTTCCGCGGGTCATGGAAGTGCACTGTTATATACCTATTTGCACCTAAGTGGTTATCCGATAACGCTAGAGGATCTAAAACAGTTTCGACAGCTCAATAGCTGTACGCCAGGGCATCCCGAATTTGGTGTTACGCCAGGAATTGAAGCTACCACAGGGCCACTAGGGCAGGGAATTGGCAATGCGGTCGGTATAGCGCTTTCACAGAAGAAATTAGCTGCGCAGTTTAATACCGAACAGTATACGATTTTTGATAATTGTGTGGTTTGTCTCTGTGGCGAAGGTTGTTTGCAGGAAGGAGTTGGCCAAGAAAGTATTGCATTGGCGGGTCTTTGGAAGCTCGACAATTTGATCCTGATTTACGATTGTAACGAAATTACCTTAGATGCTTCAGCTAACGTTTCTCAGTGTGAAGATGTGCGCGCAAAATTCGAAGCAATCGGTTGGGATGTCTTTGAAGTTGATGGGCATAATGTAGATGAAACAGAAATAACCTTAAATACTTGTAGGGAGCGAAAAGGCAAGCCGCACCTGATTATCATGAAGACAGTTATTGGCAAAGGTCTTGCTATTGAAGGTACGGCCAAAGCTCATGGTCCAGCAGGCGTTAAGGAACAAGCAGCTTTTAAGGAAAAACTTGGATTGCCTACAGATCAGCCTTTTTACGTTTCTGAAAAGACTTACCAATTTTTTGAAAAGCATCGTAATCGTTTACAAAAAGCTTATCGAGCTTGGTCGGAAAAGTTTGAAGTTTGGGCCAAAGAATATCCGGAACAAGCGGATTTATTCGTTCAGAAAAAGAAATTATCTCATGAATTCTTTGAAATATTACCGGAATCTTCTCCAAAAGCTATTGCAATACGTACTTGTGCTGGAGATATTCTGAATATTTGTTCCAAAGACTTACCGCATTTGTTAACTGGCAGTGCGGATTTATTTGAATCTGTAAAGAATTATATCCAAGACGGTGGCGATTTTTCGGCAGAGAATTATAAGGGCAGAAATCTATTCTTTGGTATCCGTGAGCATGCGATGGGTGCGGTTTTGAACGGTATTGCTTATGATGGCTTTTTCAGGCCTTCTGGATCGACTTTTTTCGTCTTTTCAGATTACTTGAAACCGGCTTTACGTGTAGCTGCTCTATCGCATTTGCCCGTTATTTACTTTTTTTCACACGATTCAATTGCTGTGGGAGAAGATGGTCCTACGCATCAACCGATTGAGCAATTAGCAGGCTTGCGTAGTATGCCCAATGTTCATATCTTTCGTCCGGCAGATACCGATGAAACTATTGCCTGTTTTGAGCTTGCTCTGAAGCGTACTGAAGGTCCTAGCGTGCTGGTACTTTCTCGCCAAGATTTACCTAAATTGCCTTTGCCGAGCTCAGAAATACGTCAA
This sequence comes from Opitutales bacterium, assembly GCA_046881885.1. GTDB lineage: Bacteria > Verrucomicrobiota > Verrucomicrobiia > Opitutales > UBA9783 > JBKSMP01. Next base: position 5,006 of record JBKSMP010000012.1, read on the forward strand.
AACGCCTTAAAAGGTGCGTATATTGTAAAAAAGGAAGAAGAGGCCTTGGAGCGCATCCTTATTGCAACCGGTAGCGAAGTCTCGTTGGCTTTGCAAGTTGCGGAACGTTTAGGGACTAATACCCGTGTGGTATCCATGCCTTGTGTTGAAGTCTTTTTGCAGCAAGACCAAGCTTACCAAGAGAGTATTTTGCCTGTATCCTGTACGCAACGGATCGCTATTGAAGCTGGGAGTTCGCAACCCTGGTACCGATTTGTTGGTCTTAACGGCCTGATTATTGGCATCGATTCCTTCGGTAAAAGCGCTCCGAGTTTGGATTTAGCAAAAAACTTTGAATTGACGATCGAAGGTGTTGGGAAGAAGATTAAAAGCTAAAGGATATCCCCGTATAAATTAAAAAATGGCCAACTCCACATTGCCTTGATAAATGCAGATGATACCAAAGAATATTCTTTCCATATCGCTGCCAAAGACCTTGTCGGCGAGTGATTTTTGAAACGAGAAAGCATTTGATTTGACTTCAGAGATGATCTGTTTATAATCATTACTGTAGGATTTATGAAAAATAAAGCAAGAGGGTTTTCGGTATTGGAAGTTTTGATATCTGCAGGCATTTTTACAATCGTTATTTTAGGGATCTCACAAACGGTATTGTTGATGCATCGTTATGCGCGTGGAAACCTTTGCCAAATGCAGGCCCATTTGCTCGCCACAAGCTACTTTGAACAGCTTCTTTGTCATACTCATCCCTTAGAATTAAATGGCAAAACAGGCAATGTATCGTTATTGAATTTAGAAAAGCCAACAACTACGCATGCTTTTGAATTTAATGTAAAAACGACAACAAGTACGACACAAGCGGATCCTAAAATTAATAGTTTCGATCTGCCTCTGATCGAAGGTGAAGATACAATGACTGTCTACCTCCAAGTACAAGTGGAAGAATCACCGATGTATGATTATGATGAGAAAGATCGTACAAAAATAAATCCTCCAGAAGGCTTTCAATCCCTGCGTATGACATATTGGTGGACTAGTCCTTTTGCAACAACCAATGGCGAAACAGAAGGAAGCTTGGAATATTTAGCGACATTACCTAAATCCGAATTATATGCTATCCGCCCTATCTTACCGGATGAGGCCGATTATGAAGGTTAAAATTGGGTTAAAAAGCGAGTATCGTTTTGATAAAACCTGCGAATATCTTCAATGCCGTAAAGCAACATCGCCAAACGTTCAACCCCAAAACCAAACGCAAATCCTTGCCATTCGTCAGGATTAAGCCCTGCATTACTTAAAACATTCCGATTAACCATACCACATCCCCAAACTTCAATCCAAGTATCTTTGAATTTTCCAAGTTTTGGAACAAAAATATCCATCTCAAAACTCGGTTCGGTAAATGGGAAATAGCTTGGGCGCATACGCGTTTTAAACGCTTTACCAAAGAACTTTTGGACAAAATAATCTAAAGTTCCCTTTAAATCGACAATCGAGGTTTTTTTGTCAATGCACAAACCTTCGATTTGATGGAAATTGAAATTATGCGTAGCGTCTACTGTATCGCGGCGGAAAACTCGTCCCGGCGAAATAACCTTAAACGGTGGTGTATGTTTCGCTAATGTTCGAATTTGAACGGTCGATGTCTGCGTACGCAATAAATAGAATTCGTCTTCTTTTTGTGAAGTTGTGCCGATAGCCTTTCCTTCTTCAAAGAAAAAAGTATCTTGCGCAGCTCTCGCAGGATGATGCTTAGGTACATTTAATGCATCAAAACAGAACCATTCTGTTTCGATTTCTGGTCCCTCTGCTACAGCATATCCTAACTGCTTGAAAATCGACAAAATGCGCTGTCTTGTTTGTGTAAGCGGATGCAAAGACCTTGCTTGTGGATAAGGACCTTCTAAACTAGGATCGATAGGGTCCCCTAACTTCTTAAGACGTTCTTGGGTTTGTAGCTCATTTTGCTTTTGGCTCAACAAAGCTTCTATGGCTGCCTTAACGCCATTAATTTCCTTACCCGATTGAATTTTTTCCTCTAAAGGCAAATTCTTTAAATTTTTTAATGACGTAATTAACGTGCTCTTAGGTCCTAAGAACTGCGTCTTTACTTCTTGTAAGGCAACTACACTCTTACAACTTTGAATAGCGGTTAAAGCCTCTGATTTTAACGTTTCAAAGGTAGTTGCCATAAAGAGAACTTATGAAACTAAAGTTTTCAAAACTTGTTCAACAAGCTGATTGAAGGCGGCTTCATTATGAATCGCCAATTCACTCAATTGCTTACGATCAAGCTCTATGTTTAACTTCTTTAAGCCATTGATGAAACGGCTGTAAGAAATACCAGCTGCACGGCAAGCAGCATTAATACGCACAATCCATAATTGACGGAATTCGGACTTCTTTTTGCGGCGATCGCGAAAAGCGAAGGCACCTGAACGCCAAAAAGCGTCGTGTGCATAACGATACAAGCGCGACTTGTTACCGAAATAACCGCGTGTCTGCTTGAGAATGCGTTTACGACGTTGTCTTGTTGCGACTCCATTTGTTACTCTTGTCATAGTTTTTCTTCTATCTTTTAGGCCGATGTAAGGTCGTCGTTAAAAATACCTTACCTCTAGCAGTTAATCTTGTGTTTAAAAATTCACGAAAGGCATAGCCTCTTTAACCGTATGGGACAAAGCTGTACTATCTAAGCATCTGTCACTACCGGCTCTGCGCAAACGCACAGGAGACTTGTGTCGCAAAAAATGGCGATAACCAGGTTTGCGAAACACGACTTTACCTGTTCCTGTAATTTTAAACTTTTTAGCAATCGATTTTCTAGTCTTTTGCATGCATTCTAATGAACAGATTTTATCCCTTTTTGTAAAGCTAATTTTTTACGTTTTTCACGAACCGTTTTTTGCGGCAATACAAAACGAAAAGGATTAAAGGTTAAAGTCCATTGTGGATTTTCGAAAGTACCTTGTACAGAGGCCGCAAAGCCTTTAGAAATAGGTTGAAATAGTTGGAAAAGTTGCTTCATAATGGGCAATTTTAACTGTTGATAATCCAAGAAAGAAAAATGTACTTTAGCATTTAATTCGCTTGTATCGAGATGTAATTCTCCAGAAACATTGGCGCGAGTACTAGGACCTGAAAGAACTGCATTTTGTGTTGAAATATGCTTTTCTGTAAAGGTAAAGTCGGAAATTAAACAATCCAATTCAATCGTAGGTTTCCATTTAAACCGCTTTGAAAACAGATGTTGTAGGGGACCTAACAAATGGATTTGGGAAAGCTGTGGATTGTCAAAACGTACCCAACCTTTTCCCGATACCTGCAATTCCTTTTCTAGGTCTCCATTTCCTTCTAAGGTTAAATCTAGCGTTCCCATATAAGCTGAACGATTTTTTTCCGGAATAGCGTTATTCCAATTTCTTAAAAGTGGATGTTGCAATAAAAACTCTGTTTGTAAATGGTCGGCCTTTAGCTCAAAATCAAATTGCTTTTGAAGGCAAGTATAACGTCCCTTAAAAGGTGCGTTGTTACCTACTATTCCCTGTACAGATTCAAAGGAAAAGCTTTCTGGCTTCCAGTGATAACAAAATTTTAAATCTTGCAGCGGAAAATGATATAAGGAGGTTTGTGGAATAGCCACAATAAGATTCAAGGTTTCTTGAGGATCTGCTTCTGAGTAAAGTTTGCCATTAAAATCAGACTGAACAAGTGAATTTTTTTGAAACAGATCAGCAATTTTATTACAGTAAGGTTGTTCAATAAAATCATTAATGAGATTTTTCCACGTGCTTATGTAAAAATTACCAGAACCCTTAAATTTCCAAAATTCTTCCCCAGTTTTTTCACAATTATAAGGCCAGTGAATCGTACAATTTCCTTCTCCTTCTTGTGTATTCAAATTTTTGATATCCAACAAACAATACCCTGGACGATACCCAAAAACAAGATTTAAAGATTTTATCTTAGAGCTTTTGTGTCTGAAATCATCTGCGGAAACATTACCATATAGTACGTTTTTATTCGAGTCTTTGTTCCAGTGAATAATGAAGTTGGTTTGCGGAAAATTTTTATAAAACTCGAAGTTTTCAAAAAAAGGCTGCCACCAATTAGGCAAAAAATCCTTTAATGGGTAGGTTAAGTGGGGCGATAGACAACCATCAATCCACAAAAAACCTTTGCTGCTTGCCAAACTATGCCCTATACGACACTTAAGCCATTGTTCTTTTCCATAAAATTGTAACTGTCCTAAAAATTGTCGTCCTTTCTGATAGTGACCATAAGCTTGAGCTGAAGAAAATCTTTCGCCATCTATCAAAAAATCGCGAGTATATGCCGTTGCTCCAAAAGCATTTCTTGTTCCATGCAGTGAGAAAAATAAGTTCTTATCTAAATTAATCGAATAAGGGATGGGATAGATTTTTGTGATTGCAGAAAATTTCGGCGTTAACCAACCTTTACACGAAAAAATCTTAAAATCTCGAGAGGTTATATTAAATGTTCCTTTTCCGGCAAAGTTCAAATCGGAAGAATTCCCTGCAAATGTTACAAAATTATGGTTTCCAACAACAAAATCTTTAGCTTGAAAAAATAAGGAAAGCTTTTGGAGGTTACCTGCACTCAAATTGCTTAAAAAACAACCATTTTCCCAATGTGAAAAGTTATTTCTTGTTGCTTGAGCTTTCAGAAAAACATGAGCGAGATATACTTTCTCGTACCAAACCCCATTTGCCCATAATTTTAAATTTTCCTTTCGGTTTAATGGACACGAAAAACAAAAATCGACCATTTGTATATCCCCGCCCTGTAAACCTTTACCTGCTCCGTAAATCTTTACAGATTGTTTGGAGGAAGTCGCAAGCTTTAAACTTAAATGCTCGATATTGGGAAGCTTTGTTGTTGAAGATTTCCGAAAAAGTTTGGTTATTTCAGAAATTTTTATACAATTTAAGCAAGAAATTTGTATGTTTTTTATCGTATCGTTCTTCAAATTTAGAAAGCCACGTATTTTTCCAAATCGGCCATAAAGACGGCCATTAATGGCATAGAAACGTTCTTCCTGATAAGACAACTGGCCATCTTCAATGCAATATTGGAGTTCTCCAAATAGCGATTTCCAGCGTATTTTTAAATATTTACATGAAAAATTTTTATAATTAAAATTTGAAAATAATAGACAGCGTGATTTTATCTGTATTTTTTGAACATTAAGCTGCAGGCGAAGTTTTAACTTATCTAAAAGGCTTTGGGGAAGCTCGCAATCGAATTCGCAAACGGTCAACACGCTTATGCCAACAATAAGCAAAATCCATTGTAAAGCTAAAAACTTTCTCATAAATCCCTAGAATTCCAGACAGAGGACATTTTATCCCAATAAGGTTTATGTGTTATTTGGAAAAGAGTATCGATCCAATCTTGTGATAAGGTAAAGGTTTGATCGTCATAACGTCCTGATTGAAAATCTCCATTGAGACGTTCCCAAAAACATAATTCATAGGACCGTTTTTCTTGTGTAGACGTTTGAGTTGTAAAGATAATGCGTTGTGGATTTCTGGGTACTATATGAAAATCTACAGGAGTCTTTAACCATTTTTTAGCTTGTAAAAACCGCAAGGTTTGCAATTGTTTTGCACTAAAATGAGGTTGTACGGTAAGTTTTTCCCCATTTTCTTTTATCCATTCGACCGCAACTAATTTTTCATCTTTTTCCCATTGCCATAAGGTTTTTTCTTGAAAGTGTTCTGCCGTTAATTCGGCTAAATCAGATGCGACTAATGTTAATTGGAACCAAGCAGCATCGTTTTCTAATTGTAAGAAATAGGTATGGTCTTGGTAATAAAAATTACAATGGTATGGCTTATTGTCAGCTGTTACGGTTAACTTAAAAGATGTATAGGTTTCTAACGAAGGCAATTCATTGGGTGTCAAGAACTTCTCAACATACAAACTATTAATAAGACGAATAAAGCGTTTAATTGCCTTTGGTGCTGCTTTTTGCGCTTGAACAAAACTATCATTTGCGCTTTCAATCACTTCCCATTTTCCTCCTGAAATGGCTTGCAAGGTAATACCCAAAGCATCACGTTGATAAGTGATTTGGTTGATAGCATCGAGCTTGAAATCAAATAAATTCCTTTCTCGCAAAGTTTCTTGTGCATGTAAAAGTCGCTCTATAACGTTCGATTTGAAGACAAATAAAGGTCCCGTTTCATTCCGTTGTGCAATATACGTTTTTCCATCGGCAACATCTGTATCTGGAAGTATTTTAAAAAGCTTCGATTGTTGTTTGTCGCTTATTTTTAGATGGTAGGTTTGTGTATCGGAAGCAAATTGAGGAATCCATTTTTCCAATTCTGATGGAGTTAAAAAATGTTTCAATTCCAATGTCTGCAATTGCGTACAAATAGTTTCTACATGGCTTGAATTGGCCTTAGCTTCTACAGGTGTTTTGATAAACCAATCCTGGGCTTGTTTTTGTAAATAAAGATTACTTTGAGGTGTATCAAAAGCTAAAGTTTGAATGGTCTCAAGGGTACAAAAAAATGGTTTACTCCATTCCTCTAATGATCGACAAAAACTCTCCATGAATTGCGGTTTTAGAACAAAAATCTTGTTAGTTTCATTTTCAAATACATAGATTTTATCATTGGATGCGTGTACTGTACTGATTTGTAATAAATAAGTATGTTCTTGGGTATTGCATTTTATTGTGCAAAATGGTGTTGTAAGTCCGTAATTTTCTAAATCTTTTTTATCTTTTACATCAAAGGCCAAAAGTGGTTTTAAAAGAGCTAATTCTTTTAAAAATTGATCAACCGCCAACGGATTTGCTTCCCATTCTACTGGGTAGGTTAACTTCCAAAGTCGATCTTCTTTGACAAGCTGTATATGGGTTTTGGGTTCAGAAAAGTTGAAGTCTATAGCTTGAATTTGGATGGCTTCTTGCTGTATTTTTAACTCCGGACTTATGGATATATTTTGTGGATGCGATTTAATGTAAAACCAAACACTTATCCAGGCTCCATTTAGTAAAAGAAGAAAACAAGTAAGTCCTAGGCGCAACATAAATTATTCCTTTCGTAATACACTGGTCATTAACCCTATAATGAAGAAAATAAAGGGAAGAATTAAAAAATTAAGCGTTAATAATAAAAACTTTTGTTGCGATAATGTAATTTTCAGAGGTGCCTCCATTTCAACCGTAAATTGTGGCGTATGGATTTCGTTTTCTAAATACTGACAAATTTGCATAAAAAACGGCTTATTCCCTAAGGCATTAATATGGCCGTTATCAAGCCAGTCGGCACAGGCTACAAAAACGCTTTTCCCAAGCGGTAGTTTTAAATTAAAATTATTGTTTTTAACAGAAGTATATAGCGAACAAAGAATATGCGGACCTCTTATATCACGTGTAGGATTAAACGATAAGTCTTTAAAGGTTTCAGAATGTTTGGCCCAACTCGTTTCAGAAGAAAAAGCACAATGCTCGCACCGATCATCCTTTTTAAGTTCTTGTAACATGGTTGTAAGACCAAAGAGCAAACCTACATTTTTATTCACAATAGCTTGCGTTAAAACATTTGGTTTGAATCTACGAACAATTAAATTACCATTTGTACTTACAAAATCTTTACTTTCATCAAGCAATAAACTTCCATCACAGTATAAACCAATCGCTTCTAATAAGGGATTTAGACCATGTTCATAAATTGGATGTAATCCAACAAAAAGGTGCCCATTGCGTTTTAATAGAAATTCTTTTATAACATCACATTCTTGGGGCAAAAAAGGTAGTTGTGGACCACAAATAAAGAGCGTATTGGCATCTTCGGGTAAGGTCAAACAATCGTCTATGTACTTTACTTCAAAATTAAGCTGTTGAAGCAGTTGACAAACACTTGAACCTCCACGTTCTAGGTGGACATTTTTGCCATCTAGTTCCCCGTGACCTGTACACCAATAAAGGATTTTGGGAGGATTAGATAACTGCGTCAAGGTTGTTAGTAACGTACTTTCGCCTACAAAATGTTCTTCGTGAAAAAACTCTTCTTTTGTTAAGAACTTATTGCGTTCTCCCAAAACGACCAAAACACCTTCTGTTTCTGAAAAGCTATACTTTTCTTTCAACCACAAAATTTCTTGCGGCATTTTTAAAGAATGCAGAGAACGAAAAGAGAGTGATGTATTTAAGCCTATACACGCTTCCTGAAAGGTTCGCATTAAGTCTTTAAAATAAGATTCAAAGTTTGTTTCTTCTTCATGCCCGTCGTTTAACAAAAAGATTTTAACAGGCTGTGAAAGGGTTTTAAGAAAAGCCTTGGTTTCTGTATGCAGTGTATGATTGCGTTTTTTTGAAAAGTCAAAACGAAGATGGCAGTGGGTCAGAGTAAGTTGTAAGCCTAGTAAAAGTGTTATTAATAAAACAATTTGCAAACAACCATTGGCAATTCGAACGCGATTAAAATATTTGAAATTATCTAACAAGCTCATCGCAATAATTTATTTTCTAAAACTGTTGTTGTTAAGATAAAAAACAAAAGGCCGCCTCCTATGTGAAAAAGCAGAGGCCGAATATCTAAGCTTCCTTTACAAAGATCATCTAATTGCTGAAAACAATCCATGTAGATACCTAAATCATTTTCCAAATAGCCAATTTCGCAAAAGATTTTAATACAAACAAGGCCAATAAAGAGAAAACAAAAGCACAAAAACCCTGCTAGGGATTGTGTACGTGTTAAGCTGCTTGCAAATACACCGATACAAATAAAGAGGAAACTACTGCTACAAATGAAAATAAGGCCTCCTATCAATGGCGTCGATTGAATAAGGGGTGCCGACAAATCTCCTTGTAAATGGTAATCTGCAAAAAAAGGATAAATTAAATTGAGTCCCCATAACAAAAGATAAAAACAATAAACTGAAAAAACTTTACTTAAAACAAGACTCCTCGTACCAATGGGGGTGGAAAGAAGACTTTCTAAAATCCCAGAACGTTGATCTTCCGATAGCGTACGCATCGTTAGTAAAGGAATAATAAACAAGCTAGGAATCCAAAAAATTTCAAAAAAACTTTGCAAACAAGGGGTTGTTGTTGGATTTTGGGCATTTAAGAACAAAATATAGAGAAAGTTAAAGCCCATAATAAAAAGAAATAATGCAGCAATAAAGTAAGAACTTGCGTGTCGTTTTAGTCGATGGATTTCTTGCAAAAATAATAAATAAAAGCTCTTCATGGTTGCGTTTTTTTCCAAGCAAATTGCGTCAATTTAAGGAAAAGCGATTCTAAAGTTGGTTCGTTTTTAAAAAATTGTTGTACACTGTATCCTTTTGCGAAAATCCATGCCATCAAATCTTTCTCAAAGTTTGCATGATTGCATTGTGTCTCTAATATAAAAGTAGACGATGATTCTTGTTTTTCTTGCTTTACACAGCGTATATCAAAAGAAGATTGTTTCAAGTCTTCTAAGAAAGAATCCCAAGGGTTTCCTAAAATAAGCGTATATCGTATTTGTTTAAAATAGTGGTTTCGTAAATTTTCAGAAGTACCATTTGCTACCAATTCTCCTTGATGAATGATAAGCAATTGCGAACAAGCTGCTTCGATTTCAGGTAAAATATGACTCGAGAAAATGACCGTTGCCTCACCACGTAATTGTTGCAAAAGATCACGAATCCCCAAAATTTGATGTGGATCTAGACCAATCGTAGGTTCGTCCAATATAATCAGTTGTGGACGTCCTAATAAGGCTTCTGCGATACCTACCCTTTGTCGAAAACCTTTAGAGAGGGTACCTATCATCTTTTTAGCTGCAGTCCGTTTAAGATCACAGCGCTCCATAACATAACCTACCGCATTGGAAACCTTTTCAATACGCTTCAATTGTGCACGAAACCGCAAAAATTCCTCCACGCGCATATCGTCCGGCAACGGGTTGTTTTCAGGCATATAACCGAGGCTGGCTTTAAGCGTCTGTAGATGTGTTGTTAAGGGCATTTTGTTGATATAAACACAACCTTCTGTAGCAGGCAATAGACCGCACAAAATTCGCAAAGTCGTACTTTTCCCAGCCCCATTTGGACCTAAAAAACCAACAATCTCTCCTGGCTTTATTTCGAAATTCAATTTTCGAATAGCGGCTTTAGACCCATAGAATTTACTTAAATTTTTTACAATAATCTCTGCCGCCATAATTACAAACACTATTAGTTTTCCAAAAAATTTCTTATGAATCAACTCTTTTTCAACGTAAAATAAACGAACGGGATAAAACGTGCTAACGCTATTAAGCTACATCCTAAAATTGCTAAAAAAATACCTTTACTTCAAAAATGAATTCACGTAGTGTAAATCAGAACATTAACAGTTTGCATGGATGTAACTGAAAAAATTGCTTTAAGGCATGTTAATAAAGTTTTTTTATCGGAACGAGGTCCGGTTAAAGTTTTAGAAAATCTTTCTTTTTCTGTAAAAAAAGGAGAGTTTGTAGCTATTTTAGGAGCAAGTGGTTGTGGAAAATCGACACTTTTAAATCTTATTGCAGGGTTGGATTCTGCTACTTCAGGGGAAATTTTTGTTAACGAGGATGATACGAAACAACCTGAGCGTCATCGTATGATGTTGTTCCAAGAATCTGCTTTATTTCCTTGGTACAATGTAATCGAAAATGTAATGTATGGCCTTCGTTTTAAGCAAGGGTTGGATAAGTCGGCATATTACGATGTTGCACTGTATTATCTTTCTCTTGTAGGCTTAAAAAATCATGCCAATTCTCGTGTTTATCAATTGTCTGGAGGCATGAAACAGCGGGTGGCTTTAGCGCGAGCACTTGCGCCCAATCCAGAAATTTTGCTTATGGATGAGCCTTTCAGCGCTCTCGATGCTCTTACTAGTGAGCAACTTTATCGTTATGTGCAATCGATTTGGGAATCACAACAGAAAACAGTTCTATTAGTTACGCATAATGTCCGTGAGGCAGTTGTTTTAGCGCAACGTATCCTAATATTAGCGCCTCATTCTGGTAAGCTTTTAAAAGAAATAGAAGTAAATTTGCCCTATAAGCGCACTATTTACGATCCAGAGGTATTAAAAAAAGCAGATGAAATTTTTTCTATTCTGCACAATGAAACAAATTATGAACTTTCTTAAACGACCCTTTGTTCAATCTTTATTGTACTTCTTTTTAGCTGTTGTATTATGGCAATGGATAGCAAGTTTTGAAAATTATTCGGACTTGTTTTTTCCCAAACCTATGCAAGTCGTTCATTTTTTATGGGAAGGATTTGTAAGCAATGGTATACTTTGGTCTGCTATTGCAATTAGCTTTAAACGGTTAATTGTAGGATATTTATTAAGTGTTTGTGTGGGTATTCCATTGGGAATGTTTTGCTCGCATTCAAATTTTTTAAAAAATACCATTCGTAAGTTAGCCCTCGGTTTTCAAACGCTTCCAAGTATTTGTTGGGTACCCCTGACTTTGCTTTGGTTTGGACAAAGTGATACAGCCATTATTTTTGTGGTTATAATGGGTTCTATATGGTCTCTTATGCTGAGTACTGAGCAAAGTGTACAACGGGTTCCTGAGATTTATATTCGTGCAGCTACTACTATGGGGGCTCGAAAATTTGTTCTTTTCAGAACTGTTGTTTTTCCGGCAATTTTACCGTCGCTTGTAGTTTCCATGAAGCATAGTTGGGCTTTTGCTTGGCGTTCCCTTATGTCTGCTGAAATTTATATTAGCGCAATTAGCGGCCTTGGGCTTGGTCAACTTCTCCATTATGGACGCGAGGTTCAGGCTATGGATCAAGTTGTAAGCATTATCTTTATCCTTACACTTATAGGTTTGTTTATCGAACATTACTTATTTTTGCCTATCGAGAAGCTCATCGAAAAACGTTGGGGAAAATAGTTCTAGTTTTAAGTTGAAAATTAGGTAGATAGGAGGGAGATTGGGAGGTAAATGGAAAAAAGGAGAAATTACATTTCCTCTATTTGGCGGCACATGTAATTTATTAATTCGTCAAAATTTCCTAGATAATTTTCTGCAGATGTTTTGGTTACAAGTTTACCAAGACAAGGTATAGATCCTTTCAAATGAATACGGTTCAGTTTTGAACTAAGATCTATTCGTTTACAAAACTCTTTAGGAATAAAATACTTCTTTTCATTTACCTTTTTTAATAAGTAAGCGTAAAGATGGAGTGTATGTTGTGTTTCTTCAGAACTTTTTTGTTTTTTACACCAAGCATGAAATTTGTTTTGGGTAGAAACGATTTCTTCTAATGCTTGTAGCAGTGTTTCATCGATGATTTTCCAGAATTTATCTTCGCAATCTTGTATTATTTCTTTTGGAAAATTAAGTCTTAATCCTATAAATTGAAATCTACTACCATATTTATTCCAATGCCACAATTCACTTTTAGGATCGCTAAGTTCAGCAGGTAACTCCACGCCTCCGATTCCTTCTGCCACTAGCGTCGGCCCTCCTTCATAAAATACATCTATCCGATTTCCATAGGAACACAATCCATTTAGCCCGATTATTACTCCGAATCCAATTGATTTCGTGATTTTACTCAACATGTTACCTTCCTTGTGTATGTTTTGTGTTTGTTGGTTTTCTATGTCCTCCTGCTTTTTATATTGATTTTAGCGAGTTTTGTAAAGTTCAAAATAGAAAGCATAAAAAACAATAAAACGCAAAAATAGATGATCCATGGGTTCTTTTGCATAAAATAATTGCGTTCTTGCATGGAAAATTTCTTTACAAGCAATTTTAATTTTAATAAAACGTAAAAAGGATGATATCTTTTGCTAAAGTGCGAAAAACACTAAAAACTAGGGTGGCTTCGAATCACCCCGTCTGCGGTCGAAACAAAGACGATATCTGCGGACCTTGGATATTGGACCTGAAAAACGAACACAACTTTTCTTCCCCTAAAGAAAGGCCAAAACCCCTTTGTTTATCTTAAAATACGTTAATTAAGACACTCATACTTTAGCTTTTAAACTCAACACTAACCTGTAGGATTATATATGAACACACCTTGCAAGATACTTGCTATGGCATGGATGGCCATCCGTCCATTTAGTACAAACGTCCATGCGGACAACATCAACTGGGAAGAAGTTTCGCACTTTTTCAACTTCAACACTATTGAGGCAGAAAAACGAACGAACTTAGAAACGAACATCCGGCTCCTCGTCGAAGAACAACTCAAGCTCCCTAGCGGCCAAAACCTTTGGAAAGCTTTCCAATTCTGGAAAAACCAACATCCAGAGCTAGGCTTCCAGTTTGAGTTTGCGTTGATAGATGAATCTGAGGCTTATATTGAATTAAAAAATTATAAAAATCAGACTTTTCTATTTGAAATTGCTCTCAATAAGGCGTTTGCAGAAGATTTTAAAATTCCATTCTGGCAAGTGATAAAAAATAACTTGCATCAAAAAACTAATTTAGGTCTCAAGAAACTTCTTAATGAAAATATGCTTTATAGACCTTGTCTGATAAAATTAGTCGATCTAAATGATCCAAGTCATTGGGAATACCATCTTCGAGAGCAGGAATTACCATTTTTTATAACATTGGCTCATGAGTTTTTACATGCGTTAAATCAATTGGAAAGAATTGACATATGTTGGTTTACGTTTGAAGGTACTGGCGAAAATTTACTAAGTACATTAGATAATATAGTTTCTACGTGTGATTTTTTGACAAGTAAACTAAATTTGTCAAAAGATAACATCATTTTTCAAAAAACATGCAAAGAATTATGGGGAAACAATCACTTTTTAGATGAAATGACAGTTATTTTAGGTAGTGGACGAAGAATAGGAGAAGCTGAATTTGTTTTTATCGGCGAAACAACATTTTTGAGGGAATATTTCCAGGATAACACGATAATATCTTGGTCTCATGATTCGGCTAGAAATATAAATTTTTGGCAAAAAATGTCTGTTATCTTAAATAAAAATTATGTAAATGAAATATTTGAAAGTAATTGCTTTTGCGTGTGTGAGTTGAATATGCAACATGTTTGTATTAATCTTAATCTTAATCTGGAAATACAAAAAAATTATTTATTCAAGTATAATAATTCTTTACCATTTAAGGATTGTATAAAAGCAATAGAAAAAAATATGAATAAAATTAAACACTTAAACTGTGGAATGGCAATTAGGGCAAGTATTTTGTCAGAAGCCAATAAAAGTAAAAATATTCAAGCATTTGAAATATTAAAAACATCTAAAAAACATAACATAAATTTGTTACCCAAATACTATACAACTATTTATTTAGAGGGTTATACTATTGAAGATTTATCTAATAATTCGGATATTGTTTTGTATGAAGATCTGTTTAAAAAGTTTAAACTTCTTATTGAAAATGAAGAAGGGATTTTATTGAAAATAAATGAAGAAAATAAAGTGCAATATTATGAATATAAACCTTCGAAACAAAGACATTATTTTTCTACACTTAAAGAAAATCAACAAATATATGATATTATCAATAAAGTTAAATCTCAAAATCTTTATTATTATAATGGCATTAGCTTTCAAAAACTTTTAAAAAATTAGTAGACATCCTGTAAAAATTGTCAACAAATTCGGTATTTATGCGGCATAGCAAGCTTTGTATCTCTGAATTTTGTGGGAACCCTAATCTCTATAATTTCAGAAATAAATTCTTTTATCTGCAGAAGACTTTATTTCTGAAATTATTTAAAAATCATTTTTCTGAGTGATATTTTCTTCAAAATTCAAAATATCCCAATGTAAATTTTCTATATATTTTTCTGCTGGTGTTACAGCAGGAAAGCCTTTGCGGCAACATAAGCTTCCTTTTAAATGAATAGACCTTAAAACATAATCCAATTCTATTCGTTTACAAAAATTACCAGGTATTAAATAATTTTTTTCATTGGCAATTTTTAACATATATGCACAACTAAAACAAAGATTTCTTGTTTTTTGTATATCATATTCTGTATCTTCTTGTTCATCACACCAATCATGGAATTTTGTTTCTGTAGAGATCGCTATTTTTAATTCCTGTTTTAAAGCTTTATCCTTGATTTTCCAATATTCATCTTCGCAATCTTGAACTAAGTCTTTTGGTAAGTTCAGTTTTAATCCTATGGATTCTCCATAATTTTCTTTTGATTCGTCTTCTTCGTAAACAACAATTGGACTTTCCCCATAATTTTCTTTAAAATTAAGAATTACTATTTTTTGAATTTTTCCTATTTCATCATATTCAATCATTACATTTTCCGTTGGCATGGGCCCATTCCCGTCCCAAATTTCGTAATCATCGCTTCCCCAGGCGCAGAGCCCGCTTAGCCCGATTATGACTACCAATCCAATTAATTTCGTGATTTTATTTAACATTTGTCCTCCTTGTGTATGCTTTCTTGTTTTATTTGCAATGCCCATGGCTTTCAGCCGTCCTTTTTACTTTGTAG
>JBKSMP010000013.1:0-19588 GCA_046881885.1 Opitutales bacterium
TTGTTCTTCGACGAGGAGTCGGATATTTGTCTCCAAGTTCGTTCGTTTTTCTTCCTCAACGATGGCGTTGAAGTTGAAAAAGTGCGAAACTTTTCCCCAGTTAATCGTGTCCGCATGGACGTTTGTACTAAATGGACGGATGGCCATCCATGCCATAGCAAGTATCTTGCAAGGTGTGTTCATAAGTTGTCCTAGTGTTAAGATTAAGTTAAAAAGCTAAAGTCTGAGTGTCTTAATTAACGTATTTTAAGATAAACAAAGGGGTTTTGGCCTTTCTTTAGGGGAAGAAAAGTCGTGTTCGTTTTCAAGGTCCAATATCCAAGGTCCGCAGATATCGTCTTTTTTCCGACCGCAGACGGGGCGACTCGAAGCCTCCCTAGTTTTTAGTGTTTTTCGCACCTTCATTTTGAGTGTCATCACTATTTTAATTCTATTAAAATTAAAATTGCTTGTAAAGGAAAATTCTTAAACCTTCTTGTATAAAGTTTTACCACAAATATTTTTTGGAAGCATAAAAACACTCTTTTTTGGGTTCTTGTTTTTTTAAACCTGTTTTATTATAAATCTTTATTGTCCTCATTGTAAATAGTCTTCAAGTAGACGCGTACATTCCCAAACTTAGGAGTTGCAATCTAAGCGAATTATGTCATCTTAGGAGCATACGAAAGCATGAAAGCAAAAACAGCGTCCTACGATTTTAAAGTTATAGAAGCCCATTGGCAAAGTTTTTGGAAAGAACAAAATACATTTAAGGCTATTCCGGAAGAAAATAAGCCTAAATATTGGATTTTGGATATGTTTCCCTACCCTTCTGGAGCCGGCTTACATGTTGGACATATCGAAGGGTATACTGCAACAGATATCTTAGGTCGTTACAAAAAAGCTTGCGGTTTTAATGTTTTACATCCAATGGGTTGGGATGCATTTGGCTTGCCTGCAGAACAGCACGCTATCGCTACGGGTTTGCATCCTTCGGTAAATACCGAAAATAATATTGAAAATTTCAAGAAACAAATGAGCCGTATAGGCCTCGGTATTGATTGGAATCGCGAGATTAATACGACCGACCCAAACTATTATCGTTGGACGCAATGGATCTTTTTGCAACTTTTCAAAAAAGGTCTTGCCTATATTGACAACAAACCGGTTTGGTGGTGTCCGCAACTCGGTACGGTTTTAGCGAATGAGGAAGTTATCGATGGACGTTCGGAACGTGGCAATTACCCTGTTGAACGTAAAGCATTACGTCAATGGGTACTCAAAATTACAGCCTACGGCGAAAAACTGCTAGAAGGTTTAAAGGATTTGGATTGGCCAGAAGCTACCAAACGTCAACAAACAATCTGGATTGGACGTTCCGAAGGCGGCATTGTAAACTTTGAAACAGAAATGGGAAGTTCGCTAGAAGTGTTCACAACACGTCCAGATACTTTATTTGGCGTTTCTTTCATCGCGCTTGCTCCTGAACATCCGCTTGTCGATTCACTCGCTAAAGAAATTGATGCAATAAAAGCTTATCGAAATGAAATTGCAGCCAAGAGCGATCTAGAACGTACCGATTTAGCTAAAAATAAAACCGGTGTATTTACAGGAAGTTATGCCCTACATCCCTTAACAGGCGAAAGAATCCCGATTTGGGTAGCCGACTACGTTTTAATGCATCATGGAACTGGAGCCATCATGGGGGTTCCCGCACATGACAGTCGTGATTACGAATTTGCACAAACCTACCAATTACCCATCAAACCGGTCTTAACAAATGATGAAGAAACACCGCTACCCTTCGCAGAAGGCAAGCGTTTAATTCATTCAGGAGCCTTTTCTGACCTAAGTCCGAAAGAAGCCAGCAAAGCCATTTTGCAAAAATTGAAACAAAGCCATAAAGGAAGTGTAACCACACAATATAAATTGCATGATTGGCTCTTTTCTCGGCAACGGTATTGGGGAGAACCGTTCCCCATTATTTGGGTTAATGAGGCTGATTATCGCAAATTAGAGGCTTGCTCAAGCTCACCCTTCAAAGAGTTTTTACCTGCAAATCCAATTTATTATACCGAAGGCGAGCAAACCTATTACGCCGTTCCTTTAGCCTCACAACATCTTCCATTGGAATTGCCACCAGTAAGCTCTTACAAAACAGCAGAAGGTTCCACAACACCTTTACAAAACGCCGATAAATCTTGGTTGCATGTTCGTTTAAATCTAAAAACAGGTACCATAGAACCAGCCACTGGTGAACTATCCGACGAATGGATTGAAGGCACACGTGAAACAAATACCATGCCTCAATGGGCAGGCTCGTGTTGGTATTATTTACGATATTTATCTCCCAAATTTAATGAAGCCTTTGTAGACCAAAAAGAGCTCAATTATTGGCAGTGTCCCGATCTTTATGTAGGAGGAGCCGAACACGCCGTTCTGCACTTATTATACGCACGTTTTTGGCATCATTTCCTACACGATCTTGGTCTTTTGCCTACAGCAGAACCGTTTAAAAAGTTGTTTCATCCAGGCATTATTTTAGGACCTGACGGCAATAAAATGTCGAAATCTCTCGGCAACGTCATCAATCCTAATACGATTATTGATGAATATGGTGCGGATACGCTGCGCATGTACGAAATGTTCCTAGGCCCATTAGAAGCTTCAAAACCTTGGAGCCTACAAAATGTCGAAGGAATTTTTAGATTTTTAAAGAAAATTTGGCGCGAGTACATTAGTATCGATGGCTCTGTAGCAGAAAAGATTACAAACGAAACGGATCCTACAGAATTGGAGCGATTGGTGCATGAAACCATTTCGAAAGTCACAGATGCTCTTGAAAATCTGCGTTTTAATACTGGTATTTCGCAATTAATGATCTGCCTTAATGGCTTCCAGAAATACGAAAAGCTTTCTCGAACCTCAGCCAAAATCTTTTTGCAGTTATTGGCACCCTTTGCCCCACATATTGCAGAAGAATTGTGGGAACGTTTAGGAGGAACGACATCGATTATTGAAGCTGGATGGCCTCAATTTGATGCTAAAAAATTGGTTCGCTCGCAGACGAAAATTGTTATTCAAGTCAATGGTAAATTACGCGATGAAATTGAAATGGAGGCAGACGCTTCTCAAGAAGCCATTTTAAAAGCCGCAGCGCAAGCTCCCAAAGTTATTCCCTATTTAGAGCAAGGGCAAGTTGTTAAATCCATTTATGTACCACAAAAGCTTGTCAATTTCGTCGTAAGGCCAAAATGAATTTTTTACCTAAAGACTTTGATACGCAGCAATCGATCGTCCTTCTCGCAGGGAAAGGAATGTATCCTCAACTTGTTTGGGAACGTTTATCTAAAACTTGCCCGAATGCTTCCCTCTTTTGTTTTGAAGAAGAGGTAAAATCTTGGGCTGAACAAACAGCTCAAGGGCAACATTCGTTTTTCTCCATCGGACAAGTTGGAACTTGGCTAAAAGCCTTAAAAAAGTGTTCTGCACGTTACGTTTTGCTTGCCGGGCAAATTACACCGAAAAAACTCTTCCAAGGCCTTAATCCAGATCTAAAAGCCATTTTATTATTGGCTTCTTTAAAAGAAAAAAATGCTTCCACTATTTTTGGAGCTCTTATCAAAGAAATTGAAAAATTGGACATTAGGGTTTTGGATGCACGTTGCTTTTTGGAAGACCAATTGGCAAGTCCTGGAAATTTAACAAAAACATCGGCAAAACTTGATCCCGAGCAGCTTCAAAAAAGCATCGATATTTGCAAACAAATTGCCGCTTTAGATGTAGGTCAAGGGATTGTCGTCAGTAATGGGACGGTTATTGCAGTAGAAGCATTTGAAGGAACAGATGCCATGATTGAACGTGCCGGAACCCTTTGCAAACGCCCCATGGGACTCATAAAACTAGCCAAACAAACACAAGATTTCCGTTTTGATGTTCCCGTTTTTGGACCAAGAACGTTAAAAAAAATGATGGAATCCGGCCTTACTTGGGCTGCACTTGAAAGTCATCGTACACTTATTTTAGAAAAAGAACGTGTTTTAGAAGAAGCAGATCGACAAAATATCGCTATTTTTGGATTTTAATGAACAAAATCATTACTACGCATTCTTGGAAGGAAGTTGATACAATCTGCCAAGAAGCGGATCTTGATACATGGGTTATTTGGGACGTCGATAATACTTTGCTTTTTGCCGATGATACGGTTTTTGGATGCCACATAGATGCTTACAAAACGCATACAAACCTTATTGAACAGTATGAGCAATCCCACTCAAACGAAACCAACATACCTAAATATGTAAAAAACTTGTTTTATCGTATTCGTAGTCATTTACCTTTTCAACTTACTCATTCACATACAATTCAAACGATTCAAGCTTTGCAAAAACGCTCTATCACAACCTTTGCCCTTACTTTTTTATTTGTTTACACAGAAGAAAAAGACTATATTTCTTGGCGACAACACCAATTTGCGTCTTTAGGAATTGATTTCTCGCGCTGTCTCAATCAACAAGCACGATTGGAATTTCCTGAACTTAAAGATTGTTTTCCTGATATTACTGCACCATCCATAGGATACCCTATTTATGAAAATGGAGTTTTTTATACCCATCATCACCCTAAAGGTCTCTGCTTAACGCAATTTATGAAACGTATACAAAAATTTCCTAAAAAAATAATTTTTATCGATGATGCGGAACACTATTTAAATCAAGTTAAACAAGCAACCCAAGACTTGAATATTGCCTTTCAAGGCGTTCGTTATTTAAGCGAAAAGCAAACTGACCAGCAAGATCCTAAACTTATTGAAAAATGGAAATGTTTTCGTTCTTCGCAAATTTGGGTAAATGAATCTGTTACCACACCTCATAAAAGCCAAAAAATTCTTATTCCCAATCTCAGCAAAAAATCCTAAACAACTACTCATAAAACCCTCCTACAGTTTAATACAGATAAGTTTTTATCTTTAACTTCTAGCATGATATCTAAATCTAAATGCTTGATGGTTTCGTAAAACGTTTTAAACGAATCCACATCGATCGTATCCGAATGTGCACCTGTTTTACCACCCAATTTTTGTTGAGAGTAATGGATTTTCTGTCTGCCATCCGTTGTAAAATTCCAAGTCTTTCGTGCTTTACAAATCCAATCCACATCTGAAAATTTTTGATCTCTTGGAAGATTTATTTGATGATGTAAAACATCAAAAACAACAGGAACGTGTACCTGAGAACTTAATGTCAGTACATCTTTTATTGTATAATTTTTCTCATCATTTTCCAAAACAATTCTGGCTTTTACCCCATCTTCTAAGTACTGAAAATGCTTTACAAAGCGCTCCATAGCTTGTGGCTTATCCTTATAAATTCCACCAATATGCAGTACAACTTTTGACGTAGAATCGACTTTTAAGGCATCCAAAAAATGAGCATGCCAAGTAATTTCTCGTATCGATTGCTCCACAATAGCCTCGTTTAACGCATTTAAAACGGTATATTGCCCAGGATGCATGGACACTCTTATTCCTGTTTTCCGAATAAAATTACCAATAAATTTTAAACGACTACGAAAAATTTCTTGCCAATTAAATGCTTTTTCTGGATGTGAAGCAAACGGAATCATATCTGAACCTATACGTACAAGATAAATTTGATTTTTAGCGCAATACTTAACCATTCTTTCCAAATAAAACAGATTATTTTCCGTTAACTTTATCAAATGTTTCGTACTTGCATTTTTCAAAATACAGGTATGCATTTTAGGAAAACCAGGTTCACCCAAAACTCTACATGCAAATCCTAATCTACACATAAATTTCCCTTCAAGACCTAGATAAGATAAAAAATATTATCTCAAAAGAAAAATTTTAAAGAAATTTATTAGTCATTTGAAAAATTTTCGAAATATAAATTCTCCAAAATGCAGTTTTAATGCAACTTAACAAGGTTTTCCGACTTTATAGGATATTTTATACTTCTACAGCTTCCAAATATCATCGACATAATTGCGTATGGTACGATCGCTGGAGAAATAGCCCAAACGTGCAGTATTAAAGAGGGCTTTTTGCGTCCAACGGCGTGTTTGCAAGTAGTTTGCTTCAACTTTTTGTTGAGTTTTGCAATAAGAGGCAAAATCTGCAAGTACAAAAAATGGATCGCCTCCATCGAGTAAGCTGTTGCGAATCATACGCATCGGATTATGACCGTTTTGCATAAAGAAGTCAGATTGCATCCAATCAAGAAGGGATTTTAGTTCTGGGTTAGAATGATAGATTGTGTAAGGATTATAACCAGAATAAGCAAGTTGTTCGATTTGCTCGACGGTTTCACCAAAGATAAAGATATTTTCAGGGCCTACGCACTCCATAATTTCGACATTAGCCCCATCCAAGGTTCCGATCGTACAGGCACCATTGAGGCCAAGTTTCATGTTTCCAGTACCAGAGGCTTCTTTACCAGCAGTCGAAATCTGTTCCGATAAATCTGCTGCTGGTATGATTTTTCCGGCCAATGTTATTCCATAATTAGGTAAGAATACGATTTTCAAAGCATCCTTAATGCGTTTGTCGTTATTAACATGATGCGCAAGTAGATTGATACCATGAATAATTTCCTTGGCCAAATGATACTCAGGAGCAGCTTTGGCAGAAAAGATAACCACACGCTTAAAATCCGTTGATTTTTTGCCATGAAGTAAATCCGAATAAAGCTTTAAACAATGTAGCAAATTCAAGTGTTGACGTTTGTATTCATGTAAACGCTTGATTTGCACATCAAAAAGTGCTTCAGGATCAACAGAAACTTGGCAGGTTTGTTCGATAAATCGCGCCAAATTACATTTATTGGCCTTCTTAATGGCGACATACGATTGGAGAAAGGTATCGTTTTCAACCTGTTTTTCCAAACCACGCAATTGTTCCAGATCCGTTAGCCAATTTTCATTACCTAATGTTTCTGTAATTAAGCCTGCCAAACGTGGATTGATTGATTTGATCCACCGTCTTGGGGTTACGCCATTCGTTTTATTATTAAATTTCTTTGGATAAAGTTCATGAAATCCCGGGAAAAGTTTTGTTTTTAGAAGTTCTGTGTGTAATTTAGCAACACCATTAACCGAAAAGCTTGCAACGACAGAAAGATACGACATACGAACATATTGCGGATACCCTTCCTCTATGAGGGACAATTCTCGACGTTTTTCTACGTTTCCAGGCCATTTTTTATCAACTTCGTTTTCTAAAAACCAGGCATTAATTTCGTAAATAATTTGCAGATGTCTTGGCAAAACTTTTTCCATTAAGGGAACACTCCAACGCTCTAAGGCCTCTGGAAGAAGTGTGTGGTTGGTATAGGCAAAGGTCTTGCGACACAATTTCCAAGCTTGATCCCACGAAAGACCTTCTTCATCCATTAAAATGCGCATAAATTCCGGAATCGCAATTGCCGGATGTGTATCATTAAGCTGAATAACAGCTTTTTTAGGTAATTGATCCCAATTTTTATGATTTTGCTTATAACGTCTAAAAATATCTTTAAGGGAACAGGTTACGAAAAAGTATTGTTGTACTAAACGTAGCTCTTTACCGTTTTCTGTCTTATCATTAGGATATAAAACCTTCGAAATACTTTCCCCTTCGGCTTTCTCACGAACGGCTTCGATATAACCCCCTTCATTAAAGGTTTTTAGATCAAAATCTTCAGAAGCTCTTGATTCCCAAAGTCGTAAGAAGTTAATCGTCTTGCCATGATAGCCAACAATTGGAATGTCCCATGGAATCCCTAAGATGGTCTTAGTATCTACCCAACGAAATTGGACATCGCCCTTATCATTATAATGCTTTTCTAGGCGACCGTATAATTTAACTTCCTGCTTACGATCGGCACGCAAAAGGCGCCATGGATTGCCAAAGGTAAGCCAATTATCTGGAAATTCTTCTTGGCGATTATGAATGATTTTCTGCTTAAAAAGGCCAAATTCATACAAAATACCATATCCAACCGCAGGATAATTAAGCGTTGCCAACGAATCTAAAAAGCAAGCGGCTAAGCGACCTAATCCGCCGTTTCCAAGTCCCATATCGACTTCTTCTTGGCGCAGATCTTCGTAATTTTGTCCAAAATCCTTAAGTGCTTCCACCAATACATCTTTAAAATTTAGATTGTCGACATTGGTATTGAGCAAACGTCCCATTAGGTATTCGAGCGAGAAGTAATAGACACGTTTTACGTCTTTTTTCTTCTGTTCTGCTTGATTGGCCGTTAACTGTTCTAAAATTTTATCATTAATCGCATAGCAACTTGCAAGCCACCAATCACGTGATGTAGCACTTTGTGTATCACGGGCTAAAGTTTGATGCAAGTGGCGTTTAATGGCTGCTTTTAAAGCTTCTTTAGTCATAGCGTATCCTTTGCGTTTTCGTATTTAAAAATCAGACTTGATAAGGGAGGTAGGTAAAGCTCTAAATGGTAAGGCTGTCCATGCCATCCAGGTTCTAACGTTTCAACTGTACCGCAATTACCGCGATTTTTTCCTCCATAAATAGCTCCATCCGAATTGAGAACTTCTTTCCAACAACCTTTATGTGGAACACCTAACTTGTACTGAGAACGTTCAACAGGGGTAAAATTAGAAATAAAGAGCAAAGTTTCTTTTGTTTCACCTGTTTTTCGGATAAATGAAAAGACACTATTATCGCAATCATCAGGATCAATCCAGGAAAAACCATCCCCACGTAAATCATATTGGTGCCAAAAAGGGTGTGCTTTATACAATTTATTTAAATCTGTAATCAATTGTTGTACACCTTTGTGTTCCTCTTTTTCCAATAAGTCCCAGGCTAATTGCCAATGATGATCCCATTCATTACACTGAGCAAATTCGTTGCCCATAAAGAGCGTTTTTTTGCCCGGCCAACCCCACATATAGACATACAAGGCCCGCAATGTACTTAGTTTATCGGTAAAGTATCCCGAACCCATTTTTTGAACCAATGAACACTTCCCATGAACAACTTCATCATGAGAAAAGACATTGATAAAGTTTTCCGAATATTGATACAACATCGCAAACGTCATTTTGTTGTGGTGATATTTACGATGTATGGGATCTTCTTTGCAGTAACTTAAAACGTCATGCATCCATCCCATATTCCACTTAAAATCGAAACCAAGACCGTATGTTTGTGTCGGCTGGGAAACACGACCGAATGAGGTTGATTCCTCTGCAATGGTTAGTACACCAGGATAATATTGATGCACAAGATCGTTAGCTGTGCGCAAGAATTCTATCGCTTCTATATTTTCTTTACCACCATAGACATTAGGAATCCATTCACCATCTTTTCTGGAATAATTTAAATAAAGCATAGAAGCAACCGCATCTACTCGTAAACCATCAATATGGAACTTATCGATCCAAAATAAAGCGTTGCTTATAAGAAAATTACGCACTTCATTGCGTCCATAATTAAAGATAAGCGTACCCCAATCTTGATGTTCTCCTTGACGAGGATCCGCATGTTCATAAAGTGCAGTTCCATCAAATTTCGCCAACCCAAAGGCGTCTTTTGGAAAGTGTGCTGGCACCCAGTCAATGATAACTCCAAAACCATTTTGGTGTAACGTATCGACTAAATACTGAAAATCTTGCGGAGATCCATAGCGTGAAGTAGGTGCAAAGAAGCCTGTAACCTGATATCCCCAAGAACCTAAAAACGGATGTTCAGCCACCGGTAGAAACTCAACATGTGTAAATTGCGTCTTTTTGAGGTAATCAACAAGGATAGGCGCTAACATACGATACGTTAAAGGCTGATTATTTGCATCATATTTCCAGGAATCCAGATGCATCTCATAAATAGCCATAGGTATCGTTTTACAATTCTGCTGTTGTCTTTGCTCCAACCAAAAGTGATCATGCCAATCAAATGTATCGAGCGATCCTGTTAAAATCGATGCATGCCCCCCTTCAAATTCTCCACAATTGGCATATGGATCCGCTTTCAGCTGAATTTGGTGATTGGCGTCATATAGCTCAAATTTATACTTTTGACCTGGGTTTAAATTAGGAATAAACAATTCCCAAATACCTGACTTATCCAACAAGCGCATCGGATGTCTTCGCCCATCCCATTGATTAAAATCGCCAACAACGGACACACGTCTTGCATTTGGAGCCCAAACGGCAAATGAGTAGCCCGTTACACCTTCATGAGTGATAGCATGAGCCCCTAGTTTCTCATAGATCCGATGATGATTGCCTTGATTAAATAAATAAAGATCTTCATTGCTCAAAGTCGGCGAAAATAGGTACGCATCTTCAAATTCAAAAGTTGCACCAGAAGAAAAATGAGCTCGCAAGCGATAACTTTCTTTCTTTGTTAAGTGCCCTTCAAAAATATCCGTTCCCTCTAACTGAACCATTGAATTGGGTTTATGGTCCTTACAAACAATTTCCATTTTCGATGCTTCCGGAAAATAGGCTCGAATAATATACCGATTGCCTTCCTTATGCATCCCTAAAATACGGTGCGGATTGGTATGGTCTCCACACATTAATGCGTTTATTTCATCTTGTTCAATTTGCATCCTATCTCTAGTATGTCATCGAATTACTCCAAAGTCGAGCTTTTATATTTTTTAAAAAAATAATTGTGCCTATAGCTTTTATAGAAACCTACGGATTTTGCGCATGGGTTTCTATTTTAACGATCTTTACGCCATAAATAAATATTTATTTATCTGCGCCTCTAGATTTTTTATTTCACTCATAAAGTCATCCAGGGAAAGATTCTCTATATTTTTTAGTTTGCCGTCCACTTCTTGTTCAGTCAATAAGTTACATCCCACAGCCTCATTCAAGTAAGACTCATATTTAGACTCAAGAATATTCCTTCCGTCTTTTACTCTTGTTTTTAAATAACGAATATTGGTTATTTGATCAAAATTTGGATCTGTAACTGGAGAGCCCAAAAATTTCATCTCTTTTCTATAATCATTCCTTAATCCTTCTGCTTCTTTCTCTACGCTTTGGGCATTATTAGAAGAAGACGAAACAGAGCTTGGTTGTTTTTCCGGAGCAACAGACGGAGCATCGGCAAACAATTCATATTATAATTCTCCACTTAAAAAAACAATTCTCCTCTTAAAAAAACAAAATCATTTTTATAATCTCCATAATTACCCTTTTTCTCTAAAAGAGCTTGAGCGTTGCTTAGTAAAGTTAGATAGTCTTTTTTATCCGAAGATAATCCTGAACCTTCCATGCCAACATGCTGGTTGTTGCCTTTTGCTATTTTTTTCATATTATTAAACCTATCTATATCTCCTTGACTTAAATTGTCAGGCTTGCATTGGTTTAATATTTTTACAAGTTGTTTTCCCAATGATGGAGTATTATCTTTTAAGAACTTATCATCTCCTTTCAACAAATGCTCAACAAGCTTATTAGCATCTCCTGTATTTATATCCTTTTTAAACAATTGAGCGTAAGCTCGTTTAAATCCTTTTTTAGAAGCAACACCCTCTCCTTGAATATCTTTACCTTGATTTTTACGAACTTCACGCATAACACGATGACCGACATGGCCAACATTCCTGAAAAATTTTTTTATTCCAGAAAAAAGATTTGAATGAGCCTTAACCGTTGTTCCATTTTCTGTCATACCTGCTTTTTCAGCAGATTTTTGATGAACCTCTCCGAGTCCTCTAGCCAAAACACCTTCCAGGTTTTGATTAAAATTGCCACCTCCAACACCACCTACTACCATTTACATTTCCTCCATTACTTTTTCAAGACTCTATTATTTATTTATCGGCAAAATTTTCAAACATTACAGGATTATTTTAGAAAAAATAAAAAAAACATGCAAGCACAAAATAAAATACTGCAAAAATTGAAGACTGAAATACGAACCTCAAGATACTCTTTAAACTTGATCTTGCAAAGCTTAATAAAAGACGCTTGACAAATATCAAAATCTGTTGCTTTATTAAATAGCTTATTAAAAAGAATAAGAAGAAGATTTATAGAGGTTATATATGGCATTAAAAATACGTTTACAGCGTTGCGGAGCTAAACATAATCCTGCATATCGTGTTGTTGTTGCAGAAGCATCTGCTCGTCGCGATGGTCGTTCAGTTGAAGTTTTGGGCTTTTACAATCCGATAGCAAAGGGTAATGCAGACAAACTAAAGGTTGATGTAGAACGTGCAGATTATTGGTTATCCAAAGGTGCACAGCCAACAGACACAGCCCGTTTCTTGTTAAAAACTGCTCGTAAAGCAAGTTAGTCTTTATGAAGATCGACATTTTAACGCTTTTTCCAAAAATGCTGGAAGGGTTTGTCTCTGAAAGCATTCTGGGGCGTGCTGTCCGCGAAGGACATGTTGATCTTACAGTTCACAATCTCAGGGATTGGGCTAAAGACACTCGCCATACAGTAGATGACAGACCTTTTGGTGGTGGAGCAGGAATGGTTTTGCAAACGGAAGTTTTGACCGCTGCCGTTCAAGATTTGCGCACAAAAAATTCTCGTGTTATTTATTTGTGTCCTGATGGAACGCCTTTAAAAACAAGTCGTGCAAAGTCTTTAGCACAAGAACAACACCTTATTCTTATTTCTGGGCACTACGAAGGCATTGATGAGCGTTTTCGTGAGCAAAATGTGGACGAAGAAATTTCCATTGGAGATTATGTGTTAACCAATGGTACTTTGCCGGCAGCTGTTCTTGTGGATGCTATTATGCGCTATGTTCCAAATGTTTTGGGAGATGAGCAGTCGCTAGAACAAGATAGTTTTAGTAATGTATTTTTGACGTTTCCACAATATACACGCCCTATTTCCTTTAACGGTAACGAAGTGCCGTCTATTCTTTTTTCGGGAAACCATGAAGCGATTGCACATTGGCGTCTCGAACAACAAATGTTACGGACGATCCGTCGACGTCCTGATTTAATCTTTAATTAATAAAAAAATGAGCCAAGCTATTCTAAAAGAAGTTGTTGCAGATCAAGTAAAAAATAACCACAATCCCTTTAAGGTAGGTGATGAAGTTTCTGTATCTATTCGCGTTAACGAAAGCGGAAAAGAACGTATTCAAGTATTTACAGGTATTGTAATTGCTCGCCGTGGTTCTGGTATTAACGAAATGTTTACCGTAAGACGTGTCTCGGGTGGATTTGGCGTAGAACGTGTTTTCCCTTTAAATTCCCCTTTAATTGCAAAAATTGAAGTAACCAAGGAAAGTGTTATTTTACGCTCTTCCAAGATGTACTATATTCGTCATCGCATTGGTAAGGCTGCAACACAAGTAAAAGAAAAGCGTTTTTCTTTATCTAAGTAATTTTTACTTTTTTCTGGTAACTCAAAGGATTTATGTCCTTTGAGTTTTTTATTCAGACTCCTGTCGATAATTAAAAAACAGAAGTATAGCGATTCCAGTAAAGCTTCATATTCTTTTATTCGGCAGGGTTTTTAAACTTAATAGTAACGATTTTCTTTCTTTGCTTTCGGAACTTCGAGTAAAGAAAGAAATATATAATCATAGGCTTGAGTAATAGAACCTTCCGTACATTCATTGAGTGAATTCCCAAAACGACTTCTCATTTTATTTATAAACAAATTTTTACTTACTGTATCATCTTTCGTGAAAAGTATCCCCCATTGTGGATAAAAACCATCATTATTACACCAAAAATCCCAATCATAATTAGCGCCACTATAATTTTTTATCGTAAGGTAATAAAAATTACCTTTATAGCCAGAATCACTATCTATTGGCCCTAAAAAATTAGATTGCATAGCCCAGGCTACTTCTTCAGATACACGACCAGGATCTTCATCCTCCGGTAGTTCGTTCATAACGAGATAGTAAGATCGCGTTGCTTGCAATAAGGAATCTAAATCGTCTAATGTCTTGTTGAGCTGAATATCTTGGAAACATTTCTTAAATTGAGGCACAGCTACTGTCGTAACAAGCACTAAAAGCCCAATTACAACAAGCATTTCCAGCAATGTAAATCCCTTTTC
Organism: Opitutales bacterium; assembly: GCA_046881885.1. Taxonomy (GTDB): domain Bacteria; phylum Verrucomicrobiota; class Verrucomicrobiia; order Opitutales; family UBA9783; genus JBKSMP01. The sequence goes on from JBKSMP010000013.1 coordinate 14,012, forward strand.
TTTCTTTTGTTTCGCTCGGTTTCTCATATAAAAATTATATCATCTATTATCTATAAAGCGACACTTTTTCATTTTTCTTAAGAAATTTTTAAATTTTCCATACTACTCTTGCAAAAACCCGTTATTTTTTCTACAAAATTTGACGAAACAAGTTGCATTATAAGAAGTTTTTTGTTATACTATCATCAGAAGGGAAAACAAATGAAGTTATTATTTTTAGCACATAACGCAAGCACAATGGATTTATCCGCAGTTTCGTCAGAAAGGACAGGTCTTTTTATCCAAATCCTATGTTTATTGGCACTTATTGTTGTTGGATCCTACCTTTTTACACAGCTAAAAGGACGGACGTTTAAACTTAAACGAGGGATTAAAAGTCAAAAAAAACTGGAAATTTTGGAAACCAAGGTTTTAGGGAATCGTCAATTTTTATGCGTAGTTGCTTATGAAAAACAGCGTATTTTGCTGGGAGCCAGCCTTAATGGATTACAATTTCTTTGTTCTTTAGATTCAGACAAAGACCAAACAGCTTCTAATGAAAATTTATAAAAAAAACTAGTGATTTAAGAAAAAAAACCGTTATTATATAAGTATGAATAATTATATTCAGCGTTTTTTAGAGGAAGACAAAGGATATTTGTCGCAACACGTTTGTAAAACAATAGCCAAAGAAAAGTTGGCTTTGCCCAATCCTGATTTTGTCGATCAAGTTTTTTTGAATAGTGATCGCTCCAATCAGGTTCTCAACAGTCTCATGCGTTTGCGCAATCATGGTCGTTTGGCAAACACGGGATATATTTCCATTTTACCTGTCGACCAAGGAATTGAACACTCTGCAGGTGCCAGTTTCGCTCCAAATCCAGAGTATTTTGATCCAGAAAATTTAGTACGCTTGGCCATTGAAGGTGGTTGCAATGCCATTGCTTCTACCTATGGTGTTTTGGCCAGTGTTGCACGCAAATATGCTCACAAAATCCCATTTGTTGTCAAATTAAACCACAACGAATTGTTAACCTATCCGAATAAGTTCGATCAAATTTATTTCGCGGATGTCGATCAAGCATACGATATGGGGGCTGTAGCCGTTGGTGCAACCATTTACTTTGGTTCACCTGAATCGAGTCGTCAAATTGAAGAAACAAGCGCTGCATTTGCTCGTGCACACGAATTGGGAATGGCAACGATTTTATGGTGCTACTTGCGCAATCCAGCTTTCAAATCCGACCAAGATTATCACACAAGTGCCGACTTAACGGGTCAAGCTAATCACTTGGGAGCAACGATCGGTGCAGACATCGTAAAGCAAAAATTACCAACCAATAATGGCGGTTACAAATCCTTACCAAAATTCGGTAAAACTCACGATAAAGTTTATTCTGAACTCTCGTCCGATCATCCGATTGATTTAACACGCTATCAAGTTGCTAATGGATACATGGGACGCGTAGGATTGATCAACTCAGGAGGTGCATCCGGAAACAACGACATTATGGACGCAATCGCTACAGCCATTATAAATAAGCGCGCAGGCGGTATGGGCCTTATTTTGGGGCGTAAAGCCTTCCAAAAGCCTTTTGCAGAAGGTGTAGAACTTCTACATGCCGTTCAAGACGTCTATTTAGAAGATTCAATCACGATCGCGTAATTGAAACTACAAAAACTAAGCTTGATGAGTAAAATGCTCATCAAGTTTAGTAAAAAAAATACAGGAATCCTATTTCAAACAGTGCAAATTAGCGATAGAAATGCCGCTAAGCAAAGCACCTACGATTCCTAAAAACCCTTGATCAGTTCCGCACAAATAAAGGTTTTCATACCCAAACGTTCCTAAACGACGCTTTTCCGGAAAACCATAAATAGCCCCATTAAAATGCTTTGTAAAGCGTTCTATTGTTAATGGCGTAAAACTGTCTTGGGCGATACATGACGTCGGTTTTATACCTCCTAAAAGACGAAATGCACATTGCTGAGATTGTTCTAACGATACTTGTTTCTGCTTACGGTAAGCCTCTTGATCCAATTGTTTCCATGCAGAATAACTCGCTAAATGCGTCGTTCGCAAGGTTGTTCGAGCTATCGCTTGTTCTTCACAATAATTTTCTGGAATGCAGATAACGCCACTCTTTAAATCCATAAACTCTTGCGTAGGACAATAATGCGCTTTATCCGATTGATTAAAAAACACAATCGTATTTTCCCAACCATAAGCTTGGGGCAACTGCTCAAACGTGGTAATTGTTTCTGCAAAACTTAATAATGGGGCCGCATAATTTTGCGATACTCCGCACAAGTTTAAAGTCTCACAATAACCAATCGATGAAATAATCTGATGCGCACGAACAACTTCTCCCGATTTTAACAATAAACTTTCCGCACGGTTATCTTTTGTAAGTATCGCCGCAACCTCTGTTTTCACACGTAATGTACCACCCCATTCGCGATAACGATCCCGTAAAAGCTTTAATAATGTTCGTACACCACCTTTAGGACGTGCAAACCCCTCCTGATAAATTGCCTTAAATAAAATAACAAATTGGCGCCAATCAAGATCATTAACATGTGCACTACCGTAATAAAATAGGGGCAAAAGCAGCATTTCCTGTAAAAGTGGATCTTGAATAAATTGCTTTAAAACCTCCCTGGCAGAAACAAAAGCAGGTCCTGTTAATTCTGTTTCGGCGGTCGTATCAATGGCATGTATTAATTTCTGAAAACCTTCCCGTTCCTTTGGAAATTTGTCTTCAATCTGCGCCAATAACACATTAAAATCATTCGTAAATTTTAAGGTTAATTCCGGAAATTGTATCAAAGAACTTTTTTGTTCTGACAACTGTAGTGCTTCGTAAGGAATACGTAATTGACGGCACAATTTCGTCAATGGATGGCCTTTGGTTCCCGCTTTTACATAATTCGTAAGTGCATGCAAACCAACATCATATTTAATATCATCCTTCAAATAAAAACTGTTCAACCCACCTATTGCATTGTGCTGCTCAACAATAAGTACTTTTTTACCCGCTAAAGCTAGTCGTAATCCTGCACCTAAACCTGACATACCAGCACCAATAACTACAACATCCCAAAGCACTTCCTGCATCTTTCAATCCTCCAAATAATGTTGCACAAGCGACGCATTTGGCAACTGAGCATCCACCATCCACGTATAAATTTGATGCGCCACATCTTTATCTGAACTATATTGCGCTAAAACAAGCAAACACCGACTTAACCAATAAATTTCATTTACACTCAACGATAAAGCATCTCTTTCGCCAAAAAATGGATAGCAAGTATCCCATAAAACGTCTTGCAAAGCCTCTAAATTATTTTGATCTTTATAAACATAAGCTAACTGCAAAGCTATTTCAAGCCGCAAACCTATAGGCATCGTTTCTTTTAATAAAAACTCTAATTGATCTTGTATAACATTCAAACCTATTTTTTGAGATAACAAATTACATTTGATCATTAAAAATCGGCACCAAAGCGCTTGGTCCTGGTTTAATTCCGATAAAAGACTCTCAAAAATTGAATAAGCTAAATCATATTGTTTTACATTCAAAAGTAAAAGTCCTTGCTTCAAACGCGCCTCTTGAGCTAAAGGATGCTTTGGAAAATCTTCATAGACTGATTGTAAAATTTCAATAGCCTCCAATTGACCATCTAATCCACATTCTTCAGCATAATCAGCTGCCTGCAATTTAAAAAGTGGAATCCAATTATTATCACTCGTTTGTTGACAAGTACTTAACAATAACTGTTTCGCTTGCACAAAAGCGTGCTGCTTTGCACTTAATTGCGCACATAATAAAATAGCTTGAAAACGAATTTGTTGAGAAATTCTAATAGGTGCATTTTGAAACCAATCTAAATAATGTTGGGCTTCTTCATCACGATCCATAAAACAAAGCACTTGCGCACTCCACAAATAATAATCCGCACATTCTTCCAAGGTTAAAAATCGTACAACTATCGTTTTTAGAATCTGTTCAGCCTTATCATACGCGTTAAGTTTTATCAGACATTTAGCACGTAACAATTTACTTGCTTCTTTTGTTGCTATGCTGCCCTTAAAACTTTCCAAATACTGCAACACATCTGCAAAATTTCCTAATTCAAACTGATGTTTAGCAAATAAAAAAGCCAATTGTTCTTCCTGCAATAAACTTAGCAAGCGATAAGATCGACAAAACTCCAATTGATGTTCTAATTCTTTTTGGCTTTCTTTGCATAAAATTCCACACAAACACCATTCATAAGCTATTTCTTGAGCCAAAAAATGCGTAGGCTCTTTAAAAAGCAATTCCTGATAAATGCAATAAGCACGATCATATTCTCCTAATAAAGTATACAATTCCGCCTGCAATTTTCCTAAAAAAAACAATTTATTGGTATCTATTTCTAAAATTTTTGCTTCTTCTAAAAAATCAGCAGCACAACGATAATCGGGAGTCGCTTTAAAACACTCATTTTTTGCCAAAAGCTCGTAAATATAAGTCAAAAGAGTTTTATCAACTGTTTTTACTAACTGCAACAAATCTTTTTTAGCCTGTTCATATTGTCCCAATTCAATATAACAATTTGCCAATAAAATCGACAGGTAATGACAATAAAATATGTTTTGCTTACGCTTATATAGCTTGTAAAAACGCTTTAATCCCTTTATACGCTGCTTCAAATCAGGAACTGAACGTAACCATTCGGAAAAAACAACATCCAATAACTGAAGGTTCGTAAAATTCTGCTTTAAAATCTTTAAGACCGCGTCATCAACAGCCTCATGCAATTCCGTTTTTACACGAAAAAACCAAAACAAATACTGACTCTGTATTTCTATGGTATTTTTTTTCTTTAAAACAGATTCCAATAAGACTTTAAGCTGCTCAAAACGTTTTTGAGTAAATAAAATCGGAATATATGTTAATAAATTATCCTTAAAAAAAACTTCTTCATTAAAAACTCCCATTTGCCCAACTTTTATTTCAAGGGCTAAATGATATAAAAATTCGTACGTAGGCAAAGCAAGTGATTTACGTAAATCCCACCAAAAATTAGCCCATTTAGGCAATCCCACATGCGTATCAAGTATTTTCAACCACCCTATTAAAACTTTAGATAAAACATCTTTAGGCTCAAACAAGGAGATCACACATCCTTTTTTTTCAATAAATTTTTGAAGAAATGCATAGGTTGCATAATTGTCTTCATTTAAAATAGTAAGCTGTAAGTACTGATAAGCCTCTCTAAAATCAGATCTTAAAAAAGCAATTTTAGCAAGCAAAGATCGAGCTTCTGCACCTTTCGGAAAAACATCAAAATAATGCTTTCGTAAGTTTGTTTCCGCCAAATTAATCAAATTAAAATCCAAAGCAATACGTTCTGCCGGAAAAAAATTTGAAGCAGCAAACCCCACATAAGGAATTAACAAGAGGCAAAACAACCTAAATACCATAGAAAGATACTCACCCAAAAGGGAGTCGAGGTCAAGCAAGAAGGGAGATAAAACGAGGGGGGCAGTGTGGAAGACATTTATAGAAGATACCTAGTCCAAAACAAAAAGAACCTGGCGAGACCTAC
>JBKSMP010000014.1:0-22447 GCA_046881885.1 Opitutales bacterium
ATACCATGCAAAAAAACTTGAGAAAAATTTTTCAAGTGTCGGTTGGGAAAGTCGGGAAAAAGTAGGACAAGCATTGTCTACTCTTAGTAATAACACAAGTTTAAGCGCACGGCAAAAAACAGATATTTTAAAAACGCTTGACAAAAAATTTGCAAAAGAACTTCTTGCAAAATCAGACCAAAATACTAACGAAAAATTAGAAACTATTGCTAATCGATTATCAAATGAAATAAAAATGCTAACTTTAGATCAGACTAGATTTAAAACAATTACCCCGCAAGATCAATCTATAGAAGAACTCAACCCACAACAAGATGTACAGACTTCAATAGAAGATTCTTCTTCGGATAATATGCAAACACAACAAACGAACCAAAATCAGCCGCAAGTATCCAAACAAAAGATTGAAACATCTAATCATGAATCTAACGAAATTCCTGAACAAATAACAACAAATTCCGCTGAAGATAAAACAAAAGGAATTGATAACCAAACCAAAGAGAAGATTTTAGGAACAACAAATAAAGTTTTATATAAATTGGCTAATTCCAAAAACAAGCAAAAAATGATTTTGGACCAATTACCAGAATCGATGGATAATGCCACTTTAGATAGTATTTTAAATGACGAAAGATGTAGTCGTGGGGTAAAAACTGCTTTGTTACTATCACCTGATTTAACGTACGAACAAAAACTAAAGGTAGTAAACAGCGATAAAAACAATGAAATTGTAGCCTATTGCCAAAAGCATAAGAATGTATTCCCACAAGTACGATCGGCATTAACACCCACATCCAAGGTAAAACAAGGAAGTACGCAATTTATTAGTAAAAACAGCCCAACAAACCTCAAAAGCTTCGTAAATGCATTTTTTGACCAAAATGGACAATTTACAACCCCTGATGATATAAAAGCTGCTAGAAATTTCTTCAATCCCACTACATTTACGACAGAAGAACGAACAACGATTGTGGAATTATTGAAAGAGAAGAAGAAGCAGATTGGAAATGCATCAACTAGTCCTAAGACCATGGAGGAGCTAAATAATGTAAACCAGGAAAAACAAATCAATAGATTAAAAATCGACATGATGATCGCCCAGTTTACAGAGCCTTGGGATGAAGGACTTACTCAAAAATTTAAAATTTTTGATGGTTTAACTAAAGATGTCATTAATATATTAGAATCCAACATAGATGAAGCAATGAATATTGATGATTCCACAGGTACAATCACAATGCAAAATTTTCTAAAAAATCCAGAAGAAATAGCTCAAAAACTTAGCTATATTGAAGACACAACTCTAGTGTTTAATCAATTTCAATCTCCTAAGGAATCTTTTCCAAATTCTGCTATCCTAAATTGTAATGTTATGATTGCACAACAGTATCCTAGGTTAGGGCTATTAATTAAAGATGCTTGCAAACCAAATAATTCCCTAGGTCACATAGATCGTGTTTTAAATGAAGCAAAAAGTGTTTTAATTGATTTTGAGCATGGACAAAAAATAGTTTTTATAGCAAAGAAATGTTCGGAGTTTATAGAACAACACAAAAATGACAAAGAATATAAAGGAAAAACTTCAGATGCTATCGAAAAGAATTTTCTCTTAAAGAATGGCTTCTCTAATTCGACCGGAATAGGCGACTTAACTAAAACAAATGCCAAAGAAGTAACCCAACTAGCCCAAGCTTTAGGCTATAAAGAAACCCAATAAATAAATCCTAAAAATCCGATTGTAAAATTTTTCTAAAAGGGTATAATTAAAAGCATGGAAAATTTGCTAGTTTGCACGGATGGAGCTTTTCCTTATACGGAGAGTTGCTTTAAATACGCGGAATGGATTGCCAAGAAGATGGGGGCGAGTTTGGATGTTTTGTACGTATCGGATTCGCACGCATTTGATTTCTCTATGATGGCGGATTTTTCAGGGAGTTTAGGGGCCCAACCGTATCAAAATTTGTACGCTCAGCTCAAGGAGGTGGAGCAAGAAAAGGCCAAAGTCGTACAGGAAATGGTTCGTCAGTTTTTTGAAAAAGCGGATTTATCGGAAAAAGTTCATTTTCATCATGAGACGGGGTCTTTGGTGGACTGTTATCAAAAGTATGAAAACAGTGCACGTGGCCTTGATTTAGTAATTTTAGGTAAACGTGGTGAAAATGCCAATTTTGCTACCGAGCATTTGGGATCCAATCTCGAACGTGTTGTTCGTAGCAGTAAACGTCCTTGTTTTGTTGCCTGTCGACAATATTCACCGATCCAAAAGGTCGCGCTTGCTTATGACGACAGTCCAAGTGTTCGACACGCCATTCAATTCCTCATTCGCTCGCCTTTATTCAAGGATACGGAGCTTAACCTTATCGCGATTCATGAGGACGATGAAACGGTTCCAGAAAGCGTATTAGAGTCTTTAGCTACAACCGCAGAAACCCTTCAAGATGCAGGTTATAAAGTAAAAACAACCGTTATTCAAGACGAAGTCAGTGATGGCGTTACCCATTATATCACCGATAACAAAATCGACTTGCTAATCATGGGAGCTTACGGGCATAGCGTCATTCGGCACTTGCTCATTGGAAGCATTACGACCGATTTAATTCGTCGTTGTAAAACTTCTGTCTTGTTATTTCGTTAATCTTTGTTACAGTTTGTTTTATGAGCCTTATTTTAGATATATTTGGTAGGGAAATTTTAGATTCTCGTGGTAATCCAACCATCGAAGTGGATGTTACACTTGAAGATGGTACAATCGGTCGTGCTGCTGTTCCTTCGGGAGCCAGTACCGGCATCAATGAAGCTTTGGAATTGCGTGATGGCGGCCTCGAAAACCTCGATGAAGCGGTACGTCGCCGTTATAATGGTAAGGGTGTTTTGCAAGCCGTTGAAAACATTAATACGGAAATTGCGGCTACCTTGGAAGATTTTGATGCCCTCGATCAAGGAGCTGTTGATCGTGCCATGATTGAATTGGATGGTACAGAAAACAAGTCTCGCCTCGGTGCAAACGCTATTTTAGGTGTTTCTTTGGCTGTCGCAAATGCTGCTGCAAAATATTTAGACATGCCACTTTATCGCTACCTCGGAGGCGTTAATGCACGTACTTTGCCTGTTCCTATGATGAATATTATGAACGGTGGAGCTCATTCCGATGCACCTGTTGATATTCAAGAATTCATGATTGCTCCTATTGGTGCGCCTTGCTTCCATGAAGCTTTGCGTATGGGTACAGAAGTTTTCCACGCCCTTAAGTCGATCATTAAGTCTACAGGACGTTCGACAGCGGTTGGAGACGAAGGTGGTTTTGCTCCTGAATTAAAAGGCAACGAGGAAGCTTTGGAATTGATCGCAAAGGCGGTTGAAAAGGCCGGTTACAAGCTCGGCAGTGACATCAAAATCGCTCTCGATGTGGCTTCATCTGAATTCTTTGATGAAAAATCCCAACGTTATGTCTTCAAAAAGTCCGACGGTTCTCAAAAGACCATTGATGACATGATCTCCTTCTACCAAAAGATGCAAGCGGCTTATTCTTTGTTCTCCATCGAAGATGGTTGCGCCGAAAACGATTGGGACGGCTGGAAGAAACTCACACAAGCCATGGGACATAATACCCAGCTTGTTGGCGATGATTTATTTGTAACAAACGAAAAATTCCTCCGCAAGGGTATTGCTGAAAAAGCAGGTAACGCCATCTTGATTAAACTCAATCAAATTGGTACATTGACGGAAACCTTAAATGTTATCGAATTGGCAAAGCGTTCCGGCTATAATTGCGTCGTATCGCACCGTTCTGGCGAAACCGAAGACACAACCTTGGCGGACTTGGCGGTTGCAACGAATGCAGGCCAAATCAAGACCGGATCCTTGAGCCGTACCGATCGTATTTGTAAATATAATCGTTTGTTGCGTATTGAGGAAGAGCTCGATGAACAAGCGGTTTATGGGTTAAGGTAAAAACTATGGATGAATTGGGGATGGAGCAAACAGCAAGTGTTGGCGCACGACTGAAGTTCTTAGCGCTCGGTAGTGCTGCTTGCCGCGTCCTCAATCACTTTTTTACCACGCAAACCTATGTTGCCGATTTGTGCTTGGCCGTAGATACTGATTTGCGCTGCTTGGAACAACTCAATTCTACCCTTCCCAAGTACTGTTTCGCGAAAAAACATTTTCGTGGCTTAAGTTCAGGTGGAGATGAAACACTCGTAAAAGAGGTTTTAGGTAAAGAAGACGCTTGTATCCAAGCCTTTTGTCAAAAAACGGATGTACTGATTATTTTAGTCGGTTTAAGTGGCGGAACAGGTAGTGGCGCCTTATTGGCAACCATACAAATGGCTTTAAGAGCCGGTACCTTTGTCTTAATCATTCCTATACTTCCCTTCACCTTTGAGGGAAAAAACAAAAGCATTCGTGCACGTAACCAAGTAAATGCTTTGCAATCATTCGCCGATTTGGTTGTCCCTTTCTATAATGATATCTTATTTCAAACCCTACCCGAATCAGCAACCGTAAAAGAAGCTTTTCAAGAAGGCGACAAGCTAATTTCTCAAATTATGTGTGCATTTGCAAATAGCTTAAATCGAGTCGAATCGGGCGCTTTTGCAACAAACTTAAATGAATTTTCACGGCATTTTTCTGAAAAGCCGGATATTGTCTTTTGGGGACTCGGTAAGGCAAGTGGAGAAAATGCTTTAAATCAAGCTCTGAAAAAAGTTTTTGAGTGTACTCCCTTAAAAACACAGGGTTCAGATGCACCTGCACAACGCGCTTTTGTTGCAGTACATTCCAGTAATGAAATCCCTTTGAGTGATCTAAAAAACTTAAATTACGAAATCCAAAGCTTTTTAGGAGTTCCCGAAATTCAATTTCTCAACAGCTGTAATACCTCTTTGAATGATTCGCAAGAGGTTGAGCTGTTTTTACTCGTCTCCTCAACGAAAAAGAACATCAAAACCGTTCGCTATCGTAAAGGGAAAAAACAAGCCGCTCCAGAAGCACATGTACAAACCCAATTTGATTTTGAAGAACAAGCCAACGAATCGTATTGGGATACGCCCACCTATTTGCGTATGGGCCTTAAACTCGACGCATGAAGGCAAAAGGCTTTACCTTATTAGAACTGCTATTAAGTCTTTCTATTCTTTCGATTGGTTTTTTAGCGTTTTCTTCCTGTATAGAATCCCAAAAACAACAAAAACGCAATTTGCAAGTCTACCAATCACTTTATCCTTTTATTGAAGCCTTTGAATGGTTTTTTCACACTTATGATGATCCTGACGAAACTATTGAAGGTACTTGGTTGGCATACCAAACGAAAAATGGTAAACGAAAATTTTTAAAGCAAACGCAAGCCAATCCCTTGCTTCCTAATTACTCCTTTAAAATAGAAGTGTCGGCTGAAAGTTCGTTTTACAAAATTAGTTTTTTCGATAAAACAACAAGAGCATTAGCCAGTTTTTATTGGGCAAATGAAGAACTTTAGCTTATCTGTTTATTTCACCCAGATCGAACAGGTCGAAATTAGGTTCGCAACTTGCTTCAAAAGATAAGTTTTTTAGCTCAAATTGTATTGTTTTAGCATGCAAATACAAACGATCTACCTTTAACTGACGATTAAGATTAAAATCTCCATATGTTTTATCGCCCAGAATAGGAAAATGATGATAAGCACATTGAGTACGTAATTGGTGTGTTCGTCCCGTCAACAGATACAATTCAAGTGCACTTAAGGCTCTCCCTTTTAGCGAAAAGGTATGTAAACAGTTTATCTTTGTTTGGGCCATAATGCCCCTATTTGAAGTATTGCATTGCGTACGCAACTTTTGCTGCTCCTTACGGATCGATAAAAAATCCTTCCAAACGACTTTCTGGGTCGGAAATCGCCCTTTTACAAGCGCACAATACGTTTTCCTTACGGCATGGGATTTAAACAAAGTACGAACCTCCTGAGCAAGCGAAGGATCAGTTGCTAAAAGCAAAACACCAGAAGTAGGACTATCCAATCGATTCAGCAAATATACCCATTCATTTCCTATTTTGTAAGCCTCTTTCTCAAAATCGTAAGGGGCTTGCACCACACTCTGCTTAAACTTATCTGAAGTATTAGGATGCGAAAGTAATCCGCAAGGCTTATCAATCGCCAGAATCCCCTTCGAAGCTTTTATAAGTTTTACAGAAGTATGCCATGGAATGTTTTCCTTCATAGATGTTCTATTATCTCAAGATATCAGTCCGATTTTAGCAAGATCGTTTTATAACTTTAGAAAAATCCCAAATTTTATGCAAAATAAAACGGCAGAATAAAGTTTGAAGAGCAAGCTATTGAGTACAGAAAAGAAGGCCGATGCAGGAAATGTAAAGCGTAAGCATTTTCTAAAAAGATGAAGTTAATTTTTGGTGGCAATCGGTGAGATACGCTTGTGTATAATATGCTTTGTTTTTTTTAGGAAAATATTGCAAGGTACGGCCTTGAGGGAGTCAATGGCCGTTGGCCATTTGAAAGTTTTTTGGAACCAATTCCGCATTCCCAAGGGCAATGCGGATGGGCAAAATATATCATTGCATTCAAGGGACTTGCGATGGTTTTATGCTCGGGGAATTTGGTGCCATTGTTAAGTGTAACGGATTTTACGGCCTGAGGAAATGGTTCAAATGCCGAATTTGTTAGAAATAAGTTTTGTTGCTAAATAGAACTGAGATTCGGACGAGTTTGAATTGAGAGATTTTTGTAAAAAATCCGTCAAACTCCCTTAAAACATTTATTTATTTATTGGACAATACTATTGCGCAATAAATAAAAGTTTTTGAGAGGTTAAGGGAATACTCAAGCTCGAATTTCCGCATAAATCCTGCGATAAATGCTTTCATAACTGATGTTTACAACGCTCGCAATCTGTTCCGGACTAAAATTTTGAACAATCCGAATACTTTTCCACAGGTCTTTTTGCTGATTTTCGACATTTTTGACCCCTTCAGACGCTTGTTGGCTAGCTTCTGCGCTCGCTCATACTCGTAACTTCGCTTCAATTCTCGTCTAATCGTACTTCGGCTTCGCCCGAGCTCCTCCGCGATCTTTCTACGTTCTTCTTTTGAGATGTGTTTGTATTGCATTTTCATTTTTTACGTTATCACAAAATGCTAGATCCTCATCTCTTTCCGCTTTTCGCAATTTTTTACTTCCCGTGTTGCTCTTCAAACTTGAGCCTCCCAATACGGGAGGCTTCTTTATTATTTTCAGAACTTAGTTGATTCAGAACTTATTTAAAAAACTGATGAAGACCGTCTTGGGTTGGCTGCATAGCTTTATCGCCTTTGTGCCAATTGATGGGGCAAACTTCTCCAAATTGTTCGAAATGTTGCAGTGCGTCAACCATACGCAAAGTTTCTTCGACGGAACGACCTAGGGGCATATTATTGATGACCTGGTGTTGTACAATACCTTCTTTATCGATTAAGAACAAACCGCGATAAGCGACCAAAGTTCCTTTAGTTTGCAAACATCCGCATTCATCGTAGTAATAATCGCCGGCCAAGACCCCGTAATTGGTTGCGATGGTTTTATTGGTATCTGCAACGATAGGGTAGGTAACACCTTGGATGCCACCCAATTGTTTGGGTTGTTGCAACCAAGCGAAATGGCTATTTTCGGTATCGGTAGAACAGGCAACAACCTGCACAGAACGTTCTTCAAAAGCCTTTAAAGCTTCTTGGAAGGCATGCAATTCTGTTGGGCAAACAAAAGTAAAATCTTTCGGATAAAAGAATAAAACAACGTATTTTTTCCCTAAAAATTGCTCTAAGGAAAAGTTTTCCACAATTTCTGCGCCGTTAAGAACCGCTGGAGCTATAAATTGCGGTGCTTTTCGTCCAACGAGTGCAGCCGGTACTGAGTTACAATTACATTCACACATGGCTTCAAAATAAGTCGCGAAAACTATTCCGTCAACTGTTTTGTTGATTAAAAATGAATGGGTGTTTTTGTGCTATTTTATGCCGTATTGTTGGCCATTAATTGCGATAGGACGAGATAATGTACCCTTTTGACGCATAGAATTTAGAAGTACTTTGGAAGCTTCATCTAAAAAATCTTCTGAAATTTTTATGGATTTTAAAAAAGGAAGTCGGCAATCAATATGATTGTGCGTTTTTACAAATAGGTCTTGTAGAGATTTTAATTGAGAACAATGCTCAACTTCAAGTACTTCGAGCGCGGTTAATTGTAATAGAGGCTTTAGATTTTGTAGGTAAGTACTATTGCAACGAAGTGTTTGTAGGCTTGGTAGGGATAAATTTTCTGGAAATTGTGAGATAGGATTAAACGATAGGTCGAGCTTGGTCAATAATTTACTCGATTCGGTCGTCATGAATTGTTGAATTTGGTTGTGCGAGAGATTTAAGTCCTTTAATTGCTCAAAATTACATAAAAAGGAGGCTTGTAGTTTATTATGGGACAAATCTAAGACTTCGAGTTTGGGTAATTGGCTGAGAATGGAAACATCCGTAATGAGATTATTCGATAGGAATAAGGTTTTTAAGCGTTTTAATGTGTTTAGCGGTGCTAGAGCGTCAATGAGGTTGTTTTTTAGAGATAATAACTTTAGGTTAGGTAAACACTCAAACCCTCTTAAATTCGAAATTTGAGCGTTGTCCGCTTGAAAAGACGTAATAGCCTCGAATTTTAAATTTTTGTTATTTGTACAGATGTTTTTAACGATTTTACGCGCATGCTGGTCGGCAAAAAAATGCCACGGTTCTTTTTGTTTATCGGCATGCGCGGTAGCCGCTATCGTTAAAAGCAACAATATATTTTTAATTTTCATATATTTTGTTCCATAAGTTTCAAAATTTCATTTGTTTTTGAAAGCAATTCTTGATTTTCTTCGCTTAAACAAGCGGTGTTATCAAGAACTTCTTTAATTTTAAGAAGATATTCTTTTGCTTTATCTTTGTTGTTGCGATTCATTTCACAATCTGCTGCAAAAAAGTAAAGGTCGGGATCCTGTAAAGCATTAACGGTATTAGCATAAAACTCTGAAGCTTGCTCAGGGCCTTTTACTTCTTCAGTCGCTTTGCCAAGATATAAGTAAGGTTTTGTGTAAGTTGGACAATAAGAAACAATAAAATAAAACATTGCATAAGCATCATTCCAAGTTTCATTTTCAAAAGCTTCTAGAGCATATTGCATCATGATATTGTAACATGCTTTTTTGCTGTTTTGTCCTAAATTTTTTTTGGATTTTATTTTTTGAAAATATTTTGCTAATAATTTTTTGTGGTCATAATTTTCAAAAATATGCAAAGCTTCAATTAGTTGTTTTTTTACATCTGATAAATAGCGTTCCCAGAGAGGCTTTTGTTGTAATACTTTTTGTTCAAATTTATCATCTAAAATAATATTATTTTCGTTTTGTTGGCAGAGTTGTAACGCTGCTAATAATGTTGCTAAATTTGATTGAAAATTTGTTGTGTTCATAAAATTGCTTTAGTCTTCGTTTAGTATTTCATTTACTAGATTTTGATTAATTCTATCTAATTCCAAATCTGATGGTCCTGAATCTGGTATACGGGTATCATCAACATCATCAATAACCTCATCATTATCAATATTATTATCAATACTAGAGGAATCGTTGGTTGCTGTATTAGAAGAATTTGGACATTTTAAGGTATCTGGTATGTTTGTAGCAGTTTTTTCTTCTTGTTGTATCTTGAAGGCTTTGTCAGTAAGGTCATTTAAAGCGTTGCGGGTATCTTTTAACTCTACAAATACTGTATCCAAATCTTCTCTTTTTTGACGTAAATCTGCTAAAAAAGGTATAGCTGCAGCACCACTTATACCAAAACCTAGAATTCCTCCTATAACAACACCTAAAAAACTATTTTTTAACGATGTTTTGACAATATTGTAAGTTATTTCTTTGGAAGTAAGTCCTTGTGCTTTACCTTCAACATTTTTTTTGTGAATAACACCTCCTGTACCTGCTACGAATAAAAGCCCACCAAGTATCAATAAAGGAATACCTGCGGGTGCACATCCCATCGCGGATAAAACTACACCTCCGAAAGCTATACTTGCAGCTCCTAAACCTTGTGCTAAAGCACTTTTATGAGTAAGTATAAACTTTTTTGCTTTATTAAAATAGTCTTTAATTGTCGTTGAAAAACTATCTTTTTTACTCTCGGTCTGAATATTAGAGATAGTAGTCGTATTAGGAGTATTGGTTATTGTAGTAGGATTAGGACTCATAATTAATATGTTTTTTGTTTCGTTAACGTATTCATAATTGAATCGCTAATAGCTGTATAAACCGATTCCAAAGAAGTTGTATTCATAAGGCTTTCATTGAACATATTTGGTGTGTTGATACAAATATTGGTGAAGGTAAAATTTTTCGTTGTAAAAGCTTCTGATGTAAAAATGGAATGGGTATAGTTGCGTAGGCTCGCTATCCCTTTGAATGTGAGATTAGTGGAAGCAATATGCCATCCTTTTTTACTTTTGGCTGTCGAGTTATAACGGTTGAAATGTTCGCACAACTTTTGTAGATTATTGGTTTTGTTTTGTTGGACGGAAGCAAATTGCGAAATTTCCATATTCAATTCAGATAGTTTGACGATTCCTTGGAAACAGGACAATGGCTCTACTTTGCACTGAATTTGTTTAATCTTTAAAAAATCCCCAGATACAAATTCGCTAGGATTGGAAATAACAATATCATTTAAATTTATTTGCCCCTTCATAAGGTTCACGTTTGTGCTTCCAATGCGACAAGGGAAACCGAGTTGTTTTTCGCAATAGATGGATAATGCAGTAGGTAACCAGTAATTGATTGTTAAAGGCGTAACAATAAGTAGCCATGGGAGCGTGCAAAGGCAACCAGAGATTAACCAAAAGATTCCACGAAACGGTAGTAAAATTAAGTTTATCATAGTAATTATAGTATTACAAAAATAAGGGTTGATGGCAAGATTTTGTTTACTGTTAAAGAAATCATTTTTCAGTTTGGAAAATTTTTGATATATATCGGGAAAGCTTTGGGTCTTTAACTTTGGTTATTAAGTCGTTTACTGTTTCATTGTCTATTGTCATAATTTTTGTTATTGTAAATAATTGATTAACAAAATCTTTTACAGCTGTTTTGTCGTAGGTTGTATATTCTATTGAAGAGAAATATTCTTTGATTGTTGTTTCAAGAACCTCTTTAAATGATTGTATGTCGTTTCTTTTTAAAAGCAGTGGTGTTCCGTTATTTGGAAAAGGTGGTAGACCTTGGGAGCTCTTAGGAGTGGAGGGCTTTCTGATATTTCTGCTGGGTTTGAGAAACTCAAGATAGGCTTGATGTATTAAGTTACCTCCTGTGATACCTGCTGTAAGCTTAGCCACAAAATCATCTATTGGGTTTGTTGTTTTTTTAACATCAGCTTGGTTTTTTTTGCTATCCCAAACGACTGAATAAGTTTCTTCAAATACAGAATTGTTTTCGATGAATTCAGAATTGTTTTCGGCAAAACTAGAATAATGATTGAAATTTAAAGCAATTACAGTTATTGGTAATAATTTAAGAATGTTCATATCAATAAACGGAGCATATTTTGTGCCAAGTTTGAAAATTTAAAAATGATTTTTGAAGTTTTTATAAAAACCTCTATCTGATGTAAAAACTAGGTAGAGGTTTCCTTTTGATCTCAAAATGATGTTTAATCAATTAAATCCAATAAAGCTTTTAAGCCTATCTCCATAATCTTGGCTAAATGTGAACTTAGTAGGTCTATTTCAGCCGCTTTGTTTTGATAAAGAGGTTCATTGTGTAGTTTCATACGGCTTTCTAGTCTTTCAAGGAATTTTCTTTTTGCTTTTATTAGTAAAGCAACTACAAAACGATATATATCAATTTCCTTTTTCAGGTATTTTTCAGGTTTTATTTTTGGGAATGCTTCTACAATTGAAGCTATGGCTTTTGATAATTTACTAAGATTACGGGATGGATACAGTAATGGCGATTCATCGGTAATGATGTTAATGCCACCTTCTATTATCTTGTATATTTTGTTTTCGTCTATGCTGCTAATGGTATTGAGCAATGGTTCTTTACATTCTGTAATGATTTCTGTTGCTTCTTTTGCGGCATTGTCAATTTGATGGATTAAGTCTTCTTTAATATTTGAAATCATGGTTGCCGCTTTTTCTATGTTTTCAGTCGACAAAATTTTAGGAATTTCTTTTAATAATTCTTCTTTTGTTTCAAGCACTTCTTCTACGATTTCTTTTATGTTTTCAAAGGATAATACAGCTTCTAT
This sequence comes from Opitutales bacterium, assembly GCA_046881885.1. Lineage (GTDB taxonomy): Bacteria > Verrucomicrobiota > Verrucomicrobiia > Opitutales > UBA9783 > JBKSMP01. The sequence goes on from JBKSMP010000014.1 coordinate 12,292, forward strand.
TAATTTAACAAATTCATTCATTTGATTTTCAGAAAGAACTTTTCCGAATAAACTGTTAGGGTTTTTGATGGCATCTGTTAATTTATTAAGTTGTTGCGTGTAGTTTGTTTGATGATCTTCTTTGAAGGAATTATCCGTTTTAAATGATTGATCCGTATTTGAATTGAAAGTATCGGGTTCTGTTGCGTAACAAATGTAGGCCATGCCTAATGCTAATCCAAGCGATAATAACTTAAAAGTTTTCATATTAATAAATAGAGCATGTTCTGTGCCAAGTTTGGAAAATAAAAATTTTTGTGAAATAAAGATTATTTTGTGTTGACTTGTGGGGTAAAATGGGGCTTAATGGAGTAAATAGGTTAAAACGATCAACTCGTTCAATCGTATGGGTCTTATAGGCAAAAGCGTATTTGTAGGGGAGTTTTCGCATCAGATGGATGCGAAGAATCGCCTTTGCATTCCCTCAAAGTGGAGATTTGCAGGGGATGACGCAGATGTTTACTTGGCTTTGCCGAACCCTATTGGTTGTATTACCATTTATCCACCCAAAATGGTTGAACGTTTAGAGGAAAAGGTTTCTACAGTGAGCTTAGGAGACTTGAAGGGGCAGAAAATTTTAGCCAAATTGTTTTCCCAAGCTGATACCTTTGGTTGTGATAAGCAAGGACGCATTACACTTTCTGAAAAGCTTGTAAAGCACGCTCATTTAGAGAAAAACGTACTGCTTGTGGGAAGTTATGCTACGTTTAATTTGTGGGAACCGGGTCGTTATCAGTCGTATGTGGAGTCATCGCTGGAAGAAGAAAATGAAATGAGTCAGTTATTGCAGCAATTAGGGTTATAATGCAAGGACACATTCCAGTACTTAAAAACGAAATTTTGAATATCTTCCAAGAAGCAAGCGGAACGTTTTTGGATGGAACCTTTGGTGGTGGAGGGCATACAGAAGCCTTATTGGAACAAAATCCAGAATTAAACATTATTGGTATTGATGTGGACCCTGAGGCCAAGCAACGTGCAGAAAATTTACAAAAAAACTATCCGAAGCGTTTTAAGTTTGTAGGGATAAATTTTTCCGAATTGGATACTTTGCAGGAAAAATTTTCCGGAATTTTGTTGGACTTGGGAGTTTCGTCTTTTCAATTGGATGATGGAAAGCGCGGTTTTTCATTTCGTCAAGATGGACCTTTAGATATGCGCATGAATCCAGAAAAAGGACTTTCGGCGCAAGTTTTTTTGAAAACAGCTTCCAAGGAAGCCCTTGTGGAAGCAATTCGTGATGCAGGCGAAGAACCTCAATGGCGTTCGGTTGTAAATGGGATTTTAGCCCATAGAGACACAGAAGCTTGGGATACGACCTTGGAATTTGTACATTTTTTAGAAACCCATACCGCTGTTAATCGCTCTAAAAAGCCGGGTATTCATGCAGCAACGCGCGTTTTTCAAGGTTTGCGGATTGCTGTTAATCAGGAATTAGAGCATTTGCAAATCGGTATTAAAAAAGCATTTGAAGCATTAACAGAACAAGGAATTTTAGCCATTATAACCTTTCATTCTTTGGAGGATCGCATCGTTAAACAGCACTTTTATGAGTGGTGTGGACGAAGCTTAAATCGGTATGATGCACAACCACGCCAGCTTAAAACGGTAAAAGCTGAATTGGGGTCTCGTAAGCCGATAACGGCCTCCCAAGAAGAAATTATCCAAAATCCACGTTCACGTTCAGCAAAATTAAGATTTTTAAGGAAACTATGAATTTAAAAAAATACAATTGGTGTCTTGCCTTTATCTTCTGTCTCTCGGTGACAGGAGCATTCAGCTTGCTATGGATGCGGCAACAAATTTATCTACAGGCGTCTAAAACGCGCCTTCTCGAGCGTGAGCTTGCTACGTTGGAAATGCTCGACAAACGTGCGGATACATTCTTAGGGATGCTTCAATCTAAAACGACACATTTAACACCTGCGTTACCTCAACAAATTATTTGGGTTTCGACCGGTTCAGAAACTAAAACGCATACTGTTGTAGCTTCTTTGTGAGCATGTTGCCGCTTGTTTCAAAACGTTATTATTGCATCTGCATTTTGTTGGGATGCGGCTTTTGCGTTTTAGCGACTCGCATTGTTTATTTATGTACCTATCGAAAAGATTTTGTTGAATTTGCTGAAACCTCACGAAACCGAGTTGCGATTTTACCAGCACAAAGAGGGGCGATTATTGATTGCAATGGGACGTGTTTAGCGACTCAGCAAAAGGTTTATGAAGTGGGGGTTGATTTAACGCAAATACAGGATAAAGATCGTTCACTTTTGCCGCAATTAGCGTCTATTTTGAATCTACCACTTGCACAATTAGATGCGTTGTGGTTTTCGCCAAGTATACGTCAGTGGAAAAAATTGAAATCCGAAGTGCTTGAGGCAAATTATCGCAAGCTTATGGGGTTAAAGATTCGAGGTGTGTACGGCAATGAAAAGAAAAAACGTCTCTATTTGCATGCTAAAAGCCTAAGTCATATCATCGGTTTTATTAACCAAGAAAATGCACCGATTGGAGGGATTGAACAATTGATGCAATTCTATTTGAGAGGACAAGAAGGTTTTAAGGCATACGAAGTTAATGGGAAAAATGTTGAATTTACACAGTATCGCAAGAATGTAATTGCTCCTAAAAATGGTTATACGGTGGAATTAACCATTGATAATCGTATACAAGCTTTCGTGGAAGATGTTTTGGAAAAGGCAGCAAAACGTTACCGTCCAGAGTCGATGCAGGTGCTTATTACTCGTCCTCATACCGGAGAAGTGCTTGCTTGGGTTAATTATCCTTATTTTGACTCGAACCATTACAGTCAATACGATTTGGAGGTTTTGAAAAATCGCATTATAACGGATGTTTATGAACCAGGATCTGTCTTTAAGGCGATTACGGTAAGCGCCGCGCTTGATGCTGGAGCTGTGACTTTAGAGGATTCTTTTAATTGTGGTTTGTCGAAAGCTCCTTATAAAGGTAAAGACTTGCCTTTGCCGAATGACTGGAAACCTTTTCAGGAATCCATGACAGTGCCACAAATTCTAACCAATTCAAGTAATCGTGGGATTGTCCAAATTGCATTTCGTTTGGGCGGGGATCAGCTTTATCGTTATTGTAAATTGTTTGGTTTTGGTGCTTCTACACACTCTGGATTTGCCGGTGAAACGCGAGGTATTTTGAAAGAACCCAATCAATGGGATGGATTGACCATTACGCGTCTTCCAATTGGTCATGGAATGGCTTGTTCGCTTATTCAGATGCACTATGCTATGGGGGTAATTGCTAATGGTGGTGTTTTATTTTACCCGCAATACATTCAGCGTGTTTATGATGCTTCAGGAGAAATTATTCGTAGCTTTGAGCCTAAAGTTCGTCGTCAAGTGATAAAGCCGCAAACGGCTGAAATGATGCGCAAAATTCTGCTTGTTTCCGAAACTTCAAAGGCTTTTATACCGCATTACAATGTTACTGGCAAGACAGGAACAACACAAAAAATCATTAATGGTCACTATTCGCATTCACAGCATATAGCATCGTTTTCAGGCTTTTTTCCAAACAGAAATCCACAAGTACAAATTTCCATTGTAGTTGATTCGCCGCATACCAAAGGGATTGGGTATGGTGCTGTGGTGGCTGCTCCTATTTTTAAAGAAATTGCGGAAACAATTATTACATATTTGGAGATACCACCTGAACCTAAACTTTTATAACGATCATGCTTAACACATCTTTACTCAGTTACGGAACATTTGCTAAAACCTTAACCTTCCCTTTGTTGAAATTTATGTCCAAGCCAACCGATTTGAAAACTTTGCTAAAACCTATACGTGTAAAAAAGATTCAAGGTGCAAACTTTAATCCACTTATTCAAAACCTTGCTTTACATAGTCAATGCGTACAGCCTGGCAGCTTGTTTTTTGTGGTTTCTGGGGCAGAGCATGATGGAGCGGATTTTGTTGATGAAGCCGTATCTAGAGGTGCTCAAGTTATCGTTACAGAGAAATTGTTTCCACATTTGCGCAATATTTTACAGGTTCAGGTAGAAGATGTTCGAGAAGCAATGAGTAAGGTTGCAAAGGTATTTTATGGCGCTCCTGATACAAAGTTAGCTTTAACAGGTGTTACAGGAACGAGTGGTAAAACAACGACTACATGGCTTTTGCAACATATTTATGAAACGGCTTATGGACAGTCTTCTGGGCTCTTAGGAAGCTTGCATTACAATTTAGGAAAACGTATTCTGCCTGCCTCTAGAACGACTCCTGATGCACTTACTTTAACCAGTTACTTGGATGAAATGGTACAGGCGAATTGTTCCCATGCGTTTATGGAAGTTTCGTCGCACGGAATTGATCAAAAACGTGTTGCAGCCTTGGAATTTAATACTGCCATTTTTACAAACTTAAGTACGGAACACTTGGATTATCATAAATCTATGGAGGCTTATTTTGAAGCTAAAAAGCAGTTGTTTTTGCAGGAAAACCTCAAAAACGCGGTTGTCAATAGCGATGATCCTTACGGACAAAAACTTTTAAATAGCCTAGATGGATCGGTTAAGGCCGTCACATTTGGGTTGAATGAAATTGCTGATATACGTGCTCAAAATGTACAATTATCGTTTGAAGGAACATGTTTCGAGTGTATTACGCCGCAAGGAACTTTTTCGGTAACAACCAAGCTTTTAGGAAAATTTAACGTTTATAATTGTTTAGCAGCTCTTGCTACTTGTTATGCACAAGGAATGGATTTGCAACAAGCCGTAAGTGCATTGGCATCTTTTGAGCAAGTTCCCGGTCGTTTAGAAGAAGTAAAAATAGCTACAGGTACACAAGTTTTTGTTGATTTTGCACATAAGCCAGAAGCCTTACAAAATATTTTGCAAACACTTCGTGAGCTTACGAAAAAACGATTGGTGCTTGTATTTGGATGTGGCGGTAATCGTGATCGTGTTAAGCGTCCTTTGATGGGGCAATATGCGCAACAATATGCAGATGAAGTTTGGGTTACGAGCGATAACCCTCGAATGGAGTCTCAACAACAGATTTTTGAAGATATTTGTGGTGGTTTGAAGCCTTCCAACGTGATCCATTTTGTTGAAGATCGTGCAGAAGCAATCCGTCAGGCATTAGAATTTTGTTCAGCTGATGATTGCTTGGTGATTGCCGGAAAAGGTCATGAGCAATACCAAGAAATCGGCCAGCAATTTTATCCTTTTGACGATCGAAAAGTTGTAGAAACTTATGATCAATGTTTAAGGCTCAAATGAAGTATTTTTGTCCAAACGTACTTCAACAATGGACCGGTGGATATTGGACGCGTTTTCCCAATCAACCGATTACGAACTTTTGTTTTGATACGCGGCAACTAAAGCCCAACGAATGTTTTTTAGCTTTACGTTCTGAACATAATGATGGTCATGATTACGTAGATATGGCCGAAGCTTGTGGTGCAGTAGCGGCTTTAGTGGACCATCCTATTGAAACCTGTTCTTTACCTCAATTAGTCGTTACAAATACCTTAAAAGCCTTTCAGGATATTGCCAAAAACTATCGTAATATTTTAAAAACATGTATCGTAGGGATTACGGGAAGTTGTGGTAAAACGACTGCTAAAGAATTGCTTGCATTGCTTTTGGGGCCAGAAACCTTTAAGACGCCAGGTAATTACAATAATCATTTAGGCTTACCTTTTTCTATAACGCAAATTGATGAAGAAAAACATCCGTTTGCCGTTTTAGAAGTAGGTATTAGCGAACCAGGAGAGATGGAGGGATTAAGCGAATTACTACAGCCAGATTTTGCTGTCGTGCTCAATGTAAATCCCGTTCATTTAGAGAATTTTAAAATGCTTGAGGCCATCGTTTGCGAGAAATTGAAATTGCTTCAAAAGGCTAAAAAGCATGTTTTTTATCCTTGTGAGTGGCGTTCTTATGTACAGCATCCAAATGGTTTTGCTTTTTCATTTAATCAAGAAAGTGGTCTCGATACGATTGCTTTGGAGCTTAAAATGATACCCGAAGGTTGGCAAATTAAGGTCGATGGTTGTCCATTTCATTTACCTTTTCTTATAGGAGAAAAAAGCGCCCAAACTTTTGCTCAAGTTTTAGCTGTTGCTTTAAATTTAGGTGTGCCAAAGCATCAGCTTCAAGAAAGTCTTCTTTTGTGGCAACCCTATGCACAACGTGGTGTTTGGGTAAAACAATCTGAACGTAAGATTTTTGTGGATTGTTACAATGCTAATCCAGCAGCTTTTTCAGATAGTTTGCAACATTTTTATCGCGAACTTGATACGTGTAACTTACCAAATACTGCGGTTTGTTACTGTATTGGCAGTATGTTGGAACTAGGGGAGGGGAGTGTTGCCTTTCATCGGGACTTGGCTAAGCATTTTCGGATAGGACAAAACGATCATTTTATCCTTATCGGTGTTTACAAAGAAGCTTTACAGGATGGTTTTAAAGCGGTTGGTGTTCCAACTTCCCATATCCATTTAGCCGATGCTATTGCAGAAATTCAAGAGCTTTTTAACAAACTTCCCTGTAACTTTGCTTACCTAAAAGGAAGTCATCGTTATCACCTTGAGAATTTGATTGCCAACTAAGTTTTTTTCTGTTCTTATAAAAGTTACAAACTATGGGAAGTCCTAGAGATATTACGCAGTGCCTTACAGTTCCAAAACCTAAGCATAGTAAGCATGCACGCGTTCGCAACGGGTTTTTATATGTAACCTATGTTATTTTTGCTGCTTTGCTGATTTCCCAATTCTATTTTTGTTTTGTTTTATAGTTATGATTTTTATTTTCCTCTTTTTCTTGCTTCCTAGATAGAGCTTGCCAATTTTAGTAAAACTGGCTATCGTTTTAATAAGAACATAATGAAAATTTTAATGGTAAGTCCAGAGTGCTACCCTTTTGCAAAGGTAGGTGGGTTAGGAGATGTTATAGGTGCATTGCCCAAATATTTGAAACAATTAGGGCATGATGTACGTATTATTTTGCCTTTATATGGATCTATACAACCACAAGAAGATTGGATTTATTACGATAACATCACCGTTCATTTAGGAAACCATGAACGTTTATGTCGTGTTTGGAAATACAGAGAGGATGTTGTTTATTATTTTGTAGACTACCAACAGTATTTTGGTTCAGAAAACGTCTATGCTTGTGACAATAATGGCGAACGTTTCGCATTTTTTTCACGTGCCGTTTTGGACATTTGCAAAGCATTTGCTTGGATTCCAGATGTTATTCACTGCCACGATTGGACAACAGGACTTCTTCCGGTTTTTTTAAACACAACTGAAAGGGAATCTAAATTGGGGCAAATAGCTACCGTTTTTACAATCCACAACTTGGAACATCAAGGACTTTTTTCCCCTGATGTTTTAGCTTATGCAGGCATTCCGTTTTCTGAATATCGATCGGACAGTTTAGAAGCTTTAGGTGCGATTAATTTCATGAAAAGCGCACTATATCACGCGACGAAATTGACGACCGTTAGCCCTACTTATGCTCAAGAAATTCAAACAAAAGAGCACGGCTGTGGGCTTGATGACGTTCTGCGTTTTAAAGCAGCTGATTTGATTGGCATTTTGAACGGTATTGATACTGATTTATGGAATCCAGTTACCGATCCTTTCATTGCGGCTAATTACTCATCTGAAAATCTTTCCGGTAAAGCTATTTGTAAGCAAGCTTTGCAACGACGATTTGGACTTCCAGAACGCGATGTTCCACTGTTTGGGGTTGTCAGTCGGCTTTACCAGCAAAAAGGTTTGGACGTTTTAATGGCCATTTTGCCGCACTTGTTTGAGCATATGGACTTTCAAATCGTGTTTTTAGGAAACGGAGAATTTTCTTGGGAAAGAACGCTGAATTATTTAGCTTTTCAATTTCCAGAAAAAATGCGTGTTTATATCGGTTATGATGGCCCTTTAGCACATCAAATCGAGGCTGGATGTGACGTATTTGTGATGCCAAGTCGGTTTGAACCCTGTGGGCTAAATCAAATGTATTCGATGCGTTACGGAACTTTGCCGCTGGTACGTAAAACAGGTGGATTAGCAGATACTGTCGATAATTTAGATGAACAAAGTGGAAAAGGTTGTGGTTTTTGCTTCGACCATCTCACCAATGATGCGCTTTACAACACAATTGGTTGGGCTTGTGCAATTTATTTTGATAAAAGAAGTATGTTCGAACAAATGCGTCTACAAGCAATGGCCAAAGATTTCACTTGGCATACTTCTGCAAAACAGTACGAATCGGTTTATCAATGGGCAATTGAACAACGTAGGTATTGAAAGATTTTTTGTAAAAATTTTTTCAATAGAGGGGTGTTACTCGAGCTGAAAGGAACGTAAGAGTTTATAAAATTATGCCTCTTGTCTATTTAGGTGGGTTCTCGTGGCAAAACTTTTGTTGTCCTTCCGAAAAGGCATAACAGCCATCTTACTCCGGAGATCCCGTAATATGTATTCTCAGGATAATTTTATAGACTAAAATTTGCGATCCAATAAGTTCGCACCCCTATAATTTATTCAAAAATTTTTAGAAAATTTGGCAATAAAAAAAGCCGATTTTATCGGCCTTCTTTATCGGATAAATGGATTCTTATTTTTTGCTATCCTCAAGCTTTTTGTTGTCTTCTGGAGAATTTGCTTTATTAACTTTTACCAATTCAACTTCAAAAATGAGACGTGAACCTGCAGGAATACTTGGAATATCATATTCTCCGTAGGCTAAGCTATCGGGGATGTAGAGCACAATTTTACCGCCTTGACCCACAAGTTGCAAACCTTCTTTAATTCCTGCAACAACACCGTTTAATGGGAAAGTAATGGCTTTTTCTTTGGATTCGTCGAAAACCTTACCGTCAATTGTCTTACCGATATAAAGGATTTCAACCGTATCTACTTCAGTAGCTTTTACATTTACATCACCTTCAGAGATGATTTCATAGCTTAAACCAGATGTGGTTGTTTTTATTTTGTTATTCTTTTTTAACAAAGCTTGCATGAATTCATCGCCAGCTTTTCTATTTTTTTCTGCAGTTATTTTCATTTGTTCTTGATGAATTTTCTCATAAGCAGTAGCTTTTTGTTGAAGGAACTTTTGCATATCTTCAACTTGCTCGCCTAACTTTTGTGGTGCCTCTTTGCCTTCTGCGGCAACTTTGGCCCCTTTTAGAAAACTTTCAATTTCTTTGGCATTAAGCCCTAAATTGCGAACCCCACTTTGCATAAAAGTGATCCAGCCATACGTTTCCAAAAACGCGGCTTGTTCTGCTTCTGTATAAACTTTTTCAGTTTCTTTAGGGGCAGCGACTTCCTTGATAGGAGCTGCTTGTTGCGCTGGGTTTACTGCAGCATCCGCTGCTTTTTCAATTTCGGCATTCATAATTTGCGTGCCTAACATAATGGAGGTTCCTATACTTAATTGCCTAACTAGCTTCATAAAAAAATTGTCTATAAATTTGGTCCTTACGTCAATTCAATTTTGAGTAAATCTTTAGTTTGGAATTTGAGAAAAATTTTGAGGACTTAAAAAGAGTGCTTATGTTGCAAATTCAAAAATTTTTATAAAAAATGACTTGCCAAGTATTGAAAAATCCACTTTTATGAGTTTTAGATCTTTATTATTATAAGTGCCTGGATGGCGGAATTGGCAGACGCGCTGGACTCAAAATCCAGTTCTTTCACGAGAGTGAGGGTTCGACCCCCTCTCCAGGTACCAGAAATATCTTGAGAAGCTAAATTTTCGAGCATAAAAGATATGTTAAAGCATTAAGTTTTTAGGAAAGTTCAAAAAATTTTTTATATATTTAAATTTAATAAGCTTTTCAAGAGTTAGATTAAAGGTCTGTTAGGTGACTTAATTATTTAAGGCCTTAAAATTTTGGTATGATTGTTTATATTTGAATTGATATTTATTTCAAGTTTTATTATTTTTTGCTTTTCACCTATTGATTTTCCAAAATTTTCTTAAGATTTTAGCAAAAATGCCGATAGTATAAACTATAGAGCGAGAAATATTTTATGAAAAACAAAATAATTTTAATATTAAGTGGCCTAATAGCGGTAAATACCACATTAGGAAATATTGGAGGAGAAGAAGATGTGTTTGA
>JBKSMP010000015.1:0-28938 GCA_046881885.1 Opitutales bacterium
AATGAAATTTTTGCAGAAAATCATCGCATTCCCCATTGGCATAAAATTAGTCGTGATTTAGAATCTAATTTAGCACTAAAACGATTCCTTAATATAAACATGCTTTATAGACCTTGTCTAATAAAGCTCATCGATCCTGATAATCTAAGCAATTGGAACTATCATCTTCGTGAACAGAAACTTCCATTCTTTATAACGCTAGCTCATGAATTTTTACACGCGCTGAATCAATTAGAGAGAATAGATTTATACTGGTTTACTTATTGTACTTTTGAAGATTTCAATAAAAATTTCTTAAGAACGTTAGATGATATGATTTCTATGTATGATTTTTTAACAAACAAACTAGATTTACAAAAAAATAGCATCATTTTCCAAAAAACATGCAAAGAATTATGGGGAAATAATCACTTCTTAGACGAAATGACAGTCATTTTAAGCAGTGAACGGAAAATAAGTTGTGAAAAAACAGTTTTCATTGGAGAAACAACATTTTTACGAGAATATTATCAAGATGACACAATAATATCTTGGTCCCACAATTCTGCTAAAAATATAGATTTTTGGCAAAAAATGTCTGCCATTTTAAATAAAAACTATGTAAATAAGGTTTTAAAAAATAAACAATTTGGTTTTGAAAAATCAAATATTAAACAATTTGAATTTGATCAAAATCAAGAAATTAACAAAGAAAGTTTAAAATACACAATTCCTGAAAGTTTCGAAGATTATAAGCAAGAAGCTCAAAGCAAAATAAATAATAATGTAGCATCAAAAATTTCTATAGAAAATCAAATAACACATCAAAGTCAGGTATTTGAAAGTTTAAAAACAAAACAAGGTTTATCTTTGCTTCCCAAATATTACACATCAATTACTTTAGAAGGATATGAACTTGTAGATTTATTGGACAATACAGATATTTTTTCTGAAGAAATGATATTTGAAAAATTCAAAAATTTTCTTAATGAGAATTGTGGACTTTTATTTAAGACAGATACAGAAAATCAAATACAATATTATGAATACAAGCCTTTGAAAAAACGACATTATTTTTCATCAGCTAAACAAATAATACTTGATATTTTTAAAAATGTAGATTGTCAAAAAATTTATTATTATAACGGTGTTAATTTTCAAAAATTCAAAAAACTAGACATTTAATCAAAACTAGACTCTTTTATTGCAAAATGAGAAGAGTCTAATTTTTAATCTTCCTCATTATTCTGTTCAACAATAAAACAACTTCTAATATTGCCACCTAAACGTTTTATATATTTTCCCAAAGGAGTTGTATAATCAGGCATACAGCGAACAGCTCCTTTTAAATAAATACTATCTAAGACATTGTGTATTTCTATTCGTTTGCAAAAATCACCAGGTACAAGATAATTTTTTTCATTCGCAATTTTTAGCATATAGGCACAGATACGATAGAAATTTCTTAATGCTATATGATTTTCATTATCAATTTCTTTTTGTTGATCACACCAAGCATGAAAACTTTCTTCTGTTGCGGAAGCTTTTTCTAAAGATTGTTTTACTTGTTCGTCATAAATCTTCCAATAGTTATCTCCACATTTTTGTACCAATTCTTCCGGTAAGTTTAGCCGCAACCCAATATAAGCAACAGAAAAGTAATATTTTTTCCATAATATAGAATCATTACTACAAAAAAGTTCAGCAGGCAACTCTACACCATCGATTCCTTCTACCACTAGCGTCGGTCCTCCTTCGTAAAATACATCTATCCGATTCCCCCAGACACAGAGCCCGTTTACCCCTATTATTACTCCAGCGCAAACTAATTTCGTGATTTTACTTAACATTTGTCCTCCTTGTGTATGCTTTCTTGTTTTATTTGCAGTGCCCGTGGCTTTCAGCCGTCCTTTTTACTTTGTAGCAGCTTTAGGCGATTCTTGTAAAGATTAAATGTTGGGTTTTGTTAGGGATTAGGCATAATAATTTTTTTATAAAATGCGATTTTTGTTTTATTTAAGCGAAAAAAACTTGCTTAGTCGAATTTTTTGACTTACTTCGATAGTGTGGAAAAGATTATTTATTCATTGGTTGTTATGTTTTTTTGTGGATTAAATACCTATGGAGTGTGGGAACCTTTGAGAGGTATGGCTTGTGATTTACAACAGGAAAATGCTTTTGATTTTGAAATTGTTTCTTTCGAAAGAGAGCCGTTTCGACTACAGTACAAGGGTTTTTTTACAAAAGCGGATGGAGAAATCCGTTATTTATTTACGGTAGAAGAACGTTCTTTGGTCCATATTGCGGTTCAAGAAAACTGTCCAGAAGGATTTTCTTTACTACAAATTAATGATACTAAAAATGAGGTGATTGTACGTGATAGTATTGAGGGAAAGGATTATTCTTTGAAATTAGGCGAAACAAGCTACAGAAAGGATCGTTTTCAGTGTACCGTTAGAAATCTTAAGGATGGTCAAATTTATACCTTTTCAGATAAATCATTGCGGTGGTTAGATGAACAAAAAAGCTTAAGTTTATGCTATAAAGAAGATTCATTCATCTTGTTACTTCAAAGAAAAAATGAAGTTCCTTTAGCGTTTAGATTTGTGCTTGAATCTTAGAAATTCCTGAGGTAGAATTTATAAAATAAGGATAGAGATTATATGTTAAAAGTTGGAATTGTTGGGTTACCAAATGTCGGAAAAAGTACGCTATTTAATGCGGTTACAAGAACGCATAAAGCAGAAGCGGCGAACTACCCTTTTTGTACGATTGAGCCAAATGTTGGGATTGTAGAAGTTCCGGATGAGCGTTTGCAAGTACTCAAAGATTTGGTTCAAGCGCAGAAAATAGTGCCTGCTGCTATTGAATTTGTAGACATTGCTGGTCTTGTAAAAGGGGCTTACAAGGGGGAAGGCCTCGGAAATCAATTTTTGGCCAATATTCGCGAAGTAGATGCGATTATTCAAGTTGTTCGTTGTTTTGATGACGAGGATATTTTGCATAATATGGGTAGTGTAGATCCTGTACGGGATATCGATGTCATTCGTACGGAACTTTTATTGGCGGATGTTCAATCGGTTGAGCAGCAAGTTGAACGTTGGGCCAAAAAGGCAAAATCTGCCGATAAAGAAGCTGTTGCTATGCATGCCCTATTAAAACGTCTTTGTGAGCATCTGAATCAAGGAAAGCCAGCCAATGCTTTTGGTGTTGATGATGAAGATGCAATCCGTATGAAAACCTTATGTTTACTTACTCAAAAACCGGTTGTATACGTATGCAATGTATCCGAGAATGATTTGCAAGATCCGGAAAAAAATCTTTACGTACAAGCTGTGCGAGCGTATTTAGAGCAAGTAGAAGAGAGTTTATATTGTTGTTTGTCAGCGAAACTAGAAGCGGAATTAGCAGATTTGTCTGCTGAGGATGCGGCGGAATATTTGCAAACACTTAATTTAAAAGATAGTGGCGTAAACCATCTTATAAAAACTGCGTATCGCTTGTTGGGATTGGCTTCTTATTTTACAGCTGGTGTGCAAGAAGTGCATGCTTGGACATTTAAATTAGGCATGAAGGCGCCTGAATGTGCAGGCGTCATTCATACCGATTTTCAGCGAGGATTTATAAAAGCAGAAGTTGTAGATTACGCCGATTTTGTGGAATATGGTGGCTTTTTAGGGGCACGAGAAAAAGGAAAAGTGCGCTTAGAAGGTAAAGAGTATGTGTTTAAAGAAGGGGATGTAACTTTATTTAAATTTAATGTTACAAAATAGAAGCTTGATTTTAAAAATGAAATAAACTATAATATAGTCATGATGAGCAATAAATGTAAGAATAATCGTGGTTTTTCTCTGGTTGAAATATTAGTGGCTTTGGCCTTAATGGGAATGGTTTTGGGATTAGTTATTGTTAATTCCGAATCTATTTTTGGAGGCGGTCAGAAAAAGGTTGCGAAGTTGTTTGTTTCTAAAACAATCGATGTTCCTTTGATGGCCTACAGAGCTCATGTGGGAAATTATCCTACAACCGAGGAAGGTTTAACGGCATTATTAAAGGCGCCTATGGGTAAATCAAGTCGTTGGCAAGGTCCTTATATTAAAGATCGCGAAGGCTTGGTAGATCCTTGGGGCAATCCTTATCAGTATCGTTATCCAGGTGCTCATAATCGTAATAGTTACGATGTATGGTCTATGGGACCTGGCGGTCAAAGTGGTGACGATGATGATATCGGAAATTGGGATGATAATGACCAAGAATAAATCTAAGCTCTTTTAAATATGTCAAATAGGACGTATAGATCTTTGGGGTTTTCTTTAATAGAATTACTCTTGGTTGTAGCATTGATCGGATTGATTTCTGCTGTTTGTGTTATCCATTTTGATACGCTACAATCTGTGTTTTCTGGAGAATCCATGCGTCCTATAGATATTTTAAAGCGGACAATAGCTCAAGGACGTTTGTGGTCTTCCCAAGGCTGTCGTGAGATTTATGTCGAATGTCGCGAAACTGAATTTGCATTAAAAGATGGTGCTGGTGAAGACTTGAGTGTCGTTCCTTTTGCTAAAGAAGGGGATAATTGGCGTTGTAAATTTTGGGCAGGAGAATTAACTCATGATGGTTTATTAAAACCTTCGCAAGAATCGGTAACGCAGTTTAAAATTCATCCATCGGGAATGATTACCAGTACCTTTGTTGAATTTGCTTTAGATGAAGATAAAGAGCAATACGAGATTAATCCGTTTTCAGGAAATTGTATAGAAGCACAATGGTAAAGAAAAGAAGAGCTTTTGGGGGATTTACGCTGATAGAAGTGATTATTGCACTTTCTTTGTTTGCCGTTTCCGTCATGGTCTTGACGCAAAGTTTTGTGAATGGATTGAGTTTAAAGGCTAGTCTGAAGCATGAAAGTAAGCAACCTTTAATGTATGAAATGATTCGTGCTTCTCTATTGCAGATGAAACGTGAATCGGTCCCTTCGACTCACAAATTTGTTTATCCTGCAAGTGAAGACGGTTTTTCGTGGCAAGGAAAAGTTGAAGCATCTGATTGGCCTAGTTTGTTTAAAGTTATCGTAAAGATAGATGGAGAATTAGAAGAAGAATTGTTTTGGGTACGTCGTCCTGATTGGGTAAGTGAGTCAGAAGTTCAACAATATGCATCAAAAATTCTTAATGAACCGGAGCGAGAAGATGTTAAATTGTAGACGTAAATATGCAGGTTTTACTTTGGTTGAAGTGGTCATTTCTTTGGCCTTAGGTGGCTTAATTATGACATCTGTAATGGCATTGTTTGTTGGATTTGTGCAAGCATGGGAGAGCAAGGAGACTAAATACGACCAGTTTATTGACCAAATTGATGGTTGTGTACGCTTTCTTTCAAATGAATTGAAAACAGTAACGGTATTGCCAAAAGGAAAGGATGTAGAAAGCAGTGCTTGGCAATTAATGCGTTTACAAGAAGCAGAATATGCTCAGGGGGAACGTATTGTTTTAGGTTGTAAACGTGTTTGTAATTTTAATATTTCTGCTAAAGATACCGAAGGTATCAAGTTCGTTGTACTTATGCATGCAAATGAACAATTGATCTTTTGTTATGAAGAACCTGAAGTAGTGGCTAAGCGTATGGCAGAAGGTGTTGAGGCTTCAGGAAATGTAAAAACAAATCGTTGGGTCTTAAGTTCCTGTCTTAAAAAATGGGAATTTGGCCATTTTGATTCTGAAAAAGGAACATGGGAGTTTCTTTCAAGTTTAGAACAATATTCGCAGCGATTTTCAGATAAAAAGCAGCCGAATGTTTTTCCAAATGGATTGCTTTTAACTTTTACCTTTGAAGATGTAGAAGAACAAAGGTTTATTCCGCTAATGAATGTAATCGATTCAAGCAAGCTGGATGTCGATTTTAGAAAAGGCGTAGAAAAGAGTGGAGAAAAAAATGAAGCATAAAACGAAGGGAGCTGTTTTAATTTTTGTCTTGGGAATGCTCATGGCGCTTTCTGGGCTTGTATGTGTATTTGTTTCTAGTGTTATCCAAGAAGTTTTGTTGAAATTACAGATACAAGGGAAAGGTGACCTCAAGCACTATGCCCAAAATGCATTTAATGCGGTTTGGTGTGGTTTAGAAGATGCACTTCGCAAAGATGAATTATGCAGTCCTTTACAGGGATGGAATCAAATTATTTCTTCTATAAATTTAGGCATGCCGGATTCCGTAATAGTTGAAGTTAATGTGCAAGATGAATCTAGAAAAATTCCTTTAAATTTTGCAAATCACGAACAATTAGTTGCGCTATTTAGTTTTTTTACAGAACGTTGGGATGCGCAGAATTTAATGCGTGAGTTTTCGAAATGGAAGGAACGTAAACAGGTCGAAAGTAAGTTATTGGAAGTGGATCATTTAGGTACAACTGAGAAAAAAGTTACAAAAAAATCTAAAGAATCGGAAGAAAATTCAGAAGAACCTAAAAAAATGTTCCCTAAAGTACTCTTTCCAAAAGAGCTTGTTGCATTTAAACAGTTAGAAGAATTGGAATCTTTTCGACGTGTATTTTTTACAGATACACAAGAAAGTAATAAGAAGTTAGAACAATTAAAGGCTTGTGCGTCTTTATGGACGAATTGGCCGGTTAATATTAATTCTGCCTCGAAAGATTTGCTGGAAATTTTATCCAAACTTGTTTCTTTTGATGTAGATACAATAGCCAATTATTTAAATCTCGAAAATAAAACGGAAGTAAAATCGAATTATTACAAAGATTTAGACGAATTAAAAAAATTAGGCCATGGAACCTTAACTTTTGGCATGACTCTTGCTTCAGAAGATCATACAACACAAGACTCTACAAAAAAAGGAAAGGTTAATGAAAATGCTAAAAATTTACTTTGTACTCAAGCACAACTTTTGCAGGTGGATATCGCTGTTCGACAAACGGATATCGTTTATCACCTGTTTGGACTATTTAAAGTGGAACAAAACAAGGACGTTAGTCGTAAACAATTAAAAACAAAGGGCATAAATAACAGTAAAGAACTCATGGAAAGAAAACTTACGCTGTTAGCTTTATCAGAAAATCCGTTACAATGATGAGTGAAAATATAGAGAAATCAGAAAACGAAATGTCCGTTGAGTCCACATTGGATATCGTTGGAAATTTTTTATTCCTTCCGGATTCATTTTTCATTTTCAAAGCATTTGATGTGGAATCGGGAACTGCGAGTAAAAAAATTTTAGATACGGCATTTAATCAAATTGTTGAGCAAGCTCCATTGCCCATAGAACAATTGATGTGGGGCATTGTCCCAATCGATGAAGAAAAAGGTCAATGGCTTTGGTATGCGGGCTTGAAAGACAGAATTCAAAGCTTCATAGGAGACATCAAAGACAAGCATTTGTTGCCGTATGGTGCCTTAGGGGTTTTACTTGCTAAAAAAGCAGAATGTTGCCTATTTGTTACACATGAGCATACTTCTGTTCTTGTTGATAAGCAACCTATGCATTTTTTAACAGAAGCGACCAATGACTTTACTTCTGTACAAGAATTGCTGTCAGAAGAACAAAAGCAATTTCCGTTGCGTCGCATTTGTTTAGAAACAGTAAAAGAAACGACAACCTATGATTATACCTTAACGCTTCTTTCGCAAGTGCCTGATGGAGCTGAAGAAAAGCAAGAGGTAGATGTATTAGAGTCGCATTTATGGTTAGCAGACATTCGCGATAAGGAAGTATTAACCCATTTAAAATCGCAGCAAAAGTGGACACGTATCTCTAACGTAGGCGTTAAGCTAGGTGCGATAGTGTTTACTGGCCTTTTAAGTTTGCAGCTTGTTTTAGGACTAGGATTTTCGCTTTTTCATGGTAAAGAGCGTAAACATAAACGTTTGCAACCTATTGCCAAAAAAGTTGAAAATAAGGATGCGTTGATTGGGCAAATGCAGATTATTATGGCTCAAGAATTACGTCCTTTTGAATTGCTAGGTTTGTTGAATGAATTACGCCCCAAAACCATTTATTTTTCTTCAGCGACCATCGATAATATTCACAATATTATTGTAGAAGCCGTTGCGGAGAATGCAAAGGACGTGGATGCGTATGTTCGTGCATTAAGAGAAAGTGGACGTTTTTTGGAAGTTAATATTGACAATATTAACGCTTCTTATCAAGGTACGAAATTCAAGTTATCTTGTGATTTCAATGAGCAAAGATCGGATCACCCATTTAATGATGAAGGAGATTAAGATATGAAGGCTTTTATAGAAAAATTACAGTCTCGATTTAACCAGTTTAATTGCCGAGAAAAAGTATTTCTACTGCTATTTATCTGGGGATTAAACATCGTTTTCATCGACTTATGTATTAAGCAGACGAAAACCTTAACACATCGTTTTAAGGTTATTAATGCCAAAATAGATCATTGTCAACATTGGATAGAAAATACCGCCCATGTCAATGATAAGTTTGACATTATGATGACGTTAATGGATCCTGAAAAAACCTATTCAGGTGCTGCTTTTGCGGGAGAAGTTGAAAGTGCTGTTCGTGAAAATGGTATTAATTATTCCATGTCTTCGCCCAAAACGCGGCAAGGGGAAATTTTTGATGCGCATACCTTGCAATTACATTGTACGAATGCTTCGTTGCAGCGTCTGATCGCTTTTGAAGATGCTATCTATCAAAAAAAACCTTATCTTAGCATGGAAAAAGTCAAAATACATGCAAATTTATTTAACCCAGAATTGCTCGAAGTTGATTTTTCTTTGAGTGCATTACAACTAAAGGATTTAAGAAATGAAAACTAAAATTATGAATTTTAAAAACGTAAAACCCTTCGCTATAACAACCGCATTAATTGGTAGCTCATTATTCGGATATTGGGCTTTTGGAGCGGATGAAAATCCTTCCTCCATAGCTGATTATGATGTAGCTACATTGGATTTGAATGAAAATGATCTTGAAACAGAAAATCTTGCTGCAGAACCCACATTCATTGGTTCGTTAACCTTAGTCAACGAATCTTTAGAGCAAGCCTTAACTTTATTAGGACAATGGACGAATAAGATTTTGGTTCCAAATAGCAATTTGCCAAAAGTTTCGATCAATCTCGATATTCAAATGCCATTAACACGGTCTGAAGCTATTTCAGTGTTAAAAAGCGCTTTGGCAGCTAATGGTATTGCGGTAACTCCAATGGGGGAAAAAGCTTTACGTGTTATTCCTTCAAATCGTGCTAAGAGTAGTAGTCCGGAAATTAAAGATAGAGCTGTATTGAGTACTTTGCCAGGAAGCCAAGAAATTTGTTCGACGCTTTATCGTCTTAACAATCTAACGGCTCGTGAAGCAGCACGTATTATTAACCCTTGGGTAACACCATTGACCTCTTCTGTCGTAACTTTGGATAAGGCTAATAGCTTATTGGTAACAGATGCTTTAAGCAACTTACAACAACTCGATGTTATCTTGAAAAACATTGATAAAGTAGGTGATGTTCAAGAAGCTATTCTGTTCTTTGAGGTAAAAAATATCAGCGCAGATGAGATGAAAAAGAACTTTGAGGAACTCCAAAAAGGTGCCTTAAAATGTTACTTATTGGGAAATACAAGCTTTGCTTCCGATAAACACACCAATTTGTTTATTGCAGTTACCCCTAAAGGTAATGAAGCGCTCATTCGTCAATTTGTTGCTAAATTTGATGTTAATGTTGATTCGCTTACGCAACATCATGTATTTAAAATACAGCATGGATCTTGCAAAGATATGACAGATATCATCAAGAAGCTTATGCAGCAACAGCAACAAGTAAATCGTGATCATGGCAATACGGCCAATACGCCTAATGCGAACATTCAACAAGATTCCTTCAGTTCGCAACTTAGCATTGAATGTGATGAACGTATGAATGCGATTGTGGCCTATGGAACCCCTTCTGATATTCGCCAAATCCAAAACCTGGTCGATCAGTTAGACGTTGTTTTGCCACAAGTCCGTATCGAAATTATCATTGCAGAAGTCAAATTGACGAAAGGCCAAGCAAGTGGTTTGGAAAACTTTGGATATTCTTTAGCGAAAGAAAAATCGAACGATCATACGATAACAACAAAGGTTGCAAGTATTCCAGGAGGATCATCCGCTTTTAGCATTAATCGATTAAATTTCCCCAAGTTTGGGATGGATACTGCTTTGAATGTTGCTAAAACCGATTCCAATGTCTCGATTTTATCTTCTCCAACTTTGTTAACAACTCACGCCCGTGAAGCTTCCTTGAAAATTACAGAAACACGTCCTTATAAAACAGGTACACAAACCAAACTAAATGGTGGTACTAATGCAGATGTTGCTAATGATACCTATGAACGAGTAGATGCAGGTATTGAATTAACTGTAAAACCATTAATTGGAACAAACGGTGTTGTTCAATTAGAAATTGGTCAAAAAGTTGATAATTTTTCTGCGGGTAGTGAAACTAACATGCCTCATATCAACCGTCGTGAAGCGAAATCGTTTATTTCGGTTCGTTCGGGAGAAATGATTGTTTTGGGAGGTTTAAAGCAAAAGGAAATTACGGATCAAAAGAAAAGAATGTTTATTTTTGGAGATATACCTTTGTTAGGAGATGCTCTTTTCTCAAGTAAATCAAAATCAGAAGAAGTACGTGAATTAATTATCTTTATCCGTCCTTATGTTTTAGCAGATTTAGATAAAGCAAAAGAAAATTCGAATGAGTATAAATCTGATCTCGAAAAGGTTACGCAAGATGAAGTTAACAATTACATGGAAACAGGACAATTTTTGAAGCGCGATATCTTTGAAACGAAAAAGCGCAGAAAGAATGCCCAAGTTCAACGTCCGACCTTACATGGCAAACGTATGCAATTAAGAGAAAATTCAAAGAAGTAAGCATATGAGATTTAAAATTGTTAGATTAGGTGCAGGGTTGCTGTTAAGCACCTTGCTTTGGGGAGAAGACACTGAAAACACAGAAGCGCTTTTTGATGAAGAAGAAGAAAGCGAAACTGTTGTCGATACGGTAACTGAGCCTGTAACAGAGGACATAATGGAGACTGCACCAGAGGTGCAAACTCATTCAAAGTCCTTGATTAAAAATTCGCCGTTTATTCCTTTTAAAGCGAGTAAGGATGCTCTTTCTTCAGTAGAGAGTGCAGATTTGGAATTTTTAAGTGTGGTTGATTATGCGTCATCGAAACATTCATTTTGTCTAAAAGATAAACATTCTGGAAAAAGTTTTTGGATTCATTCCGATACTGGTGACTCAAATGACTATGGTGTTACTTTTTATCAGTATGATCCTGAAGAAAAAACCTTGGTCGTTGAGAATGATGAAGGCGAATTGGTTAGTATGGTTCAACAAAAGCCGAAATTGAGCCCATCAAGTGGATCCGGTTCTTGGGGTGGTGATTCATATTCAGACTTATTAAGAAGTCTCGAAGATGATGATGATGATGAAGATTAATAGGAGGTAGATAATGAAAACAAGTCCTTTATATGCCTATATGGGTCAGGTTCCAAACCTATTGGAACGTTTGGATAAAAATCAACGTTTAGAATTAGAAATGCTGCCTCTTTTTGAACGCATGAAGCAATTAGCCAGTTTCTGGGAACGTTCTGAAGATTCTATTTGCCGGCAACTTGCTAAAGAATGTAAGATTGATTTTATTGAAGATTTTCAAGTTGCTTCAGAGGCCGAACAACAAATTCCTTTGCGCTTGGTTCACGAATACCAATGTTTGCCTATTACCGTTGAAGATTCATCAAATCCAGAGTGTTTACATTTAGTAACGGTTTGGCCGCCTAGCCAGGACATGGTGCGTTGGATTGAAATTTCTTGTGGTCGAAAAATTGTTTGGTATTTGACCTATGCACGAAATGTAGCGAATACCATTATTCAAAATTTTGGTGTTGGATCGGATAGCTTGGATAGTGAATTGGTCGGAGCAGAGGCTGATGCAGATGAATCCAATGTTGAAGAAGATGAAGATGCAGCGATTATTCGTTTCGTAAATGAAATCATTGTAAAAGCTGTTACGGATCGAGCAACCGATATTCATTTTGAGCCGCAAAAGAACTCTATTCAAATTCGTTATCGTATTGATGGGCAGCTTGTTGCCGTAAAATTGCCTGAAAATTTGGTAAAGGTACAAGCCGCAATTATTTCGCGTTTGAAGATCATGGCACGCTTGAATATCTCTGAAAAACGGCGTCCGCAAGATGGTCGTATCCGCTTTTCTTCAGGCCCTATCGAATTAGATATTCGTTTGTCATCCTTGCCAACGATGTATGGAGAAAGTATCAGCTTGCGTCTTTTGGCTCAAGGAAATCGGCCGGTTACCTTAGAAGAATTAGGTTTGATGGAGCGTGACTTAGAGATCATTGATCAAAATATTCACAAGCCGCACGGAATTATTTTGGTTACAGGGCCAACAGGTTCGGGTAAATCAACGTCATTAAGTGCTTTTGTGCGTCGTATTCGTACTCCTGAAAGACGTATTATTACGGTAGAAGATCCAGTCGAATATGAAATTGACGGTGTCAATCAGTCCCAAGTTCATAGCGAAATCGGATTCAATTTTGCAAGTGCTTTGCGTTGTATTTTGCGTCAAGATCCAGACGTTATCATGATCGGGGAAATTCGTGATAAAGAGACCGCGGATATTGCTGTTCGTGCGTCTTTGACTGGTCACATGGTATTAAGTTCCTTGCATACGAATGATGCAGCAGGTGGTTTGACACGTTTGATCGATATGGGAATTGAACCTTTCTTAATAACGTCTTCCGTTGAAATGATTCTCGCGCAACGTCTTATTCGTCGCTTATGTCCAAGTTGCAGCGTTCCAGCAGATATAGATGAGCGTAAATTAAGAATGCAATTGGAGCAATTAGGTATCCCAGAAAGTGAACTACAATATGCTCATTTGATGCGCGAACCAAAAGGGTGTGACAGTTGTCGTAATTTAGGTTATAAGGGTCGTGTAGGTATTTTCGAAATCCTTAATGTTACCGATCGCATCCATGAAGCTATTCTTCAAAACAAATCTGCTTTTGAAATTAAGAAGATTGCAATGGAAGAAGGTATGACGACCTTATACCAAAATGGTTGGGAACAAGTAAAACGTGGATTGACGAGTTGGAGTGCAGTTTTACGCTTTGCTGCAGTCGATTTATCAGAATCTTCATCGCAATAGGTTGGCTTATGTTAAAATTTAAATATAAAGTTTCAGGCAGCAATAAAGAAGGGATTATTTTTGCCGAAAGCAAGAAGCAGGCCTTCAATTTATTGGTTCGCCAAGGTATACAAGCTTCTATTTTGACACAAGTAGGAGCTGATAAATCGAAAGATCAGACCAAAAGGGTAAAAAAGTTAGATTCTAAAATAGCACTTCCCTTTCTAAAGCGATTGTTGCAATTGCATGGAGCTGGTTTGCCAATAGGAGATACGCTCAAGATTTTGCAGACACGCTTGCAAGATGAGAATTTAAAAGAATTGGCAATTGTTCTTTGGCGCGAACTTAGCGAAGGTAAAAGCTTGGGAAGTGCCATGAAAAATTATCCCAACATCTTTGGGGATGACATTATTTATCCCATTGAAGCGGCTGAAGCTACAGGAAATTTAGCGCCTGTCTTGCAGGATATTATTCGTTTGTTGACCGAAAGAGAGGAGCTGAAGAAGAAGGTAATTTCTGGGATGTCTTATCCGATTATCGTTTCTATCATTGCGATAGGTGTGGTTATTTTCTTCTTATTCTTCTTGTTGCCTCGTATCGAAAGTATGTTGACGGCAATGGGTGGAGGTTTAACCTTGCCTGCAAAGATTTTGGTTGGTTTTTCTCACTTTTTGTTGTTTGGAATGCCCATATTCCTTGTTCTAGCGATAGGAGGCTGGAGTGCTTTGCAATGGTGGCGTAAGCATTCCGAAGTTGGTTTATTGAAAACAGATACGTTTTGTTTAAAAATACCGATTATTGGAAGCTTGGTACAGCTTGTTGAAATTTGCCGTGTTTCCAACTTGTTGTCAACTTTGCTAGCTAGTGGTGTTAATTTGACAGAAGCCATGCGTTTAACAGAACGTGCTATTCGTAATACTTGTTTGCGAAAGATTTACCAAGAAGCCCGTAGTAAGATTAACGATGGTGTGGCTTTAACGATAGCTTTCAAAAACAATAAACAGTCTTTCTTTACAGATTTAGCGCTTGATATCTTAATGGTTGGAGAAAATACCGGTAATATGAATGATAGCTTTAAGGAAGTTTATACGCTTCATAATCTGGACATGGATACGCGTTTTAACAAATTGACGAGCTGGATAACTTCTGGAGCGCTCGGTTTTGCCTTCTTCTTGGTTGGCGTACTTGCACTCGGTATCGTCTCCAGCGTCATGCAGTTTAGCAGCTCTATCAAGTTTTAAAATATATTTTTGAGAGATTTTTGCAAAAAATCTCTCAGGTTTCTTTAAAAGTTTTTAGTTATTGTATAACCTTGTTGCATAATTATTTATGTGTAAATATTGTGTATTATCAAACCAATGTGTTACGCATTTTGAGTAATGATTTTTTAGAATGGTGGAATAAAGATTAAAATGTAACCCTTTACTCTTCTGCACTTCACAGTTGAACTTGCAGCATGATTAAAAAAAGTATTTACATTTTATTTTTAAATTAATAGAATGATTACATGGATGGTTTAAAGGAAGAGCAAATAGAGTTTTTGTATTTGTTGGCCTATTTGTATATGCAACAATCAAAATTCGATTTGGCGCTTCAACTATTTAGAATTTTACGTTTGCATACTGCCAAAAACATGAAAATTGCTTTGGCTTTAGCATCTTGTTTACACAAAGCAAAGCGATTTGAGGAAGCGCTTAAAGTACTGACTTCTATTGATCATGAAACATTGCCGCATGCACAAAAAGTAGCTTATTTTTACATTAATAGTAAGATTTTGTGGGATTTGAAGCAACAAGAAGAATCTCGTAAAATGTTACATCACTATTTAAAATTGAGGCAAGTAAAAGAATGAGTTTTGTAAATAATTTACAGAAATTTGTCGCAAAATATTCACGATTTAATGACGTTTTTTTAGCGGTATTGGTTGTTGCAGTTATTGCGTTGATGATTATGCCTGTTCCGCCGGGCGTTCTCGATACTTTGCTCGCTTTGAATCTTACGATTTCTGTTGTTTTGCTTATGATGGCATTGTACATCCCGAATGTATTGTCATTTTCAACGTTTCCAAGTATGTTATTGTTTACAACCTTGTTTCGCTTGGCCTTGAACATTACAACAACGCGTATGATTTTGCTACACGCTAGTGCAGGTGAAATTATTTTCACTTTCGGAAATTTCGTTGTTGGTGGAAATTTCGTTGTTGGAGCGGTGGTCTTCCTTATTTTGCTTTTGGTCAATTTCTTGGTTATTACGAAAGGTGCTGAGCGTGTTGCTGAAGTTGGAGCTCGTTTTACTTTGGATGCTATGCCAGGTAAGCAGATGAGTATTGACGCTGATATGCGTGCGGGTACTATCGACATGGATGAGGCTAAACGTCGTCGTTCAAATTTGGAAAAAGAAAGCCAGTTGTATGGTGCTTTGGACGGTGCGATGAAATTCGTTAAAGGAGACGCCATTGCAGGACTTATTATTACAGCGATTAATATTGTAGCAGGTATTATTATCGGTGTCACCCAAAAGAATATGGAATTAGGAAAAGCGGTTACAACCTATTCCATTTTAACCATTGGTGATGGTCTTGTTTCTCAGATTCCATCGCTTCTTATCGCGATTACAGCAGGTATTATTGTTACCAAAGTAGGTTCTGACGAAACGGTTTTAGGTCAAGATATCGGATCACAATTTTTAGGACAACCAAAAGCCTTACTTTTAGGTGGTGTCATGGTCATCGGATTAATGTTGATGCCAGGATTTCCTAAATTACCATTCCTTGTACTTGCTGTCTGTATTATAAGTGTTGGCTATGCACTCAACAATTCCAAATCGACCAAGCGAAAAGCTGCAGCAAGTGGGCCCACGAAAGTCCAACATAAAGCCCCTGAAGTTTCTCATGAAGCTAGCGAAGATTCGGATTCGGACAAATTTTCTGTTGCAACTCCGCTTTTATTAGACGTAGAACGATCGATTGAAGACAGTATTGAACCGGATGTTTTGAATGAGCAATTGATTCAAGTTCGACGAGCGCTTTACCACGATTTGGGTGTGCCTTTCCCTGGAATTCATTTGCGCTTTAATAGTGCACTTCCTCAAAATTCTTATCGGATATTGATCAATGAAGTACCGATTTCCCGTGGTAAACTTTTGCCTAAACATGTTATTGCTCGTGAAACCAAAGAAAATTTGGAGATGTTAGGTGTTCATTACGTAGAAGAGGAAAACATTTTACCGCATTTGCCTTCGTTATGGGTTCCTGAAAGTGAAATTGAATTACTTAATGGGGCTAATGTGGCTTATATGAGAACCCCTCAAATTTTAACACACCATTTGTCTTATGTTTTAAAACGTTATTCAAGCGAATTTTTGGGAATCCAAGAATGTAAGTTCTTGTTGGAAAATATGGAACAAGATTACCCAGAAATTATCAAAGAAGTGCAACGTGTATTGCCGATTCAGAAAATTACGGATATTTTTCAACGTTTGGTGCAGGAAGAAATCTCTATTCGCAATCTAAGAAGTATTTTTCAGTGTCTCATTGACTGGGGGCAAAAAGAAAAAGAGCCTGTTTTATTAGCGGATTACGTTCGCTCAACACTCCGCCGCTATATCAGTTATAAATTTAGTGCAGGAAGCAATGTCCTTTCAGTTTATTTGTTGGATCCAAAAATTGAGGAAATGGTCCGTAAAGCTATTCGTCAAACCTCTGCTGGAAGTTACTTGGCTTTAGATCCTCCGAGTGCTAAGAAAGTTGTAAAGGCCGTTAAAGACGAAGTAGGGGACTTAAATCGCCTTGAAACGCGTCCTGTATTGCTTACGTCAATGGATATTCGACGTTATGTTCGTAAGCTCATCGAAATGGAGGTTTATGAATTACCTGTGCTTTCACACCAAGAATTAACGGAGGAAATTACCATTAGACCGCTTGGTAGAATCCATTTGTAAATTGAGAGGTTTTTAAAAAGCTTCTCAAATGTTATTTCCCTTTTGGTAATTTTTTAGGGACACGTTCTAGTTTTAACATATTACGATAATGACGTAAGATGGCATGACCATACGTGTCACGTTTTTTTTGGGCCATTTTTAAAGTTTTATATTTTTTAGTATCGAAGCCGGGATAAGCCCAACAGCCTGCGAGGTCTTCGACACAAGGTGCGCTACCACGTTTTACATAAGAGAATCGAGGGTCGATGCATTCGCCATTTAATTTTTTGTTAGATGCATAAGCTTTTAGGTGTTGAATTTGGGCACGAACACCCTCGCGTTGGGTTTTAAACGCATTTCCTTGAGCACCATTATTGACAACACCGATACCTGCAAAATTATTTTCTTCAGGACGCACATCTCCGCCAAATTTAAAGAATCCTGTTTCGCGCAAACTTTGGGCAAAAGCGATATCTCCTCTTACGCCTTCTTTTTTACCTTCTTCAAGAAACAGGCGAGGCAATTCCAAAAATTTTTTGTTTATTTTTGGATTTTGCTGTTTCAAGTAGGAACGCATTTGGTGTTCTGAGCAACGTGCACGTCCCATAATTCTTGTTTTAGCAAAAATTTCAGGTAAAAGTATACTTATTAAACAAGCGGCAAGTGTGATTTTGGGGTTTAATTTCGGCATACTATTAAGGTAAGAAGGCTTGTTTTAAATACAAGCTTATTTTGGCATAAACTTTGCTTAAACTATTTATGATGAAACTTAAACTTGAACCTAATATTCTTATTACCAAATACTCTAAGGAGGGCGTATTTGATGAAGTTATAGATCAAGCAAAGGTTAAAATCTCTCAAGGCCTTTTAACTCCTCACTTGACGTTGCGTTCATCAACTCAAGTCCCGGAAGAAAAGAGCGAGGACAGTAAGGGGTTCTTCAATACAAATCCGTCAAATGTTTTCATAAACAA
The DNA here is from genome assembly GCA_046881885.1 of Opitutales bacterium. Taxonomy (GTDB): domain Bacteria; phylum Verrucomicrobiota; class Verrucomicrobiia; order Opitutales; family UBA9783; genus JBKSMP01. The sequence continues at coordinate 18,041 of JBKSMP010000015.1, forward strand.
ATTCCTATGTTTGACACAAAAAAGCTTGGATTTTTCGGGCAAAAAAAAGGCATTATTAATACCTGCTTATAGTTTGTTTTCTCAGGAAAGTTTTTATCTTGTTTCCGCTTTCCGGCCTTTGTTTAAGCAATGTTCAAGTTTAAGTTCATCGATAGTTATAAATCCAAACACCAATTAATATGTCTTATCCACTTGCATTTTTATTTTTGTTACTTTACCTGCTGATGTGCCAAATCCTACCGTTAAAAGCGGAGGTTAAAGGAGGTTATTTAGAGCACAATCCGCAACAGAACAAGATTTTTAGAGATAATTTCGATAAAAACTCAATCGATACGTCATCACAAACGAAGGGAAGCTATGAATAAAAGAAAGAAGCATGCATTTAATTTTGAGCAGTTGGCAGAAGCTTTTCGTAAAGAAATCGAAGAATATGGTGCGCTTTTGATCCTCATTTATGAACAACAAAACTGTTTGGCGGAACACAATCCGATTTCGTTGTTGAAAGCGACATCAAAGATCGAAGCACAATTACCTGCGAACCAGCTTGCTACTGCAGATCGGACAGCTTTTATGCAGCAATTAGCGGAATTACATGGATGCGAAGAAATACAACTCAACGAACTTCAAAATTTTGTTCCTGAAGAAGTAAAATCGCTCTTTAAAGCCCTTGTCGATGAGATTGTTGCGTTACGTTCACGTATCAAAAGTAAGACACAAGTTCAGCAAAAATTGCTAGGGCAAGCACAAATGATCAACTCCTCCGTGCTTCAGCAAGTTTTTCCAGGAAAAAATGGCCATCAAGCCATGCTCTCAAAAATCCGTGAAATCTTATGAAACAAACTATTTACACTCAACCGAAAGGACACTATGCTCGTACTCAGTAGAAAGTTAGATGAATCCATTATCGTTGTTTCTCCAAGTGGGGAAATAATGGAAATTAAAATCACAAAAATCGAAGAAAACCGCACAAAAGTCGGTATCGAAGCTCCTACGAACTTCAAAATCTTCCGTAAAGAAGTTTTTGATTCAATTAATGGGAAATAAAGCGGAAAGATATGAACGTTAATGGTCCCCTGAGTTTTCATGAAAGATTTGATAACGCAATAAAAGGAATAGAAGGATTATGTCAAAAAAAACTTGAAGGCTCCAAGGTTTCGCCAATATCCAAAAAAGCTTGCGAACGCATCATAAGTTTATGTAAAAAATACAATAATTCCCTCTATTCTTTACAAGGCCATGATAGGCGTGTTGTGGCAAGGGCTTATGTTAAGCAGGAAGTAGAAAAAACCATTAAAGAGGTTGGTAGTAATAGTTTGATTAGGGCCAATATTCGCTTATTTCAAAAAAGAAAATATAAAAAAGATATCGCTACAAATTTTAATACAAAAGCTTTAGATTTAAATTTCGTTAACACCTTAAAAGGAAAAGATTTAAAGGCATTTTTCAAAGTATTCAAAAGTGAGCTACTTAATCCTGACAACAAAGAAATCTTTAACAACCTCCCGCCGGAAGCCCAAAAAGCTTTCATTGAGCAGAATAAAGGCGATGTAGAATTTCTATCTACCTTCTCGAATGTTTATAAAGAGGAGTTGTTGAAACCGGAAAATAAAGATCTTTTTAATGCCCTCCCTGGAGATGTGCAAATACAATTTTGTAAAACAAACGACTTAGATCATAAGGATTATTTGGATTTAAATAATCATGAAGTTGACCAAGCATTTGTAAAAGAATATAAAAAGGAGCTACTTAATCCCGACAACAAAACCTTTTTCAACAGCCTCCCAATAGAAGCCAAAAAAGCTTTTATTGAGCAGAATAAAGGCGATGTAGAATTTCTATCTACCTTCTCGAATATTTATAAAGAAGAGTTGGCATATGTTTCTTTTTCTAGTAATCCTATGCCCGAACTATTAACAGTATTTAAAGATGCTATAGTCTCCAACCGAGACAAAATCATAGAAAATCCAACCATCCTCGCTTATGCGGATAAGGCTACACTAGAAAGTATTATTGAACCTATTATAAAAGGAGATGAAGAATTAGGTAAAGCACTTATTCAAAGCTTCCTCACTATTGATAAAAATTATTTACAAAATCTTACTTTGATGTTTAATATTGAATTTAGCAAAAACACAAAGGATATATTTTTATCCATGTTGCAAAATGAGAATGTCAATCAAAATGAAGATGTAATTACAAGTAATCAACTTTTTAAAGATATAGAACGAGGTTATACTTTTGAATTCACTTGTCCTAGTGGTAAAAAGGTTGTTATAAACAACAACAATAATAAAACTTCTCAAGGAAATTTTTTATCAAAAAGAGAAATTTTTGATGAAATCAAAAAACAAATTAATTCATCTTTTTTTATGGAAGGACGTACAGATAAAGAAGTAGAAAAAGATTTAAATAGTTTAGCTGATTTTATTGCTAATTGCGGAGGACAAGATTTAATGAAAAATCTAATACCTAACAGTGTTAATTGTATACATTGGGAAGGCAATGGGTGCCCTTTTTATAAAGCACACCATGATGGGAAGAGACTAACAATAGAAGTTCATACACAAGGATCTGGAGATAAAAATAATATATCGTTTGGTTCAAAAGTAGGTTTCGTAAAGCTCAAAACAAAAGCGACTGTAGCATTTTATTATGAAAATTCAATCGAAGCTTGCAAAGGGAAAGCCTCCAATATCGAAGTAAACCAATTTGAGCAAGAAATTGGCGATGTGACTTTTTTATAATCTAACCCTCCTGTAACTCCTTACAAGCCTTACGGGTGATGCGGCCCCAAGCTTTTTTGATGAAGATGACGAGGAAGTTGTTAGCGGCGACATTGCCGGCAGTGGTGATGGGGTCGATGAGCATGTAGAAGGCAGCAATCAAGGCAAGCATTTCTTCGGAAAATCCGAGATAATTTTGCAAAATAGGCAGTGACACCATAATGGTACCTCCTGGGATGCCCGCTCCGGCGAACTTATTGAGGACGAAGCAGAACCCGAATATGAGATACGCTCCAAAGGTCGGCATTGGGCACGCGAAACTCGTCAAAATGATAATCGCCAGGATCGGAATGCAAATGGTATCCCCAACCATGTGGAAATTGATGCTAATCGGCATAACGGCATTGGCTAAGACCGGATCTTTTGTATTTTTTGTCGCCGCCTCAATAGAAAACGGTAAAGCTGCCGCACTGGACATGGTTGTTGCTCCGGTAATAATCGGCGGAAACACGTTTTTCAATAAAGTTCCATACGAAAGCCTCGAACACCGTTTTGCTGCCACCAGCCAGACACATAGATACAGTACCAAGAAACCAACCATCCACATGCAAGCTTTGCCGTTATTCATCACAAAATACGACAATTGCCCCTCTACAAGCAGCTTTAGCACAAATCCCATTAAAAACAAGGGTAGTGTCGGTATAAAGACTTTGAGCATAAATCCCATTGTCAATCGATGTATCTGTTGTACAAATTTCATGTACTTTGGCATACCAAAAAACGTACTTAAAATCCCACTCGAAATCCCTAAGACTAAAGCCCAAGCATTCGGGAAGATTTTAGGGAAATTGCAGTAAAAATAAGGATTGATCACCATTTCGGAAACCGTCAATGGGGCTTGATGATCCAAATGCGCTAATTGCGGGAGCAGATAGCACGCCACCACGCCCGAAAACATCAAATTCAGGAAATTCGACGTAATAATGATCCCCATCATTGTCACAATGAACCACAAACCATTGTTTTTCAATGATGCAAACGCCATAGCTGTTCCGCTAAAGATTAAAAAGGGGATAAAGAACAACAACAATCCCTTTAAAATAAGACTCAAGGTCAATGCCCCTCTTAAAAAAGATTCCGGCAAAATCGCGTAAAAAGAAAAGCAAAACGCCAACGTCAGCACGATTCGCACAAACGGCTCCTTAAACACTTTCTTCAACCGACTTAAATTCATTATCTATTTAATAAACAGTCGTTTGGCTCTTTTGGCAAGAATTTTCCATCGAAAAGGCTTTACTTCGTGGCTGAAGGCGAAATAATAAAGACGTGAAGATTTTAGTAACAGGAGGCTCTGGTTTTTTAGGGAGGCATTTAATAAAGGCTTTGCAGGATGCTGGCTATGCGGATTTACGTACACTTAATCGAAGTGCTTGCGAAGATTTGCGTGAACAGGGCGTAGAGGTCGTCCAAGGCGATGTCAGTGATTATAGCTGTGTTGAAAAGGCGGTACAAGGTTGTGAAGTTGTCTTTCATGTAGCTGCAAAAGCAGGCGTATGGGGTTCCTACAAATCGTACTACAAGGCCAATGTAGTAGGTACAGAGAATGTCGTTCGTGCTTGCTGTAAATGCGGTATAACGAAGCTTATTTATACCAGTTCTCCCAGCGTCGTTTTTAACGGTAATTCTCTGTGTAATGTTACCGAGCAAATCGGTTACGGATCGCCTTCAAAAATGTGCGCTTATGCCAAAACAAAGGCTTTAGCGGAACAGCATGTTTTGCAAGCCAATGGACCAAAAGGTCTAAAAACGGTAGCCTTACGACCGCATCTTATCTTTGGTCCAGGTGACAATCACCTCATCCCAACACTCCTACAAGCTGCTAAAAAAGGGTTTTTGGCGCAAGTTGGCGATGGGCAAAATTGGGTCGATCTTTCCTATGTCGAAGATGTTGCTCAAGCTCATATATTGGCGATGAAAGCTCTAGAAAATTCCGAAACCGTTGCGGGTAAAGCTTATTTTATTTCTCAAGGCGATCCCGTACAACTTTGGCCCTGGATTCAAAACTTATTAGAACGCCTAGAATTACCCAAAATTCGCTTAAAAATGCCACTTGCTTTGGCATTTGGTGTCGGAATTGTTTGCGAAATTGTATATAAATTGCTTTGTATTTGCAAGCAACCGCCAATGACGCGTTTTGTTGCAAAAGAACTCGCACAGAGCCATTATTTCGATATTTCTGCAGCTAAAATGGATCTGCACTACCTACCTAAATTTTCGAACGAAGAGGCTTTTGAAAAGCTTATCGAATATTTGAAAAAATAAAAACTTGCCATTAAGTATTTACAATTTTTTTAAAAACAATCTAATTATAGTATCATGGCAAAAGTGGATTTAGAGGTCGTTAAACGTGTTTTAAAGCGTGCGGAACTTGAAAATGATGTTTTGAGTGAAATTATGGGAGAATTGCAGTCTGCCGCTAATGAAACAATGGATTCTGATGAAGAACGTCCGGCACCCATAAAGAAGCAATTTGTGATCGTTGCCGCCGATAACGAAGGCATTTTAGCGGATCAAGACTTGGTTGGTTGGGTTTTGCAATTACCTGAAGATGAACCGATGACATCGACCCCAGAAAAATTAGCACGTGTTGCCAAAGCTTTTAATCTAAGCAAAAAGGGCCGCCGTTATCCCGTCGAAACCGTCGGTGAAACTTGCGAAAATGTTCCGGCTCGTATCTTCAAAGAGCAGAAATTGTGGCTAAAAACCAAAGAGCCTGTCCTGATTATCCCTATGCAAAATGCTTTAGATTTAGAAAATGTAAACTTGGATTATAAACAAATCGAAGACGAAGAAACCGAAGATGTTTTTTAAGTTAGTGTTTTAAAAATTTTTAAATGTTTGATAAATGACCAACCCCCTTAAAAATAAAGGGGGTTGTTGATAAATAAGTCTTTTAGATTTAATCATTATCCCTCGCCATTTTTTCAAGCGAGGGATTTTTTTAATTATTTATCTATTTGGCGGAGTAACGAGGTAAAAGACACTGCTTGCCTGTTGAAAAACAATGATTGCATTATCTTTTTTAGTGATAAAAGGTATGATATTTTGATTCTGAGGATGCCTCTCTTTTTCCATACCATCTTCAAACAACATAACAACGGAATCTGAAAAATAAATTATGGGGCGTCTTAAGGTTTTTGATGCTTTCGCAAAAAATGTTATTGATCCAAAACACTTCCAATAAAAAGCTTCAAGCCTATCAAGATTTACTTTTAAATCGTATTCTATTACATACTCTTTTACTAACTCAAGAGGACTAGAGCTGCAGATTTCACTTATAGTAAAGCCTGCTTTTTCTAGAAAAGAACGGCCTGAGCTTTCGAGCGATTCGGATCTTTCTTTTGATAAACAGAAAGAGTGGTTCTGTAAGGTATTACTCTGTGTTGTACGAAGAGTGTTTTGCGGTTTTGTACTATGTCGAATGCCTGTTTGCATATTTGTTGTATGCACGGTAATTGTTTTTTTCAATTCAAATTTTGTTGAGCTTGGAGTTGGGGGGTTCTGATTGTTTGTTGATATTATAGTATAAAGAAATTTTGGTACAGGTCTAAATGCAGACATATTGTTGGTTCTTGTTTGTTGACTAGCATTTGTTTCTAGTAACTTCGGTAGCATAGCGTAAGGTTTACCTTCAAGTTGTGATAAATCAAACTTGAGTTGTGTTGCACTGGGGACAAAACTTGCTGGTGTTACACCAAACCGGCTGTTGGCAATTGCTTGATGGCTATTTGTTTCTGACAATCTAGGCCCCTTTTCGATATGTTTTTCGGTTTCTTGGGATGATTTTCCCTCTGATTTTCCACCCCTACCTCCATATACAACTGTTGTTACCGCTAGCGTCCCTGCCAACAATCCTACATATTTTTTGATATTCTTCATATTTTTAATTGTTGTCAGATTGAGATACTTGCATCAATTTTTACATTATCAAGTTTTTTATTTGTATTTTTTTTTAAAACAATACTTTAAACACCAGAACAAATTTCTTAAAAATTTTCCAAGCTAAGTTTTTTGTTTTATTTTGAGATTAGAATCCACTCGAAAACAGTGTTTTAAAGGTTAAAATTACGACTGCAAATTTACTTCAAAAGACCTTGACAAACCACACCTATTTCACCTTGCAAAAAATCAGCTTAAAAAAAGAATGCAAAGCTCCCAAAAGCTAAATAAATAAAAGAAATAAAAAAATAAATAAAACCACTTGACGGTGCAAGTCTGCTTTAAGATGATAGAAGTGTTGCCTGAAATTGTGTCCGTAAGTCGTTTGGTGCTTATTCGCAATTAAGGTAAAAAATAGGAAAAAAATTATGGCAATAAAGAAAATAATAAAAAGAGATGGTACGATCGTCCCCTTCCGGGAAGAACGTATCTTTAATGCCGTACACAAAGCCTTTTTGGCCACAGAAGGTGAGCCATGTGGCGGAGTGGTACAGCGCTTAACAGACCAAATCGTTGAAAACTTAGCGGCACGTTATCACGAAAGAACGATTCCGGCCATTGAGGAAATTCAGGATACGGTTGAAAACGTATTGATGCAAGAAGGGTTTGCAGACGTCGCCAAAGCCTACATTTTGTATCGCAATCAGCGGCATCGTTTACGTGAAGGCAAGGCACTTGTACTGGATATTGAAAAGACAATGGAAGGCTACTTGAGTCAAACCGACTGGCGCGTTAATGAAAACAGCAGTATTAATTACTCGTTGGGAGGACTTATCCTTCACAATGCGGGTGCGATTACAGCAAACTATTGGTTGCATCATATTTACAGTGAAGCCATTGCGGATGCTCATAAAAATGGGGATTTTCATTTGCATGATTTATCGATGTTTTCGGGATATTGTGCAGGATGGAGCTTACGACAGCTTTTGGAACTTGGTTTCGGCGGTGTGCGCGGAAAAATCAATTCTAAACCTGCTAAACATTTTTCGACAGCCATTTGGCATATGATTAATTTCTTGGGCACAATGCAAAATGAGTGGGCCGGTGCACAAGCGTTTTCTAGTTTTGATACTTATTTGGCTCCTTTTGTTAAGAATGAGAATTTATCCTTTAAAGAAGTAAAACAGCATATACAAAGCTTTATTTATAGCTTAAATACACCTTCCCGCTGGGGAACTCAGCCGCCGTTTACAAACATAACGCTCGATTGGGTTTGTCCAGAAGATTTGGCAAATAAACCAGCCATTATTGGTGGTAAAGAATGTGATTTTTGTTATAAAGATTGTCAGGCGGAAATGGATCTCATTAATCGTGCCTTCTTGGAAGTTATGCTTGAAGGTGACGCTAATGGTCGCGGTTTTGCCTACCCCATTCCGACGTATAATATTACACGGGATTTCAATTGGGAGAGTGAAAATGCGGAATTATTGTTCCAAATGACAGCAAAATATGGAACACCTTACTTCCAAAACTTCATCAATTCTGACCTAAACCCTTCGGATGTTCGCAGTATGTGCTGCCGCTTACAGCTTGATAAGCGTGAATTACGTCGACGCGGTGGTGGCTTGTTTGGTGCGGATGAATTTACGGGTTCTATTGGCGTTGTAACCATCAATATGCCGCGTATTGGTTATTTGAGTAAAGACGAAGATGATTTCTTTGCTCGTTTGGATAAATTGATGGATTTAGCAAAAGATTCTTTGGAATGTAAGCGTAAGACCATTCAACATTTGATGCAACAAGGCTTGTATCCCTACACCAAACGTTATTTGCGTAGTTTCGATAACCACTTCTCAACCATCGGTTTGGTTGGAATGCACGAATGTTGCTTAAACTTCCTCAAGAAGTCGATTGCATCCGAAGAAGGTTATGCCTTTACAGAAAAAGTTCTGCTGCATATGCGCGAGCGTCTCGCAAATTATCAGGAAGAAACCGGCAATTTGTACAATCTTGAAGCAACACCGGCTGAAGGAACTTCGTATCGTTTAGCTAAGATCGACCACGAAAAGTTTGACGATATTATCCAATCGGGTACTGACGATCCTTACTATACCAACTCCAGTAATTTGCCGGTCAGCTATACGGAAAACGTCTTTGAAGCACTCAAACTACAAGAAGGTTTTCAAACGAAGTATACCGGTGGTACTGTATTTCACGTATTTTTGGGTGAATCCTTACCGGATGCTCAATCGTGCCGTACACTTATCCAGCAAATTGTAAATAACTTCCGCATTCCTTATGTTTCGATTTCGCCAACATTCTCTGTTTGCGAAAATCATGGACGTTTTGCCGGAAAGCAGGAATTTTGTCCGCATTGTGGTAGTGAAATGGAAATTTACAGCCGCATCACAGGCTATTATCGTGCTGTTGGTTTCTGGAACAAAGGTAAAAAGGAAGAATTCAAAGATCGCGTTACTTACAAACCGGAACAGTCTCATTTGTGCGGTTCTTGTGAGGCAAAAAAATGCGATCATGACATTTTCATTGAGCCTGAAACACATGCGGCTGATCAAAACACCTTGTTTTTCTTCAGTAATACATGCGTAAAATGTCAACCCATGAAAGCGTTCCTAAAAGAACAAAACTTTGATGGGCAGTGGGTTAATACCTCTGAAGAAGCTGGTTTTGATTTGGCTAAAAAATATCAAGTTCGTAATTTGCCTGCATTGGTCGTTTTTAACCCAGATGCGCAAATTATCTATGATACAGAAGCGATTAAACAATGCGTAAGTATGGGTTCTTAAAGCATTCACTCGTAGATTATCCCGGTGAAGTTTGCAGTGTTGTCTTCATGGCAGGCTGCAACTTCCACTGCCCCTATTGCCACAATGCAAATTTGGCAACTACGATCGAAAGTGAAGGCTGGGCTTTAAATGAAATCGTTGATTATCTTGTAGAAGCTAAAAGCCTTATTACTGCTGTCTGTATTTCCGGTGGTGAACCTACACTATATCCGGAAACTTTGAACTTTTTAGTCAACATCTTCAAAAAATTGGGCTTCAAGGTCAAAGTGGATACAAATGGTAGCCATCCGGAACAAATCCAATCACTTAATGCTTTAGTTGATTATTTTGCAATGGATTTAAAGACGTCTTTAGCACGTTATTCAGAAGTTTGTAATGGGGATATCTGTAATCAAGTTGAACAATCGATACAACTTTTATTAAAACGCAACCCATCTGCTTACGAATTTCGAACGACGCTTGCTTGGGAATTTGTGAATGAAGAAGTAATAACGGATTTAGGTAAACGATTATCAAAGGATACCGCATGGTATCTACAACGTTGTCGTTATAATCCGCCGCTTTCTACTTCAGAGCTGACGCAAGAAACGGAACGAATCCAAAAATTACTGACTTTAGCAAAACAGTATACAGATCGTGTTTTTTTTCGTGAATAATTATTGACTTATACAAAAAAACAAATCACGATACTAAGTGGAGGAGAGACATCTTCTCGTGCTGTATGGCGGACTGAGAGCAACCCTTACGATGACACAAAAACTTAGCGTCCGCCTGCAGCATCTTTTATAAAAATGAGGGTTTTATTTTTTTAGTCTTTCCAGGATTTAACACAAAGTTTTCACCCTCAGACCAAGTTTCATCGTTAATTAACAACTTAAATTCAATTGGTTTTTCAGCCTTACAATCCCAATACCAATACGCCTTCTTTTCATCGTACTTTAAAGGAATGCCTTTATCCCAATTAAGTCCGCAACCTTCCCCGCGGATAAACAAAGTGTTTCCCCATCCTACATCGTAAGAAACTTGCACACTCGTCGTTGCCTTTTTCTTACAACCACACTTAGTTTTACCTTTGCCTTTACAAGCCTTCTTTTCACAAGAGTTTTCGCAAGAGCACTTTTTCTCCTTAACGATACACTTTTCTTCTAATTTTTTTTCTTCAATTTTCATAAGTTATCCTACTTTATTCTAGTCTATAATTTTTTGAATAACTTTGCAAGTGTTTTTAATTTATCAACTGTGAACTGCAACCTTTTACCTTTTGTGTTACTTTTTAAACTTGAACTTTCAAAATAGGGTTCCTGCAAAAGTCGGAGATGAAAAACTTTGGTATGCCGCATGAATAATGAAAAAAGCGGTCGTTTCAAGGGGGCTAAAATTTTTTGATATTATTTTTCGCTCTTCAGACCGCATAGATACTGAATTTACTGGC
>JBKSMP010000016.1:0-30759 GCA_046881885.1 Opitutales bacterium
GGGCAATGATCGTGCCAAGATTAGGGATAAAGGGGGCAAAATTAAAAAAGTTATAGGGAAAAAATAAAGATGTGAAAAAAATCAAAAAAGTAAAAAAGGATATTGACAGTGTTGAAAAAAGTATTTCTTATGGTTTATAGATATTCGAATCAAGCGAGAGCGAGAGGAGGTATCTTGAGAGGTCATTGAAATAAGATTTAGAAGTGAGGGAACCTGGGTGCTTGAGGTTTGATTGGTAATTGAAAGATTATTGAAGAAACAGCAAGTGCTAAGAAGAAAAAATTTAAGCTAGGAAGTAAGAGAGAGTAACTTACTGATAAAGAGAGAAGAGCGAGGTACTCTGTACGGGTACGGGATGAGTATTTGTATGGAGAGTTTGATCCTGGCTCAGAGTGAACGCTGGCGGCGTGGCTAAGACATGCAAGTTGAGCGAGTAGACACTTTCGGGTGTTGAGGAGCAGCGAACGGGTGAGTAAGACGTAAGTAACCTACCCTTAAGACGAGGATAGATTATCGAAAGATAGAGTAATACTGGATGGAGGATATCACTGCATGGTGATAGACCGAAAGGCAAGAAAGTGCGCTTAAGGAGGGGCTTGCGGCCTATCAGCTAGTTGGTTAGGTAAGAGCTAACCAAGGCGAAGACGGGTAGCCGGTCTGAGAGGACGGACGGCCACATTGGAACTGAGACACGGTCCAAACATCTACGGATGGCAGCAGTTTCGAATTATTCACAATGGGCGAAAGCCTGATGGTGCGACGTCGCGTGGAGGAAGAAGGTCCTTGGATTGTAAACTCCTGTCATTAGGGAGCAAGTTACGGTGGAGAGCTGTAGTTGAGTTAACCTAAAGAGGAAGCAGTGGCAAACTCCGTGCCAGCAGCCGCGGTAATACGGAGACTGCGAGCGTTACTCGGAATTACTGGGCGTAAAGGGTGCGTAGGCGGTAGATTATGTTGAGTGTAAAAATGCGAAGCTTAACTTCGTAGAGCGCTCAAAACTGAACTACTAGAGTGACATAGGGGCAAGCGGAACTCCAGGAGTAGCAGTGAAATGCGTAGATATCTGGAAGAACACCGGAGGCGAAGGCGGCTTGCTGGGAGAGTACTGACGCTGAGGCACGAAAGCGTGGGGAGCGAAAGGGATTAGATACCCCTGTAGTCCACGCTGTAAACGATGTACACTAGGTTTTGGGACATTCGATCGTCCCAGGATTCAAGCGAACGTGATAAGTGTACCGCCTGAGGACTACGGCCGCAAGGCTAAAACTTAAAGGAATTGACGGGGACCCGCACAAGCGGTGGAGCATGTGGCTTAATTCGATGCAACGCGAAGAACCTTACCTAGGCTTGACATAAGCGAGACGGCATATGAAAATATGCGTTCCGCAAGGACTGGCTTACAGGTGCTGCATGGCTGTCGTCAGCTCGTGTCGTGAGATGTTCGGTTAAGTCCGGCAACGAGCGCAACCCTCGTTCTTAGTTACCAGCGGGTAAAGCCGGGGACTCTAAGGAGACAAACGAAAGTGGGAAGGTGGGGATGACGTCAAGTCAGTATGGCCCTTATGTCTAGGGCTGCACACGTGCTACAATGCTCGGTACAAAGGGAAGCGAGGCTGTGAAGCGGAGCGAACCCGAGAAAGCCGAGCCCAGTTCGGATTGAAGTCTGCAATTCGACTTCATGAAGCCGGAATCGCTAGTAATGGTATATCAGCAACGGTACCGTGAATACGTTCCCGGGTCTTGTACACACCGCCCGTCAAGTCATGAAAGCCGGTTTTACCCAACGTACGCTGAGCTAACCGCAAGGGGGCGGCGTCCTAAGGTGAGGTTGGTAATTGGGACTAAGTCGTAACAAGGTAGCCCTAGGGGAACCTGGGGCTGGAACACCTCCTTTCTATGGAGGGAATCTGTAGCGGAAGCTATAGATAAGGTCGAACGGGGATACTTTACTTTTAAATCTTATGGAAGCTCTAAGGGCTCATAGCTCAGCTGGTTAGAGCACGCGCTTGATAAGCGCGGGGTCGATGGTTCAAGTCCATCTGGGCCCACCAGTTGTGGTGAGGATTTATAGATCTTTGACAGACGAAAGAATATTGTGGAAAACTACAATAGAAGCGTAAGAAGAATACTGAGAACATAAATAAGGAAAGGGCAACGAGTGGATGCCTAGGCGATATCAGGCGAAGAAGGTCGTGATTACCTGCGAAAAGCCACGGGGAGTTGGAAGTAAGCTGAGATCCGTGGATAACCGAATGGGGAAACCCGCCCGAGTAACGATCGGGCAGCTTATTATGAAGAAAAGATAGTAATAAGTAGCGAACCTGCTGAATCGAAACATCCAAGTAAGCAGAGGAAAAGAAAGCGAAAGCGATTCTCTAAGTAGCGGCGAGCGAACGGGGAGGAGCCCAAACCGGAGGGGAACCGAAGGGGTTGAAGGACTCACGAGAACGAATAGAGGAGATAGTTTAACATCGTTGGAAAGCGAGGCGAGAGAGGGTGAAAGCCCCGTGAACGAAATTTCCGAAAGGAGGAGTGAGGATCCTGAGTAGCACGAGATGAGTGGAAGCTTGTGTGAATCGGCGCTAACTACAGCGTAAGGCTAAATACTCGATATCGACCGATAGTGAACAAGTACCGTGAGGGAAAGGTGAAAAGAACCCCGGGAGGGGAGTGAAATAGAAACTGAAACTGGTTGCCTACAAGCGGTCGGAGCCTCTGAGAATGAGGTGACGGCGTACCTTTTGCATTATGGGTCTGGGAGTTATTGTCTAAGGCGAGCTTAAGGCTTTACGGGCTGGAGGCGAAGCGAAAGCGAGTCTGAAGAGGGCGGATAGTCGTAGGCAATAGACCCGAAACGGAGATGATCTACGCATGGCCAGGTTGAAGCTTTGGTAAGACAAAGTGGAGGACCGAACCCGTGAGCCTTGAGAAGCTTTGGGATGAGCTGTGGGTAGGAGCGAAAGACTAATCAAATTCCGTGATAGCTGGTTCTCTTCGAAATATATTGAGGTATAGCCTTGCGTGCTGATCACATGGGGTAGAGCACTGAAAAGACGAGGGCCCACACCCGGGTACCAACTCTTATCAAACTCCGAATACGTGTGAGTGGAGCGCAGGAGTCAGGCAGTGGGGGATAAGCTCCATTGCCGAGAGGGGAAGAGCCCAGATTACCGATTAAGGCCCCAAAATATCACTAAGTGGAAAGAAGGAGGTGAACTTACTGAGACAATAGGGATGTTGGCTTAGAGGCAGCCATCATTTAAACAATGCGTAACAGCTGACCTATCAAGTGAGTTTGCGCCGAAAAAGATCGGGACTAAAGTGATATGCCGAAGTCGTAAGCTTACGAAAGTGAGCGGTAGAAGAGCGTTCTAATTAAGGAAGAAGTCTAAGGGGAACTGAAGATGGACAGATTAGAAGTGAGAATCCAGGCATGAGTAACGATAAGCACGGTGGGAATCCGTGCCGCCGAAAGGACAAGGTTTCCTTGGGAAGGTTCGTCCTCCAAGGGTTAGTCGGGAGCTAAGGCGAGGCCGTAAGGCGTAGTCGATGCACAACAGGTTAATAATCCTGTACTTATTTATAAGCGATAGAATTCAAGGAATGACAGAAGGGGTTGACCCAGCATGCGGCTGAAAGAGCATGTCGAAGTGACGAGGGTGTTTGGTAGGCAAATCCGCCGAACGTTAGCTTGAGTTACGACAGGACGGTGAAGCTACGGCAGAACTGGATTGGGTATCAATCGGATTCTCGAGAAAAGTTTCGTGAAGAGTTTATAGATGACCCGTACCGGAAACCGACACAGGTGTTTGGGATGAGTATTCTAAGGCGCGTGAGTTAAATCTCCCTAAGGAACTCGGCAAATTGATCCTGTATCTTAGGTAGAAAGGATACCTCTTCGAAGAAGGGGTCGCAGATGAGAGGCCCTACCGACTGTTTAGCAAAAACACAGCTCTCTGCTAAGTTGAAAGACGACGTATAGGGAGTGACATGTGACCAATGCGGAAAGGTGAAACCTGGAGGTGAAAGCTTCTGGACTAAGCCCCCGTCAATGTCGGCCGTAACTATAACGGTCCTAAGGTAGCGAAATTCCTTGTCGGGTAAGTTCCGACCTGCACGAAACATGTAACGAGTTGGGCGCTGTCTCAGGGAGAAGCTCAGTGAAATTGTAGTCGCGGTGAAAATGCCGCGTACCCGCAGTAGGACGGAAAGACCCTATGGACCTTTACTATAACCTGGTATTGATAATTTATTTTTGATGCGTAGAATAGGTGGGAGGCAGAGAAGCGTTACTTCAGGGCAACGCGGAGCCGATAGTGAAATACCACTCTTTACTGATGGATTATCTAATTTTCACCCATGAAGCTGGGGGGAAGACAGTGCTAGGGGGTTAGTTTGACTGGGGCGGTCTCCTCCGAAAGAGTAACGGAGGATTACGAAGGTTTCCTCAAGCCGGTTGGCAACCGGTGGTAGAGCGCATGAGTAGAAGGAAGCTTAACTGTGAGACCAACAAGTCGATCAGATACGAAAGTAGGTTCAAGTGATCCGGTAGTGGCAAGTAGAAGTGCTACCGCTTATAGGACAAAAGGTACCCTAGGGATAACAGGCTGATAACGCCCAAGCGTTCATAGCGACGGCGTTGTTTGGCACCTCGATGTCGACTCATCACATCCTGGGGCTGGAGAAGGTCCCAAGGGTTTGGCTGTTCGCCAATTAAAGTGGTACGTGAGTTGGGTTCAAAACGTCGCGAGACAGTTTGGTCCTCTATCCACTGTGGGCGTAGGAAATTTGAAGGAATACATTCTCTAGTACGAGAGGACCGAGGATGACGAGCCGCTGGTGATCCGGTTATCATGTCAATGGTAGAGCCGGGTAGCTAAGCTCGGGAAGGATAAGCGCTGAAAGCATCTAAGCGCCAAGCCAGTTCCGAGATAAGATTTCCCTAACTGAAAAGTTGTAAAGGCACCGGGAGACGACCGGTTTGATAGGATAGGAGTGTAAGTGCAGCAATGTATTGAGCTAACTATTACTAATGGCCTGAGCGAATTTATGTTCTAAGAAGTTAGGAGTTTTTATTGGAGTGGAGTAGATGATATTCTTTTGTTTGTTGGAGTGATATAAAGAGGTAGAGTATTTGAGAATTTATGCCTGGTGAGGATAAGCTTAGGGGAAACACACGTTACCATTCCGAACACGCTCGTTAAGCCCTTTGCTGCCGATGGTACTGACGGGTAATCCGTCGGGAGAGTAGGTCTCGCCAGGTTCTTTTTGTTTTGGACTAGGTATCTTCTATAAATGTCTTCCACACTGCCCCCCTCGTTTTATCTCCCTTCTTGCTTGACCTCGACTCCCTTTTGGGTGAGTATTAATGACTAAAGTTAGTATTAAGGCGATCTTTAAGGGTTGTTTGACGAATAGTGCTATCAAGGGTACGAACAGCGATGGAATAAGCGCGTGGATCTCCGACGATAAAGACTTTTTTACGACCTCGAGTGATTGCTGTATAAAGTAAATTGCGTTTGAGCATGACGAAGTGCTGTGTAAATAAAGGAACAACAACAATAGGAAATTCACTTCCTTGGGATTTATGGATGCTGATTGCGTAAGCGAGTTTTAAATCTAGACAATCCGACCGTTCTAAAAGATGTTCTTCCGTATCAAAGCGTACATTTAACACCTCTTCATCGAGATCGACATCTTGGATAATTCCCAAATCCCCGTTAAAAATATTTGTATTATAATTATTTCTTAATTGGATGACTTTGTCGCCGGCGCAGAAATTTTGAGCGCCAATTTGCAATTTTCGACGATTTAGCCCGGCTGTTTCTTGAAAACAGGTATTAATTTGCTCGATACCGATAAGTCCGCGATGCATTGGTGCCAGAATTTGAATATCTCGAATGGGATCAACGGAATACCATTGTGGGATTTTACGCCAGCATAAATCCTGCAAAACATTCATACAGTCTTTAGGATCTGCGACTTGAATAAAATGAAAATCTTCTGCTAGATCGATAGGTGCATTTGGTAATACGATTGGACATTCTAAAGAACGTTTTCCGGCAAGAATATTGTGTGCAGCAGCTACAATCGAACTGCGTTTGCTTTGGCGGAAGATGTCACTCAAATATTCCACATGAAAGTAGGGACTTTGTATAAAATCGTTAAGAACGCTACCTGGACCTACCGATGGAAGCTGATAAATATCGCCAACAAATAGAACGTGTGCGTGGCTAGGCAAAGCTCGTAGTAGTGCATGTGTAAGAGCCACATCCAGCATACTCGATTCATCTAAAATTAGGTAATCTACAGGTAATAAATTATCTTCATCGTAAGTAAAACGGCCAATCGAAGGTTCAAATTTAAGGGTTCGATGAACCGTACGTGCCGTTAAGCCTGTTGCTTCAGACATTCTTTGCGCTGCACGACCTGTAGGTGCGGCCAAACATAAACGCACTTTTTTGGCCGAAAGTACGCCTACTAAAGCTTTTAATAAAGTTGTTTTACCGGTTCCGGGACCACCTGTTAATACCGATAATTTGGATCCTAAAATCGCGCGTAAAGCGTTTTTTTGTGTATCAGACCATTGAATGTTTAGTTTTTCTTCACTCCATTTTAGAGCTTGATCGATTTGAATGGAAGGCAAATGTGAAGGCGCACAATACAGACGTTGGATATGATCCGCAATGCCGGCTTCATAGAAAAACATTTTTTTACGCTGCAATAAGCCTGTTTTGGGATACAAAGATAAGGTACCATTTTCACTTAATAGCTTTACGCGATTGGCAATAAGATCTTGCGGTAGATTTAATAATTCTGCTGTATTTCTGACGAGGTTGTCTATAAAACCTCCTGTATGTCCTTCGCCCTCTAATTCCGATAAAATGTATTCGATTCCGGCGTCAATACGGAAATCACTGTCGTTTTTAAAACCTAAATTTAAAGCAATTTTATCAGCGGATTTAAACCCAATCCCGTCAATTGTTTTTACAATAATATAAGGGTTTTCCGTAATAACGCGTTGGGTTGCTTCCCCGTAATGCTGATAGAGACGTAAGCATTGTGTATTGGTAAAGCCATAAATCTGCAAAAAAATCATGGCGTCACGAATGCTTCGTTGTTCATCCCATGCCTTTTTAATCTTTTTGGCGCGTTTAGTCCCAATACCCGGCACATCCATTAAGCGTGCGTAAGAACCATTTAAAACAGAAAACGTCTCTGTGCCGAAAAATTCGACAATTTTGTTAGCATATTCTTTTCCTATTCCATGGATGAGACCGCTGCTTAAATACTGACGAATTCCGTGTACATCAGAAGGTAATGTGGATTCGAAATGTACGCATTGAAACTGGCGTCCATATTGATTATGTTCGGTCCAATTTCCTTTGACGACTAAGGTTTCTCCGCATTGTACGCCAGGGAAACAGCCTGTAATGGTAACGGTTCCTTGATGACGATTTAGATCCAATAAGCAAACTGAATAGCCGTTTTCCTTGTTGGCGAAAATAACACGCTTCAAAACACCTTTTAAGGTAACATAACCATCCGCAGCCTCACTATTAGGAGCGTTTCCGAAGAGCAAGGACTGCTGATTATTGGCCTCCACTTAGGCTTTCCAGCGTTTAATCGCCTCGATTGAAAGTACTTGGCCAGATGGTAAAGCAACCGAATCCCCTACCTTTTTACCCAACATCTCGCTTGCTAATGGTGTTTTGTAGGAAAGGATATTTTTCTTTGGATCGCCATCCCAAGCGCCTAAAATGGTATAAATAGACGTTTTACCTTTAGCGTCTTTCAAGGAAACTTCGGTACCAATATTCACGCTATCGGTTGAAACTTCTTCAAAATTGATGACTTGAGCGCGATTTAATTCCTTCTCAAGCATGGATTTGCGAGCCATCAAAACGGTTTGGTCTTGGCGGGCCATCTTGTACTCTGAGTTTTCGCTTAAGTCACCCAATTCGCGTGCTGCAGCAATGGCGGCCTTGTTTGCAGGAATCTTTTCATTAATGAGCGTTAAATACTCTTGCTTCATCAACTCTAAGCTTTCCTTGGAAACGAGCAGACGTTCTTCTTGTACATTTTCCTTGTTTTCAGTTAGACGCTGCAATTCTGGAAATACGCGAATGAATCGTGCCATTAAAGAACGTTTCTTTAAGGTATCGAAACCTTGATTTAGGAGTAAGTTACGTGCTAAATCTTGGGCGAGATCCATATCCGCGTTTTTCAATAAATCCGCAATTAATTGTTGATCTTCATTGACGGCTTCCACTAAAGGAATACGACGTCCTGGAGTTACATTGAGGGCATCGCTATCAATTGCTTGGAAAATACAGCTAAGTAAGCGAACACCAGTAATGTCGGATAATAGATTCTCGTAACGTGGCAATGCGCGATGTTTGATAATCCAAATAAGTACGGAGCTTTTCAAGGATTGCTCTTGTAGCCACTTGTTGAGTGTCTTTTTCAATAAAACTTCGCAATCGCGATCTAATAAGAAGTTGATACACTCGGAAGTTAGACGTGCATTTCCGTATTTAAGCAAATTTAAAATAATATGCTGCCACTCGGTATCATCCATGTAAGTACGTGTTAATAGATCTAAGAAGCGTGGATAATAGGCATGCGGCAATTGTGCAACTAACTCTGATAAATTCTCTGTTTCGCGAATAATGGATTGCGAAGTTGGTTCTAATTCTTCTACTGATTCGTGTAAATACCGTGCTAGATTATTACGTACCCAGCAACCCTCCAAACGTTGTGCTTGTGTGAGCAATTTAGCATGTTGAATGGCACGAGTTAATTCGTCTAAAACTTGTGGCAAGTCGTTCCGAATGACATCGATACTATCTGCCAACTGATAAAGTTTTGCGCCCAATTCAATCTTTTCTAACGGACGTTTGGTTAAATAAAATTCTTCTAAAATTTCTTGTTCAGGTAAAATAGGCTCTTCACGCAATACATAAGCGTCTGTTTTACGCTTTGGAGTCCCAATACGTGGATCTTTTACCAATAACTTCTGTAACCCGGTCCACCAACGCTTAAATTGAGCAGCATTCAAATGCTTAGATAAAACCTGTGTTAGAACATGTTCCAATTCTAAAGGTTTTGCGGATTGCTCGGGCATTCTCTTTAAAACCTCCACAACAAGTTCGCACGGTTGTTCCTTTTGCATTTGCTTGATTTTTTCAGGATTTTTACGTGCTTCAACCAAGATATGATCTGCAGGAATAATAGTAACTTTTTGTACGCAAAAAACAGGATCCATGGATCGAGTTTCTTCTTGCGACTCAAAATCGATCAAAATGCGATGATTAGCTTCGTCGTACCCTTTGATGCAACCGACCCCCCAACTTTGATGCCAGCAGTAAGTTCCCGCTTCTAATGCCTCAAAAGCTTCACGCTTACCTTTTAATTGTGGATTCTGTTTTAGAATTAAATCAATTGCTTCCTTATTCATGATCTATAAAAGTAAGTTATGCACTTTCAAAATAAAAATCAAGCCTTTTAAAAAAAGATTGCAAACGCTAGCTTTTAAGTCGGTTAATATGGCCCTTTTTTAGATTTAAATATATCAATCTACTTGAATACGATCAGGTGGAGCAATTGAAACACCTTCAAGGATGGTTGTAATACCTTCTTTTACCTTAAGCATAGCATCTTGGTGCAGTGTTAACATACCATTTCTTACAGCACATTCTTTTATTTTTTCGGTGCCTAAATTGTTGTTGATAGCATGGGTAATTTCGGCATTATTTACCATCAATTCATGAATACCAATACGTCCACGCATACCGCTTCCACCGCAGAACGGACAACCTTTTGGGTTCATTTTCTTGATTTCACCGGACCATTGAATCGCATTTTCTAGGATACGTTTTTCAGTATCATCAGGTAAGCCTGTTTCGCAGCATTTGGAACAAACACGGCGAATTAATCGCTGTGCACAAACGACCAATAAGGATGCGGAAATCATGAAAGGATCGATGCCCATATCTGTAAAACGTGCAATGGTTGAAGGTGCGTCATTTGTATGCAAAGTACTCAACAGCAAGTGACCTGTTAAAGCTGCTTCAATAGCTATTTCGGCGGTTTCCAGATCTCGAATCTCCCCTACCAGAATAACATCTGGGTCCATACGTAAGAAAGAACGTAGAGCCGTTGCAAAACTTAAACCAATGGCCTTATGGGTCTGCATTTGATTTACACCAGCAAGCGTATACTCGATTGGATCTTCTGCAGTCTGAACATTGATTTCTGGACTTACAATTTCTTTCAAGGCTGAAAACAATGTCATAGATTTTCCAGAACCGGTGGGTCCACAGTGCAAAATCATTCCATACGGTCGTTGAATACAATCGCGATAGGTTGCTAAATTTTTGTCAGAAAATCCAAGTGCAGTAATGGGAAGTGCAGACTTACGTTTATCCAAAATACGCATAACGATTTTTTCCCCAAAAAGAGACGGACAAGTCGCTACACGCAAGTCGATATTAAGCTTTTTAGCTGTGTATTTGGCAAAATCAATACGACCATCCTGAGGCAAACGTTTTTGGGCAATATCCAGATCGCACATAATTTTCACGCGAGCAACAACGGCTGCAGAAGATTTTAACGGTAGATTTAATTTTTCTACGCAAATACCGTCGATACGATAACGAACAATAAGTCCACGCTCTTGAGGCTCTATATGAATATCACTGGCACCTGAAAAATAAGCATCTTCGATGATTTGATTGACCAATTTTACAATAGGTGCACTCGCCTCACTTTCGGCTTTAAGTTGTTCGATGTCAAGATCTGACGCAGCTTCTAGGTCGCTATATTCATCTTTTAATTGATTGGTTAATTCTTGAATATTAGCACTAGATTCAAAAACATCTTGTGCGGCTTCTCCAGAATCAGGGAAATTATATTTAATTAAACGATCAAAAAGGGATGAAGGAACAACAATAACTTCATCAATCGTAAATTGCGTTTTTAAAGTAAACGATTCTCGACTTTGATAATCAAGAGGATTTTTCATCAAAACCCCTACGCACTGATCATCAATCCGTTTGTAAGGGAATATGCCTAGTTTTAATAAGGTTTCTCCTGAAAAGCTGGATACGAAGCGCTGATCGATTTCGATTTCTTCTTCTTTCGTGACTAAAGGCGTTTCGGTAAAATTCGAAATATAACGTGCCGTATCCAACTCGTTAATTTCATAACTAGGATCCAAAATACGCAGTAAAAGCGCCGACGTATATTCCGCAACTTCTTGCAAACAAACAAGGTCATCACGGTCTAAAAACTGTTTGGACGCATTCGGCTCTTTATTTAAAATTTGAATGGCACCAATAACACGTTGATCTTTTAGTGGTACCGTCAGCATTGAAGAAATTTCGAAGTCTGTATTTTTACTTAAAGTATACAGTTCATCGCCATTTTCAACTTTATTGAAAATATTGGATTCACCGGTTTGTATAACTTTTCCGACAAGACCTGTACCTAAAGGAATTCTTAACTGAAGCAATTGTTCACGTTTTTCGTTAAAGCGCGCTTCCAGACCTGGATTTTCCGCCCATAATGAAGGTGAATAATACACATATTTAAAGGCGATTTGCTCGTTTTCAATCAGATAAAGCGTAATACTTTGCGCCTCCAAATCATCAATAATTTTGGTTGCCGTTAATTCAATGATAGAATCTAAATCTTCTTTTGTCGGCGTTGATTTCGAAAGAATCTTTAACAATAAAGATCGCTTCAACGTCTTCGATAATGTTGTCTTTTGTGCTGCCCCAGTTGCCATAAGTAATTATTTATTTTAAAAATAAAGCGATGCAGGTGCAAGCTTTTTTTCAAAAACGCGTTTGGTTTTATAAGAAATTTGTAAGTTAGATGTATCGTTCATAAGACGGTGTTAGAGTTTTATGGGGTAATAATGTTTTTATTTTGATTGTCCTTGGTTTAAATTCTGTTCATTAGGGTTCTTTAGTATCTCGAAGGCTTTTCTTAAAGCTTTTAGTTTCTCGTCTTTTGCTGTTGGTTTAAGTACATCGTCGATCTTCTCTTTGATGTTGTTATAATTTTCATCATCTTGAGGTATATTGTCTTCAAACCAATCTTGCATTTTTTCAACGATGTCCAGATAGGATTCGTAAAAATTATTACTTGAATCTAATTTAAATATTTGGTGCTCAAGATCTTTAAGTGATATTTCATTGTTGTCTTGATCGTTTTCTATAGTTTGTGTTATGCTTTCAAGTCCACTTTTGATCCTTTCTGTTAGTATTTTGCTGTCTTTTATGGAGGGCTTATTATTTTTTTTTGGTGTTTCTTCTAGTTCTTTTTGTACGAGATTAATCATTGCTTTAGCTGTTGCTTCAAAACTTGAATTTCTTGCAACGTTTAGGTAGGCTACTAATTTGGGAACTTTTTCGCTTTCTTGCAATCCCTCTAGTTTTTTTAGTAAATTATCTAGCTCGTTTTGCGTATCTTGAGTTATGGGCGTAGGTTCTGAGTCTTGCGAAATCGTATCTGTTTCTATTGGTTTATTTCCTCCTGAGCTAAGTTTTGATTTTATTTTTTTTAAAAAAGAGGTAGTTGTTTTCTTGGTGTCTGAATGTGAGCTTGATGTTGTCTCGGCAGTTTTATTTTCTTCTACGGCAGGTTGAGTAGTGGTTTGAGGTGCAGATTGAGTGGATTGTGTAGGCGATGGTACTTCTGCTGGCATGGCTGCCTCATTAGATTGAGGTGCAGATTGAGTAGAGGTTTGAAGTGTTGCTTTTTGAGGTGTTGGGGGAAGGCTTTTTGTAGGAACTTGCTTAGTAGATTGGGTGATAGTAGGTTGAGGGGGCTGTTTTGGGGATGGCGGTTGAGGCAAAGGTCTTGTGGGTGCTTTAGGAGGTTGTTTTGTAGGAGCTATATGGGATTGTTCAGGCGATTTAGTATTCGCCTGTATGGTTTGTTGATTTATGCCATTGGGTTTGAGTGGTAGTTGAGGTGTTTCATTCTTTTGAGGAATTGGAGGAGGTTGGCTGGGCTTATTAGGAGATGGGGTTACAGGTTGTTGGACAGCAGAAGATGTGTTTTCTGTAGGAATTTGTGTGTTGTTTTGGTTTTTTGGAGGAAGCGGTGGCGGAGTTTTTTTAGTGGGTTGTGGTATAGAGGATTGTTGATTAGAGGATTCAGGAAAATTATTAATAGTGTTTTGTTGTTCTTCTGTAAGAACAGAAAGACCTACTGATGATTCCTGGGAGAGGTTTTCGATAGAATTATTTTCTGTTGGATTTGTTGAAGGGATCGTGAATTGTTTTTTGTTGAAGTCGAGTTTGTGGTTTGAATTTAGGTTTGTTGTCCTAAATGTTTTTGTAGCAAGCTCTATAGCATATTGCTCATTTTGTATTGTGTTGTTATCTAAGATTTTAGAGAATAAATTTAACTTGTTAAAATCATAGTTTTCGTCGTATCCAAATTTCTGTATTGATTCCTTTATTGTATTTATGGTGGATTGTGTATATCCAAGGAATTTTAATTTATTTTCAATCGAATTTGTTGTTTTATAAAAATCGTCCCACTCTTGTTTTTCGTGGTGATCATTGATGCTTTCAATATGGTTTTGTTGTTCTTGTGTAAAAATAGAAGTGGAGGTATAGGTTTCTTTTATACGATCTGTCAGATTGTCTCTTTTTTCAGAGTTTTTAGATAAACTACAGAGCAATTTTAATTCCTTTATCTTTTCTTGAGTAGTTAGATCTTTGTTGTTGCAAAGGTTGTCAAGCGCAAGAGATACATCTAGGTTTGTGTCACTATTGTCAATTCCAGAAAGATACAAGTCATTTTTTAATTTATCTGCATAATGATTCATTGACATACGCGCTGCACCATCTGCCAGAGGTCTTAGTACAACAGATCTATGTTTTGTTTCCCAACGCGTTGCCATGTTGTCGAGTGTTTGACTGAGTTTTGTTAGCGCATCTGCTTTGATTTCAGACCAGCCTTTTTCTTTTATGCTTCTAATGCCGCCACCTATTTTGCCAACAACGTCAGTTGCAAAACTTTTTATGTCTTTTCCTATATTGGTTAAGGCTAGTCTTGCAGCATCTAGTCTATTATGATTATCAACAGTCATGGCTAAGCTTTCGAACAGCATTTTTTATGCCTATTTCTTAAGTTTTTTTATTTTATTTACTCTGCCTAAATTCGTATTTCTTTAAAAACAGAACTGCTACCAAAAATGACTTGTCAAAACAGACAGTTTATGTTTTTATGAAACCTATGAAACGTTTAGTTTTATTGAGGCATGGAGAAAGTATTTGGAATCAGGAAAATCGATTTACGGGCTGGACAGATGTAGATTTGACGGAAAAGGGCAGGCAAGAAGCCCAAAAGGCTGCTCGTTTGCTTAAAGAGAATAAGTTTACCTTTGATTGTGCTTATACTTCCTTGCTGAAACGTGCGATTCGAACACTTTGGATCACTCTCGATGAAATGGATTTAATGTGGATTCCTGTAGAACGCGCGTGGCAACTAAACGAACGGCATTATGGCGCTCTTCAAGGTCTAAACAAGGCTGAAACTGCCGCTCAATATGGTGAAGAACAAGTCCGTATTTGGCGTAGAAGTTACGCAATTCGTCCACCAGAGCTTGAAAAGAATGATCCACGTTATCCTGGCAATGATCCACGCTATAAAAATCTTCCGGAGGCTTCTTTGCCTTTATGCGAGTGTTTAAAGGATACATTAGATCGTTTATTGCCTTATTGGCATAATACCTTGGCTCCTAAAGTTTCAAGTGGTTCGAACGTGCTTATTGTTGCACATGGGAATTCCTTACGTGCTTTAGTTCAGTATTTAGATAAGATTTCAGATGATGATATCCTTAATTTAAATATTCCTACAGGAGTGCCTTTAGTTTACGAATTGGACGATGCATTGCAGCCTTTGAAGCATTATTATTTAGGTGATGCCGAAGAAATCGCCAAAGCACAACAAGCCGTTGCTAACCAAGGGAGGCAGCATTGAAACATAAAGGTTTTACTTTTATTGAACTTTTATTGGTTGTTATCTGTATCGCTGTTTTAGTAACAGGAGCTGGTTTTTCTTTTAAACGTGCAAAAACATCTCATATGGCAGATACCTTTGTTCAAGAGCTCGTTATTTTAAAAACAGCTATCGAAACGTATTACGAATCACATGGCTCTTTACCGGAACTAGGGAATGTTAAACTGTCTTCGTGTGAAAAGCTCAAAAAACTTTGGAAACCATTTAAGCCAGATGCTTCAAATGTTTTGGCTGATACGTGTTGGTACGGTAATATTTCAGCAGAGTTGAATGATGTCTACCTACAATTATATCGTTATGAAATTCAAGATGAAAAACGAACTGGCAATACAACTTTAGTTGTTTTTTCAGAAGCAGAAGTAAAGGTTTTGCAGAAAAAAATGGAATCTATTTGTAAGTTTGATAAGCTGCCCTCTGGAGAATATGCTTGCTATATTTTTCAAGAACCTATCTCAGCTACAACCTCTCACCGTCTGTAGATCCCTTGAAATGATAAAAAAAAGTGTACGAGATAAATTGTATGCTCGCTTAGATAAGTTTAACAAGGTTGAGTTAAGTAATTTGTTGCAGTACCTTGATCGAGAACGTAATTTGCTCGATTCCATTTTTAATTTGTTGCAAGAAGCTATATTGTTGGTTGATGCAAAGGGAAGGATAGAATTTTTTAATAAAGCGGCTTCACAGTTGTTAAACCTGCCCAAAGATAATGCTAAACAGTTCATTCTTTGGCATTGGGTCCCTTCTTTAAAAAACTTTTTTGATCCTACCCATGGGAATTTACACCCCGATGTTTGGGCAAAAGAAACAGAATTGATTTATCCGGAAAAAAAACAAGTCCGTTTGCACATACAAACTTTTCCGGAACATACCCAAGAACAACGTTTTATCGTCTTACTGCAAGACATAACCCAAGAAATTCAAGAAAAAGAGGAACAACTTGTACAAGAACGCTTTGATTCCGTCGTACAACTTGCGTCAGAAGTTGCGCATGAATTAGGAAATCCGCTTAATTCAATGGCGATCCATTTACAGCTTATTCAACGGGCTTTAAGCAAAGTTTCTATTTCAGAAAAAGTAAGGCATTCTTTAAAAATTTGTCAGGACGAAATAGCACGTTTGGATGAAATCATACGGCATTTTCTAAAAGCAGCTCAACCCAAAGAATTGCAATTAAAAAAAGAACCTATACAACCTGTAATCGAAAGTGTTTTGTCGGTTCTTCGCCCACAATTAGAGAATTTGAACATTGCCGTAGACTTAAATATTCCGCACCAATTGTCTCCAGTTTTTATTGATAAAGCACGCCTTCATCAAGCCATTTTTAATGTGCTAAAAAATTGTATAGAAGCAATTGGTACAAAAGGTTGGATTCGTATTTCCTGCTTACAAGATGACCAATATCTTATTCTTGCCTTTGCAGATTCTGGAGACGGCATTACTGGAGAACAAGCCGCAAGTATGCTTTCCGAAAAGAATCATACCTCCAAACCTGATGGCCATGGGATTGGTATGTTAATCGTTCGACGTGTGATGCGAGAACATAATGGTTTTGTCGAAATTGAAAGCAAAAAAAATACCGGCTCTATTATCTATTTAAAACTTCCTTTGCTCGAACAATCCTTGAAAAGGCTTAAGTGTACAGAATAATTAACTGCTTATAGCTATAAAAAACCTTAAATCCAATATTTCAAAGCATCAATATAGACTTGCGCACTGTGTTCAATAAGCTTTAGATCTTCTTCGGTCAAGGTACGAACAACTTTTCCAGGACTACCCAACACAAGCGAATAGGGGGGGATTTCTTTGTTTTGGGTAATGAGTGTTTGGGCACCAATGATACAATGATCTCCAATTTTAGCGCCATCTAAAATCGTAGCATGCATACCAATAAGGCAATGGGATCCAATGTGACAACCATGAACAATAGCACCATGGCCTACGGTTACATAATCACCGATTTGAACATCTGCATCGCCGCTTACATGCACAACAACATTTTCTTGGATGTTGGTACCGTTTCCAATATGAATTTGTTCTACATCACCACGAAGGGATGCAAAAGGCCAAATACTACATTTATTGCCGATTGTGACGTGTCCCAAAATGATCGATTGTGGAGCAACATACGTGTCGTAACCATAATGAGGTTTAAAGGTTAAATGTTCAAAATTTTCCATAAAAAGTAAGATTTTTCTTCACAAATAAAAAGTATTCAACTATGGTAGATAATGTTCAGTTGAAATACAACTAAATAGTTTTTATTTCTTCCCTTGAATACGAGAGAAATTATCTTGCAAAAGATACAGGCTCTTTCATTAGGGCCCATGTGGACTGAAAAAAATTATGAAGAAAGTACACTAAATTCGAAAAGCCAAGCATCCAAACAATGGCTATCCAACCGTGAAGATACACGCTTAAACATTGAAAAAAATGTCTTAAAGGTGGACATTAGACCTAATAAAGAGGTTTTAGATGCACTTATGCAGACATTGAAAAAAAGTTATATAACGTATGCTTTTTATCCGTTGGTAGCGCTTTTTTTGGAAAAATCAGATCGTTATGACATTGTTTTAAAGGCTAAAGAAAATCATAGTATTTACTGTGTTTTTCCAGAAAATCTACCTTTTATTTCCTATGCCAGTGCTTGTGATTACCTCATCAAAAAACATTGGGATAAGTTCTTTTATTCCGAAAAAATAGAAATCGATCCTCCTAAAGGGCAATTTACTTCTGTTAGTCGATGTGGATTTACAGGTGTTTTATTAGGGCCGCCAAATTATCATATTTATAATGATTTCTTAAAAGAGCATTATGAAGAATCTTTAGCAGGTAAATATTCTTGGAAAGAGTTTGTTGCTGGCATTAAAAACGAAAAAGATCCCAAACAAGTAAACGATTGGCTTGAATACATGAGATCAGCTACACGTTATCGTCTTAAATCCAATCCAGAACTCTACTTTATGAGTCGTTTATCAGCAAGGGAATATCTTATAAATAATTGTACAGATAACGTAATTGATAAAGTTTTGAGCTTTAGACTTAATCCCGATACCGTTTCTGATCTTCCTGATCCTATTTTAAGAAATTTGGTACAACAAGAATTAGAAAAAGAATATAAGACTCCTTTACGAATAGCAAATTGGTGTAGGAGACGTATGCACAAAGCCGGATTTCATATCTATCGCAGAGATAAGTACAGGAACAATATCGTTTGTGTGTGCTCAATAAAGCGGCGTATTCGAGATGAATCAACCCAGTTTTCAGACGAAATAAAGCAAATCATTGATTCCATTGAAAAAAATCAAAATGCATCAGTAGAGCGTTTGATGCGTTCCTTTTTCAATATTTCCGACAAAACAAAAACTGTAGGAAGTTGTGTAGAGGCAGAAAGAATTTCTAACTTCAAACGCAATCTTTTGCTTTTAATTCGAGAAGGTTATGTCTCTCAGTATGAGAATGGAGCTATTTACATTTCTCCTAAACAACATCATTCTGCGATACAAAATCAAAAGAAATACAACAATTCTCTAATTTCAGCCTAAGGTAAATGCTCGAGCCAAATTTTCGAATAAATTGCCGCGTTCGGCATACGATGAAAATTGGTCCCAACTTGAGAAGCCGGGGCTTAAAACAATGGTAGCAGGGGGTTTAACGTGTTTTAAATTCGCGAAAACCCCTTCTAGGTTAACTACATAATTAAGCTGAGTTTTAAACAAAGAAGCGTTTTTAGCGAGTTCTTTGCCGCTCTCTCCGATAAGAAAAATCTTTTTAACATTAGGGAAACAGTTGAATACTTCCGGAAACGTTTTTACGTTTTCACCTTTAGATCGTCCTCCCAGGATCCAATAGATATTTGTTTTATTTTTTAAGCTTTTTAATGCAGCTTTTACTGCGTGTAAATTCGTTCCTTTGGAATCGTTCCAAAATTCATAACCTTCTTTTTTTAAACAACAATGAAGCCGATGTGGCGATTGTTTGAATGTTTTCAAGCCCGTTTCTAACACTTTTGGAGAAATTCCAAACACTTCAGCAAAGGTCTTTAATAAAGCGAAATTTTCGCACTGACCTCGGGAATAACACAGCGGAAATTGAGCAAGCCAATCGGCCAATTTTTCATGAGAATCTGCAAAAATGACTTTGGGATTATTTTTTAAATAAGGTTGTAATGTTGATCCACAAATAGCGAATGTTTGCGTCAATTTTAGCAAATTAGCTTTTGCTTCAAAATAGTTCCTAAAATTTCCATGGTAAATGATATGGTCTTCATCAATATTGGTCCAAAGTGTATACATTGGCTTTAAATAACGCAATTGCCAAGCTTGATACGAACTGATTTCGCACACTACAATGGTTTCAGGATTTAACCCTTTTGCAGTAAGTTCAGATAAAACAGTTCCGTTGTTTCCTGCAGCGCATGCAGGTTTCCCTGCTAAACAAAGTATTTGTGCAAGTGCTTCCGTTACAGAAGTTTTTCCATTGGTTCCCGTAACCGCAATCATAGGTTTTTTTAGGTACAAGGCTGCAAAGTCAATTTCTGTCACATGTGGTATGGATTGCTTTTGAAGGACTTGTATCCATGGATGATGAGGGGCAAATCCTGGACTCGTTATGCATAAATCATAATTTTTTAAATGAGGCTTTTCAGAAGATTTTTCTGCCTCATCCAATAAATCGTAAGCAATACCTAATTTATCACATAAACGTGCGCAACCTTTTCCAGAAATACCTGCACCTAAAATACCAACTTTTCGCAAGCGAGGGAATAACTGGTTTAATCGCTCCTTCATTTACCGCAATTTTAGAGTCATTAAGCCCAATAAAGCGCACAAAAAAGACACAATCCAAAAACGTACAATGATCTTCGATTCTGGGATTTTCATGAGCTCAAAATGATGGTGTAAAGGGCTCATTTTGAAGCAACGCTGCTTAAAAAGCTTATAAGAGGTAACTTGCAGAATGACTGATAAAGCTTCTATAAAAAATACAAAACCTACAATAATCAAGGTAAACGCTTGTTGGGTCATTAAGGCAATACAACCAATCCAACCTCCTAGGGCTAATGATCCGGTATCTCCCATAAAAATTTCTGCAGGATAAGCATTATACCAAAGAAATCCAACGCTCGCTCCTACGATAGCTAGACAAAGCACAGACAATTCTTCTACACCATTTAAGTAAGGTAAGTGCAAGTAATGACTCAAAACAATATGGCCCGTTACATAAGAAAAAATAGCATAAGTAACTGCAACAGTCAGAGAACAACCAATCGCAAGACCATCAATCCCATCCGTTAAATTAAGGGCATTACTTGTACCTGCAATGACGAAAAACCAGTACAAAAATAAAAGTGATGCCGGTAAAGATGTAAGCACAGGATGTTTTAGAAAAGTGAGGTATAAGGCATCGATTTTAGTACCTACTCCTGGGGTATTTAACAAAACATACAATACGATAAACGTAGCTAAACCTTGAACAAACCACTTCCAATGACTTGCAATCCCTTTGGAATTTTTATATTTAAGTTTTAAAGCATCATCTACAAAACCAATACCGCCTAATATGAGCCCTACAAACAAAGCTCCATAAGCATAAACATTAATGCGAATCCAAAGTAAGACCGACAAAACAACGGCTCCAATAATAACAATTCCACCCATTGTTGGAACTTGCTCCTTGTGCGCATGTAGAGAAGCTAAATCTTTTATGTCTTTTGCATCTCGAACAATATCTTTTATTTTTTTTGCACGCAACCAAGCAAATACCTTAGGACCTACTCCTAAAATAAAAATTAAAGCCGTCAACAAAGCCATTACGCCACGAAACGTCACGTAATGAAACAATCGAAACGGTCCCCAAACGTCTTCCAATAAACACAAATAATAGAGCATATTTCTATTATGCCACTTTTTGAAAAAAATAAAACTTTATTTTTAGAGAATTTGTCCGATCTACCTTTATATGTAAATAGACGTTAATTAAATTCGAGTATGTATCAAAAAGAGGGAAAAATCTCCCTCTTTTATTTTTTCATAAAAATCTCGCTTTTGTAGTAAAAATCTGTTTTTTTGAAATTCGTATGAAATTATTACGAGGCGTAAGTTGGTTTTTAGCAAGTTTAGTGATTGGAGTCGGTTTAGATGTTATCCAAAAGCAATTAGGGAAAGATTTAACGGGGGAAGAAATCACTTTTTTCCGATTTTTATTAGGGGCTGTAACTTTATTGCCTTTTTTAGTTTGGCAGTGGTGTAAGCAAGGATTCTCCTTAACACCTTATTGGAAGATCCACGTATTTAGAGGCCTTTTGTTGTTTGTAGGACTCGTTTTATGGTGTTATGGATTATTGCTAGTACCGATTAGTACAGCAATTGTTTTGAACTACTCTATTCCATTTTTTACCTTAGTTTTGTCGATTCCTATTTTGAAAGAATCTGTTAATCGCGATCGTTGGCTAACAACTATCATTGGATTTATTGGCGTTCTTGTGGTTTTAAATCCACAAGATGTAAGTTTTGATAAACGTTCTTGTATCATTCTTATTTCTTCACTTCTTTTTGCATTGCTAGACGTCTTTAACAAGAAGTATGTTTGTAAAGAATCCATGATAAACATGCTGTTTTATACAGCTTTTTTCACGTGTTTATTGAGCGCTTATCCGGCCATAAAACATTATTCGTTTGCGTTTACAAACAACATAAGCCTTTTAATTACCTTAGGAATTGGAGCTAACCTTATTTTTTATTGTTTATTAAAAGCCTTTTGCTATATGGACGCATCGGCTTTAGCACCGTTTCGGTATTGTGACTTTTTTGTGTCAGCGTTATTTGGTTTTATTTTCTTTTCAGAAAAACCAACCTTATCCACGTGTTTAGGTTTTGCAATTATTGCGCCTTGCACGCTTTATTTAACTTACAAGGAATGTAAAAAAGAATAAAATGAAATACGAACACATATCATCAGAGGCTGTTGGGGAAGGACACCCAGACAAAGTTGCCGACTACATTTCGGATGCCGTTTTAGATGCTTGTCTAGAACAAGATCGAAATGCGCATGTTGCTTGCGAAACACTTGTAAAATCGAATTGCGTTGTTTTGGCAGGGGAAATTTCTACCACTGCTCAACTCAATTATGAAGCAATCGTTCGCAAAGCGATTCGCGATATTGGATACACTGATCCTAAAGAAGATTTTAACGCAGATTCGGTATTTGTTATTAATTTATTAACAGCACAATCGAGTGAAATCAATGATGCTGTTTCCAAAAGCGCCAAGGAGATTGGAGCAGGAGATCAAGGGTTTTTCTTCGGATATGCCTGTGATGAAACACCGGAATATTTGCCAGCTTCCTACATGCTAGCTCAACGTTTATGTCATCAATTGGCTAAAGCTAGAAAAGAAAATCAAGTTTCTTGGTTACGACCTGATTGTAAGGCACTCGTTACGATGCTTTACGAAGATAACCGTCCTGTTGAAATTGAAAACATTGTTTTAGCGACTCAACATAGTACAAGCGTTAGCCAAGAAAAAATCAAATCTTATTGTCGTGAGCAATTGATTCCTGAGGTTGTTCCCGGTGAATGGCTTTCGGACAAAACCGCTTATTATATCAATTCTAGTGGAAGTTTTATTCATGGAGGGCCGTCTGCAGATTCTGGATTAACAGGCCGCAAAATTATTGTGGATACTTATGGTGGTTGGGCACATCATGGTGGCGGTGCTTTTTCAGGTAAAGATCCCTCTAAAGTAGATCGTTCAGGAGCTTATTTTTGTCGATGGGTTGCGAAAAATATCGTTGCAGCAGAATTGGCGAGTCGTGTAGAGGTACGCCTTGCTTATACCATTGGAGGAACCAAACCCATTCATTACGATTTGACCACTTACGGAACAGAAAAATGTGACATTGAGGTCCTTCATAAAGCGGTTTCGCAAGTTTTTGATGCACGTCCTTTTTCAATTCTTGAAGCCTTAGATTTAAAACGTCCTATTTATCGGCAAACAACGCAATTTGGCCATTTTACAAAAGCTTTTTTGCCATGGGAACAAACGAATCGTGTTCAAGAATTATTAAGTTTGTGCAAATAAAGTACGCCTACTATCATCTCTCTGCTTTAAAAGGCAGTGAGGTGATAAGATGTAATAAAAATAAAGGCATACCGACTTAAAAAAATATTTTTTTAGCTTGTCTTGTAGAAATTTTTTCTGATTGGATTAATAAGATCATGAATCGAGACAATCGGCAAGCCTACCTTAATTGGTTTTTACTTTCATTATTTTATGCCTATCAATACTTATTGAGAGTCTATCCTAGCACATTTACAGATAACATTCGAACTACTTTTAGCTGTTCTGCTAATGAATTTGCGACCTTAAGTACTTATTGCATTTTCATCTATAGTTGTATGCAAATTCCTTTTGGAATTTTATTAGATCGAGTAGAGGTTCGTAAACTTATACTAATCGCGTTTGGGTTATGTTTAATAGGGCAATTCCTTTTTACGCATACAAGCTCAATAGCATGTGCACAATGGGGCCGTATCTTGATTGGAATTGGTGCTGCTCCTGCTTTTATGAGTACCGTTAAAATGGTTTCCGATACGTTTTCCGACAAACTTTGCGGTATTTTTATTGGCATTACCTGTACCTTAGGAACAGTAATTATTATTTTGGGCAATAGTTTGTTAAAATACATTTGCTCCTTAACAAGTGACTGGCAAAAAGCCTTATGGTGCTTAAATGGTGTGGGGGTTATTTTATTTATTATTTGTTATTTTGCCTTGCCAAAGTCTCAAATCGTTACAACAAAAACTTCTGAAAATAATTTTTGGAAGACCTTTTGGTCGGTTGTTACAAACTATCGAATTTTCCTTTATGCATTACTAACCATTGGTACATGTGCAGTTGTAACAACATTGTCGGATTTGTGGAGTAATACTTTATTAATCGCAAAGTATCATTTAAGCGATATACAAGCTGTTTTTTATAGTCAATTCATATTTGCAGGTTTTTTAATTGGTGCTTTGGCTATACCGATGCTTTTCAATGGAAAACGTAGCTTAAGAGGGGTTCGCGTCTGTTGTATTGTTTTAATTTGTTTATTTGCTACCATCATTTATGGCCCAAGTCAATTGCCGTCGTTTGTTTTACAAACTATACTATTTGCGCTTGGCTTCTTTGCGTGTGCAGATATTTTATGTTTTGCCTTAGCAGCACAATTATCAACTCCACAAACGTCCGGTTTTATCGTTGGCTGGGTCAATACCGTTAACATGTTAGGTCTTACACTTTTGCAATATTTAGTTGCACATTCCTTGGATAAATACTGGTCGGGAGCTGTTAATGCCAATGGCTTACGATTATATGAAGCAAGAGATTATGAGCTTGCATTAGGTGTATTATTAAATACAGTTATTCTAGCATTATGCATTGCATGTTTCATGAGAAGTCGTAATATTAAGGTAAAATGATGGATGTAGAAAAACAGTGGAGCAAAATCATTCAAAATGTTGAAAAACATGTTGGAGATGCGGTTCTTAAGGAAAAGTTAACGCAAAAAAAGCAGCTGCGTATTAAGTTGGGCGTAGATCCTACACGTCCAGATTTAACATTTGGTCATTGGGTTGTATTTAATAAATTACGCCAATTTCAAGACTTGGGGCATAAAGTTATCTTTTTAATCGGTGATTATACGACGCAAATTGGGGATCCTAGCGGACGTTCTTCAACCCGTCCTGTTTTAACGCCTGAGCAAATTGAACAAAATGCTAGTACGTATTTAGAACAAGCTTTTAAAGTTCTTGATCCAGAAAAAACCGAAACACGTCGTAATAGCGAATGGTTCGGAAAGATGAGCTTTGGCGATTTGCTTAGTTTGACACGTCATTTAACGGTTGCTCAATTGTTAGAACGCGATGACTTTACCAAGCGTTATACAGAAAAAACTCCTATCGCTTTGATTGAATTCTTATATCCCGTTTTGCAAGCTTATGATTCAGTCGTTTTGCAAGCCGATGTTGAATTGGGTGGAACTGATCAGCTCTTTAATATGTGTCTAGGTCGTCAATTCCAAAAAATCTTTGACCAAACTGAACAAGCAGTTTTGTGTATGCCTTTGTTGGTTGGACTCGATGGTGCCAAAAAGATGTCCAAAAGCTTCGGAAATTACATTGCCTTCAATGACACCTCTAAAGATATGTTTGGGAAAATAATGTCCATTCCAGATGCATCTATGTGGGAATATTTCCGCTTATTGCTGCTTGAAACTTCCGAAGAAATTGAAGCTCGTAAGTTGCAGCATCCAATGGATATGAAAAAGTTTTTAGCGCGTCAGCTTGTGGGACATTTCTTTGGGGAGGAAGTAGCTTTAGAGGAACAAAAAACATTTGAGACGATTTTTTCTCAAAAGAAAATTCCAGATTCGATGCCAGAATTTGATCGTTCGCAATTGACGGATTGCAAAAACCTTGTGGATGTAATTGTTGCAACACAGTTATTTAAGAGCAGTAAAAAAGAACTAAAACGCTTGATTGAACAAGGCGGTGTAGAAGTTAATGAACAACGTATAAACGACATCAATGCAGGATTGCCGGAAGGTGAAACAATCGTAAGAGTAGGGAAAAAGTTGTTCTTTAAAATCCATGCTTAATATCCATTTCCAAGCGCTTTGCGAA
Organism: Opitutales bacterium; assembly: GCA_046881885.1. GTDB lineage: Bacteria > Verrucomicrobiota > Verrucomicrobiia > Opitutales > UBA9783 > JBKSMP01. Next base: position 25,709 of record JBKSMP010000016.1, read on the forward strand.
CATCAAGCGGCCCAAGCAGGTACGCTTTATGTAGTCGCAACGCCTTTGGGGAATTTAGCAGATTTAACCTTACGAGCCATTCGTATTTTGGAGACTTGCGATTGTATCGCTTGTGAAACTCCGAGTTGTACACAACGCTTGTTGTCGGCCTTTGGCATTCATAATAAAAAATTGTTTGTCTATCGCGATGCAGGTGAAGAAAAAAGCGCACACCATCTTCTAGAAGGTTTAAAAAGTGGCTTATCGGTTGCGCTCGTAAGTGATGCAGGTACGCCAACAATCAGTGATCCAGGTTATCGCCTCATAAAACTTTGCCGCGAACAAGCAGTACCGATTGTTCCCATTCCAGGTCCAAGTGCCGTTATTACGGCCTTAAGTGTTTCTGGTTTTCCAAGTAATTCTTTTTGTTTTCTTGGGTTTTTGCCCTTAAAACCAGGTCCTAGAAAAAAAATTATCGAAGCTTATAAAACCTTTGAAGGTACTTGGATTCTTTACGAATCTCCTTACCGTATTCATAAACTCGTAGCGCAATTAAAGGAATGGCTTGAACCTGAACGACATATTATGATTGCACGCGAATTAACAAAGCTAAACGAATCTTTCTATCGTGGTCCTTTAGCGACATTTAATGAAAAATCGTTTCCTGAAAAAGGAGAATTTGTTATCTTGGTAGCTCCCTATAAAATTTAATAATAAAGAGAGAAAATCCTAAAATTTTCTCTCATGAAGACTTTTATGAACAAATAATTATTCTTCAGAATCAACATCATCTTCATCGCCTTGAACAACTATCGGCAATTCGACTTCGTTGAAACCTTTTGCAGAAATATACAAATGACCTTCGCCAGCGTCACCACCTTCTATTTCAACAGATACTGAGTTTTCTCCTTCGGGAATGATAACTTCTGGCATAATAACACTATTAGGAATGTCGGTAGTAACATTTACGTACAAACCACCAGGACCTGCCTTTATAGATGAGAAAATCGTAACTTCTTCCTTATCGCCGGTGCTGAGCTCAATACCATCTGTGTCTACTGACAACAAACCTTGATCGATAAGCAAATTTCCAATAAAATTCTTTTCTCCATTAGAAATGAAGTAAACAGGATAAAACTTTCCGGCTTCAACATTAGGGACTTGGAAGGAAAGTACATTTTCCGAAATAAAATGGGTAACCGCATTATATTCACCTACTTGAACAAGGTCGCCTGCAGTAAATCCCTGTCCTAACACTTTTACTTCTGCACTTATGGGAGCACGTTCACCTCCTAAACAAGAACAGAAATGCTCTTTAATTTTAAATTTAGCAAGCGGGGTCTTATCACAACGTTCAACACGATTACCACGATTATTGGTAGTATAACAAGCCTCAAAGAAATATTTTGCGTCTGTACGTGTCGAATCTAAGAAATAATCATAATAATAGAACGACGGTGTCAATTCATAAGGTTTTAAAGGGAACTTTTCTCCATCAATGACTAACGAAAGTTTCAATGTTTCCGGAATGATTTTATTCATTCGAATATTACATTGTGTTGTAAAGCGATACAAATTAGAAGGATTGCGCTGAGCATCATCGGGTGTAACATTCGTTAATGTTTTCGAACAACCTGCAAGGCTCAAAATAAGTAAAGTTTTACTGCTGAACGAAAAAATACTTTTTAACATTGGCGAATCGACTTTCATGCTATATATAATTTACAATTTTTTATGAATTTACAAGCTTTATCTTTAGGTCTTTACGTTCACGTACCTTTTTGTGCAAATCAATGCGCTTATTGTCATTTTTTTAAAGTACAACCTACAGATGCAAGTATAAAAGCTTATTTTAGGCAAGTAGAACGAGAATTTCGGATGTGGCAAGAGCGTTTGCAAGACCGCACTATCGATACTATTTTTTGGGGAGGGGGTAGTCCAAGCTGCTTATCGGTAGCGCAAATAGAACATTTAGGACATTTATGTCAATCTCTTGCTATGCAGCCTAAAGAGTGGACAGTAGAGGTCTCACCGGTTACGATAACATTCGACAAACTTCAATATTTAAAACAACTTGGAGTGACTCGTATTTCCATGGGAGTACAAAGTCTTAATCCAGATATTTTAAAGCAATTAGGACGCAAGCAAACACGCAAACAGATTTTTGCAGCTTATGAAGCGATACGAAAAGCTGGCTTTTATAATGTCAATTTAGACCTTATTTTTCCGCCAGATTTTTCCGATTTTAAACTCTGGCAAAAAGATTTAGAAGAGATTGTAAATTTAAATCCAGAACACATTTCAACGTATTGCCTAACTTATGAAAGCGAAACAGGGCCCTTTGTGCCGGAAGCCCATCAGTCGGTAGATAGTAATCGAGAAGCTGATTTTTACAAATTTACATGGAGTTTTTTACCGCAATTTGGTTATCAACATTACGAAGTTTCTAATTTTGCAAAACCCGGTTTTGAATGCAAACACAACGTAAATACTTGGCGTATGCAAGAATGGATAGGGATAGGTCCCAGTGCTGCTTCGCAATTCCAACAACAACGCTTCCAAAATCACTTTAAAATCGATCCTGAAGGCACTCAAACATTTGCTTCTTTAGAAACATTGGACGAACTTACGCTATGTAAAGATTGTCTCATTTTTGGCCTAAGAATGTGTGAAGGTATTGACTTACAACAACTACAAAAACGTTTCCCATCTACCGATTTGTCTCAATTCGAACCTTTATGGCAACACTTCCAGCAACAAGGCTGGATTGAGTGTCAAAATTCCATACTGCACTGTACTCCAAAAGGTTTGCTGCTAGCCGATAGCCTTGCGTTGGAAATTTTATAAAAAACACTTTATAATAGCTTTTAATCTTTACAAGAATCGCCTAAAGCTGCTACAAAGTAAAAAGGATGGCTAAAAGCCACGGACACTGCAAATAAAACAAGAAGACATACACAAGGAGGACAAATGTTAAGTAAAATCACGAAATTAATTGGATTGGTAGTCATAATCGGGGTAAACGGGCTCTGTGCCTTGGGAAGCGATGATTACGAGATTTGGGACGGAAATGGACCCATGCCGACCGAAAATGTTCTCATAGAATACAATAGTAATGGCGGAATCGAGAAAGTCATTATTTTTAAAGATAATCCTTATGCACCCGAACTAGCCTATGAAGAAGATGAATCAAAACCAAGCTATGGTCGTATAGGACTAAAATTGAATTTGCCAGAAGAATTAATTAAGGATTGCGAAGACAAATATTGGAAAATTAATGATGAAGAATTAAAGCAAGAATTAGAAACAGTCATTGCTACTGAAGAAAATTTCCATGCTTGGTGCGATAAACAAAAAAAAGTCGACTATCCAGACCATTTTTTGCGATGTAAATATGCTTATATAATAAAAAAAGCAAATGAAAAAGATTATCTTGTACCAGGTGATTTTTGTAAACGAATAGATTTAACGACAAAACTTGGAAGTATTCACGAAAAAGGTGTTACTTATTGTATGAATGGATTATATGATCATACTCCCGTTGGGGAATATTTAATAAATTTAAGAGGAATGATAAAATATGATCTCCAATAATGATGGCCTTTCAAAAAGGCCATCCAGGGTTTTAAAGTTTTATAAAATTTATTTTTTCTTCATCTAATTGCCCAAAAAGCTCTTTTAATTGAGCATAAAAATCATGTTCTTTTTTAATTTCCGTATATTTTGGCAATAAACTAATAGATACATCACTTGTAGGATATGCAATAAAATGCCAAAATTGAATATTTGGTGTTTTTTGAATCTTACCACCTAAAAAAACATTTTGTGTATTTTCCCATAACATTATTGCTTCTATTGGAATGTGTACGATATTAAGTTCGTTTTGTAAATAATTTTGTAACTTTTTATATTTGTAACTATTGCCTTTATAAAAATAATATTTTTCTTGTATGCTTTGATGCTCATCAATATAAAAATATTGTATATTGTTTTGCTCCAAATCAAATAAAAATAGCGTTTGTTGTACATAATTCTCTTGCAAAATAGCAGACATTTTTTGCCAAAATTCAAGATCTCTGGCTGGGAAATGAGACCAAGATATTATCGCATTGTCATGGTAATACTCTCTTAAAAAGGTTGTTTCACCGATAAAAACAAATTCAACCTCTCCAATTTTTCGTTCACTTTCTAAAATAATGGTCATTTCGTCGAGAGAGTCGTTATTATCTTTGTTTTGCCATAAATCCTTATGCCTTGTTTCCAGGATTCCTTTATTATTTTGTAATTTCAATTTTTTCGCTAAAAATTTTTGGATAGGAAGTATTGCTTCAAATAATACCTCAAGAGAATTCTCTTCTTGTCGATACCTGTGATATTGCATTTTTAATTGCTTACAAAAATCCAACAAATTATATTTATTTAATTTTTCTTTGTTAAATAAGCATAAAATATTGCAAACAAGATTGTTCTCATTGCAAACATTTGAATTTATTAGATTCAATTCTGCAAAGAATTCTTCCATCGTTTCTATATCTAAACTTCCTAAAATCCATGTAATTCTTTCCAATTGATTTAACGCATGTAAAAACTCATGAGCCAATGTTATAAAAAATGGTAATTCCTGCTCGCGAAGATGGTATTCCCAATGACTTGAATCATTTGGATCGACTAATTTTATCAGACAAGGTCTATAAAGCATATTTTCATTAAGAAGTTTCTTGAGACCTAAATTAGTTTTTTGATGCAAGTTATTTTTTATCACTTGCCAGAATGGAATTTTAAAATCTTCTGCAAATACTTTATTGAGAGCAATTTCAAACAGAAAAATCTGATTTTCGTAGTTTTTCAATTTAATATAAGCCTCAGATTCATCTATCAACGCAAACTCAAACTGGAAGCCTAGCTCTGGGTGTTGATCTTCCCAAAATTGAAAAGCTTTCCAGAGGTTTTGGCCGCTGGGGAGCTTAAGTTGTTCTTCGACGAGGAGTCGGATGTTCGTTTCCAAGTTCGTTCGTTTTTCTTCCGCGATGGTGTCGAAGTTGAAAAAGTGCGAAACTTCTTCCCAGTTGATG
>JBKSMP010000017.1:0-2229 GCA_046881885.1 Opitutales bacterium
CCTGCCGCGCTCTGCGGTGGTGTCCTTTCTGTGGGACGCGTTTCTATAATAATGCTGCAAAAATCTTCGGCACAGAAGCGGTTTTGTGCCGAAGATTTGAGAATTTAGTGTTTATGACAGCATATAAAGAAAGCGGAAGTTCTTGAAAATCAAGAACTCCCGCCTAAGTGATTTTTTTTGAAAAATTTTGCCTTGTGCCGAAGATTATGCCGAAGGTTGCAATATTTCAATAAGTTTATCTATAGCTGCTTTAGCCTTAATAGGTTCCTTTTGTTTGTTAAAATTGTGGAACGGACGGCTGTTTTTATCCAAAAAATGGCTTTCTACAATTTGCCAAACAGATGCATTTTGTGGTATCGAAACGAGTTGCAGATCTACCAATTGACGAATTAGATAGTAAAGATAGGCTTGTTTGGCAATCCATTTGATGCGTGCGGTGGAAGGATTACCTTCAAAAATGGCAGAGAAATCATCTGGGTTGGTATCAGGTGCTATCCACTGAGCTTTGAGTAGGTGTTGGTAGAGCGTAACAATGCGAGTGGCATGTTTGGGTGCATGTCGGTATATGAAAGTTGCTTCTGTAACCGCAGCGTTTGTTCGTTTCGTTTTGGCTTTTTGAGAAGCGGAGGCTTTTGGAGTAGTTGGTATATCCTCAGCGATGATAACTTTCGGCTTGATAGTAGCTGATTGTTGAGGTTGTGTATAAACTTTATCTGCATGAAGAATTTGTATGTCCACATGCTGTTCGGCAATAAAATTACCTGCTACATAGATGTTGCGGTTGGAGTGTTCCATAGTTGTAATTGTGTTTGGGTTGAATTATTAAGTTTGTATCTTGAAGTGCGGCGAGAATGAGGCAAATAATTGCACTGCTGTTTGACATTTTGTGTTTCAATGTAGGTGTCCGCAACGATATTGGGACGGTTGCGGAGTTCTTGGTTTTCGGCTTGAAGTAGTGCTAGTTGTTTTTTTAGTTCGATATTTTCTGCCTCAGCAGCTATCCTCCCTTTGTGTTCATGTGCAAGAGCAACTCGCAAGTGCTCTTTGTTGGCGAGTACTTGCGACATTTCCTTTTGATGCCCTGCTATTAGTTCATCTTGCTGCTGGGAAAATTCGAGTAGTGATTCTATGTTATTAAGGTCTTCGGTAGGCACTATTTACACTTCGTTTTCGTCGCTCGTTCGCGTATGCGAGCGTGCAATCATTTTATAACATTCTCCCCCAATGACATCATCGTACTTGTCGCAACGGACAAGATCAAACATGATGGTATTATTGGTGTAATCAAATTCCATGTGGTCATAGAGCTGCTTGGTGTTGATATAGTAGTACGCTCCAGATTTGCGAATAGGGAAAGCATGTTCGCAATTATCAGCTTCAACTACAGCCATATAAAGCACTTTCTTATCTTGTGTGTCTGGCGCGAGAACAACGGCTTTGTTTTCGTCTATTTTGAGTTGATTAATAGCATCTGTATTAAAACCAGTTTTGCCCGTTTGTTGAATTGTAGCTTTTGGTTTTAAGCTATAATCTTTAGCATTAAATATCTCTCCAATCATTTTGTTTTTATTTATTTTTCGTTTCTTTCTATTTTCTTTTTAATATTTACGCTGCAAAAGTACGAATATTTTTCAATATATGCAAATATTTTGATATGAAAAGTTAATTTTTATTTTTATTTTTTCGAAAAATTCCGTTTTTGTCTATTTTTATCTGTTTTTGTTGTTGCAGTAGTATAAAAAAAACAGCACCGAGAGGGTGCTGCTAGAATGAAATATAATCGCAGAATTAATTAACCTTTATATCGAGAAGATCAAAATACATCAAACGAGTATTAAGAGGTAACTTTTTTTTACTAACGCCAACATATTTAGCTTCTAACTTTTCATCTTCAATAAGGTACTTAAAACCATTCTTTTCATAAAAGTGTAAAGTTCTATGATTGTTGTATGCATCAACAATTAGAAAACGACATCCTGTTCGGTTGTTAATACGAAAAAGTGTCTTAATAAACTCCATTACAGCAGAGCCGTATCCTTTTCCTTCAAAATGGGTATCAGTAGCAAAACGTCCGATAAGTACAGAGGGAAAGCGTTTCATAGTTTTGTCGCGCAATTCAGCCTCTTCTAGAAAATGCTCCTTATCTTCTTCTTCCAAACTATTAGTAATACGAATACTATCGTTAGAAAGTGAAAAAGCAGTAATAATGGTAGTTGGATCTTCTTTTAG